>MNZA01000051.1 GCA_001873375.1 Oscillatoriales cyanobacterium CG2_30_44_21
AAAAACCAGAGGTCGTTCCGCCCGCATAGCGGGCGGAACGACCTCTGGTTTTTAGGTTACTTATTTCAAATCTTTAGATATGTTGCCCAATTCCGTAAGACTGCTGATTCATTATCTTCATGCCCCTTCTGTCCTGTTCTCTTCATGATTCATACTTTATTCTGCGACGCCGACTAGGGTACTTTTACAGTTTCAATTAGGCGCTGAATGATCTTTTTGGGCGATCGCCTTCCTGCTGTCATAATTCGATGTCCCAATACAAAGGGCGCTAAAAACTTGACATCATCTGGTAAAACATATTCGGATTGGCGATTAGGATTGAGAACTTGCTGAATAAAGGCATAGCTCTGAACTGAGCGCAACAATGCCGAAGTCCCTCTCGGACTGACTCCGAGGGTAATCTCCTCATCGTCACGGGTAGCACGGACAACGCTTACAATATATTCACTAGTTGCATCACTGACAGGAATGTGAGAACAAAGCTGGCGAATTTCGACCACTTCTTCTGGAGTAATGCATGGTTCCAATTGGTCAGAGCCAATTTTGCCAGCCTGCATTCTCTTTAGCATTTCTAATTCTTCAGCTTCATTAGGATAGCCAATGCTAAAGGATAGGGCAAAGCGATCCAGTTGGGCTTCAGGCAATGGAAAAGTCCCTTGATATTCAATTGGATTTTGAGTGGCGATCGCAAAAAATGGTGAGGGAACCTTTCGGGAAATGCCATCCACGGTAACTTGTCCTTCTTCCATTACTTCTAGCAAGGCTGACTGAGTGCGCGGCGTGGCACGGTTGATTTCATCGGCTAGCAGCACATTGGTAAATACAGGTCCCGCTAAAAACTGAAACTCTCCCTTCTGCGGATTCCAAATATTAGTTCCTGTAATGTCAGTTGGCAAGAGGTCGGGCGTGCATTGCACTCGTTGAAACTTTCCCGAGATAGAAGCAGCTAGAGATTTAGCAAGTAAGGTCTTCCCCACTCCTGGCACGTCTTCGAGTAAGGCGTGCCCCCCCGAAAAAAGAGCCACTAAGACTAATTGAATGGCTTCATCCTTACCCACAATTGCCTTGGACAAATTATCAACTAGCTGCTGAACCTTGAGTTGCTTTTCCATAATTGGCTATGTTTTGTTTTCTAGCGTTGATGACTATCTCCATCAAAACAATAGCGCACTTTGCCAGATTATAGCTAAGTGCGTGGCAGGGGCGGTACGCTATCGGCTGTTTTTTGGCGATTAAGCGCGCGATCGCTTCCACAATCGATAACCAATAAAAGAGGCGATCGCCAAAACTACCACAAGCACTACAGCTTTAGAAATGACATCAATATAATCTTCAACTAATTTGTAATTGCTACCCAAGAAATAACCTGCGTAAGTGAGCAAGGAAACCCAGCCAATTGTGCCAATTGTAGAATAGAGAAAGAATGGGAGAAGCGGCATCTTGCCGATCCCCGCAGGAATGGAGATAAGAGTGCGAATCCCTGGGACTAGGCGACCTAGCAGAACTGCTTTAGAGCCATGCTGCTGAAACCAGTCGACAGATTTAAGGATGTCTTTTCCAGAAATTCCAATCCATCTGCCATAGCGATCGGCTAATGTTTGCAATCGCTCTTGTCCCAGTAACAGTCCCGCGTAATACCAAGGAATTGCGCCCACAATCGTTCCAATTACACCCACAGCGATCGCGGGAATTACTTGAATCTTGGTGTCCGCAGAGGTAGCTGTGTAGCCAGCTAGAGGCATAATTAGTTCTGAAGGAATCGGTGGAAATAGATTTTCGGCGAACATGAGCAAACCAATTCCCCAATATCCCAGCGAATTCATTGTGCTAGTAATCCATTCCTGCATATTGTTTTTCCAAATACTGCTCCTAAAAGCATACATCTGATGAAAACGATTTTAGGATTTTCGCTTAAACCCGAATCAAGAATAGATTTGAAAGCGTTGCTTTGCAACGCTTTCAAATCTATTCTTGATTCGTTTGCATCGGTAATACCAAACAAAAAACATACCAAGTTAAGTATCTGGACTTAATTAAAACTAAAACCCAGCAGGTTGTTCCGCCCGCTACGCGGGCGGAACAACCTGCTGGGTTTGCACCTAACTACTTATGAGGGGATGAGCTTGTCTGCTAAAATCGACACCGTGAGGAATAAGGAGTTACATGGCTGGATATACGCTGATTTTAGCGATTTTGATCTTAGGCGGCATGATCGCAACTTTAGGCGATCGCATCGGCACTAAGGTTGGCAAAGCGCGACTTAGCATATTTAACCTCAGACCTCGCGACACCGCCACAGTAGTGACGATCGCCACAGGCGGCATGATCTCCGCTTCGACATTAGGAATTTTGTTACTGCTAAGTGGGCAGTTACGCGATGGTTTATTTCGCTTAGAGAGTATTCGTTCAGAACTTTCGAGCAGCCAAGCCCAAAAACAAAAGATTGAAACTGAGTTAAATACTGCCAAAACTGAACAGGAAAAAGCTCAAAATCGCCTCGAAGAAATTAATCAGTCCTTAGTTCAAGCAGTCCGCAAGCAGTCCGAAACTCAAGCATTATTAAGATCAGTTGAGAATAAATTTGCTCAAGCCGATGCGGAACTGCAAAAAGCCTCCCAACAGGAAGCCGATCTGCGCGATCGCATCCAAAGCCTGACCACAGAACAAGAAAATCTGCAAACAGAAAGTACACAATTGCGCGATGAAAAGGAACGCATTGCCGCCGAACTGACCAGTATTTCCCGCGATCGTGAAACTCTCAAACAAAGAGTAGATGAATCGGAACAACGTCTAGCCGATATTGAAAAACAAAGAGTCACCCTCGGAACAGAAGTCGCCTCCTTAGAATCAGCGCGTGAGCAATTGCTGATTAGCCTTGAAGCTCTTCGCAAAGGCAATGTGGCAATTTTCGCCGATCAACTGCTTTCAATTGGAGTTGTCCGCCCCAATCTTAGCCCTTCGGAATTGCGCCAAGCTAGCGTACAACTACTGCAACAAGCAGAACAAACTGCCCGCGAACTGCTTGACTTCCTCCCTGATCAAGCTCCCACTGACCCAGTACTGCAAATTACAGAATCACAAGTGGAAGGACTGTTAAATCGCCTGAAGGATGGACAAAGTTATGTAATTCGGATTCTCTCGGCGGGTAACTTTTTAAAACGAGAAACAAGAATTGCGATCGCTGCCGATGTGACGCTCAACCGCCAAATATTTGCCTCAGGCGCAGAAATTGCCAGTTTACAGTTCACCCCCGACCTGCCGCCTCAAGCCCTCGCCTCTCGCATTGAGCAATTGTTTTTGCTAGTTAGTTTCCGCGCTCGGCGTGAGGGTGTGTTAGCCAATCCGCTCACAGGCAAAGTTGGCAATTTCCCACCAGATGCGCTAACGGAGCTTTTCAAATTTGTTAGCACTCTCAGCTCTGCCTATGAGATCAAAGCCATAACTAAGGAAGCTATTTTTCCTGCTAGTTCCCTGAGTTTGGAACTAGTCATTCGCCAGAATGGAATTGAAATTGCGCGCTTTAGTTAATTGCGCCACTTCGCGCTGCAAAACCCAAAAAGCGAGAGGCGGCGCGATGCGCCGCCTCTCGCTTTTTGGGTTTTGCGATAAAATATTACCTATGTCAAAAATTCCCCTTTGCGATCGCTGTAACTTTTATGCCCACAGTCCATTTTTGGTCTGTGCGGTACATCCTTATGGACCGCAATGGGGCGCTTGCAAAGACTTTATATCAGCCGACCTATGGGAACCCGAAGATCCTCGAATCTATGACCCTGTGATGGAGTCGGAATTTGGTTGGCATCCCATCTTTACAGGTAAATGCCCAGAATGTCGCACCCCATTTTCGCGGATGCGCTTACCGCCAAAGCAATGGTTATGTAAGTGCTGTGGCTGGGAAGATGATCTTTAACAAACTTAAAAGCGTTGCGAAGCAACGCTTTTAAGTTTGTTAATGGTTTGGGTTTACTCTTTGCGATCGCTCCAAATATCTCTCCCTCTGACATTAGCAATTGTGTGTAACACCGCCGCCGCCGCTGCCATGATATTGCGCTCCTCACCACCAAGGTACAAGCGACCATAGCTTCCAACAGCAACAATTTCTAAAATATTAATAGATGCAGCCTTTTCTGCTTCATTGGCGGCTAAAGCCGCATAAGCGGCAGGCTCAACTTCCATAATGTACAAAGTCTGACCCGACAACAGCATCTGCCCACGGCGAAATCGATTGATTAGCTGCGTTTGATGAGGATCGACATTCCGAATAATTTGGCTAGACAGTAACCTCGGCTTAATCCGTTCCTCTTCACTTACACCCAGCATTTCCAAAATCGCCCGACCCGCAGCCTGAGTCTCACCCTGACTTGCCGAATGAATCTCTAATAGTCCGTACAAGCGCTCAACAATCTGCACCCCAGGACGCACAGAAGTTGACTTCAAAGCCACATCAGTAATGCGATTAATTTCAATGCCAGGAGAAATTTCGATCCAGAGAGAGGTATCACCAGGTAAGGGTAAAAAGCCTTGTGCGGTCGTTCCTAAGTATGCGGCGTGTTGTCGCTGCAAGTTATCTAAGTAGACATAGCTGCGTAAATCGATACCCAAGAAATTGTTCTCCCTCTAAGCTGTGACAACCTAAAGTTAGCTTACAGTGATTTATGCGCAAACGAACCATAAGAAAGATTTTGAAAGCGTTGCAAAGCAACGCTTTCAAAATCTTTCTTGATTTGGATTTAAAGTCCTGTAAGTAATACAGCTATTTCTTTGTTTAAAAATTGGATTTACGCAATGCACCGTAAGGGCAATTCATGAATTGCCCTTACGGTGCATTGTTTGCTACTACAGCCCCGCTTGGGCTTTGGCTACCACCTGACCATCCTTAAATTCAATAATGGCATTACTCCCTTCAGGATTTTTCCAAGAGTAAACCATCCCCACACTCTTGCCATCATTAGTTTCAGCAATCACTCGCCCTGCTACTCCAAAGATTTTCTCCACATCTTCAACAGTCATGCCCTGCTGAACGATATTAAATTTTTCTAAGGTGATCCTGTCAGATGAGTCAGATCTGATCGCGGGGGAAGTATCTCTTAGGCTTTCAGGGGAGGCTGATGGCGAAACCAAAGCGATATTGGTGGATGGTTCCAGCCTAGTGGGAGCCTTTTGTCCAGCTTCATTTCTAGGTGCAAGGGTTGCTCCTACTTGAACTGGTTGGCTAGGGCTAGTCACAGGCTGAGGCTTTGCCGACTCCACAGCAATATTGTTTGCTTTAAAGCTCAAAGCTCGCACCGATGCCCCGATGCCTAAACCCAATACAACTATTGGTAAAGCCAACAACAAATACTGCCCATAATTATGGCGAGGGGTTGAGATTGGGGCGATCGCAGTATTCGGATTGGATAGACCAGATAGGTCACTGGCAACGGCTCTACTCTCTGGCTCTGGTGGGGCGATCGCGGCTAGATGTTGCTTTGCCTTGGGATGAGTGGGCGCAATTTTATTAATTGCTTGTTGAAGTACGGAATTTTTGGAAAGCTGTGGCTCTGCTTGTCTTTGATCGGGGGCGATCGCCTGACGCAAGTCATCTACGGAGCGATGCGGCGATTTTGTCAAAGGTCGGGGTGAGTTGATCATAAGCTGCTCCGTCCACAGCAAGTGCTGCTCATGGATTTCTTCATCATTGCGCCAACAGTGGATTCTAAATTTAGCCACAGATTCTATATGCAAATTTTGAAGTTCGCCACGCACTAATGTCAGCAGTTTTTCCTTGTCAACGGCAGAGTTTGTCCGAATTTGTAAGTCTAGACTGCTATCAATGATCGCAACTTCAACGGCAAGACTATCAATGCCCATGGGCTGCAATCCTTGGCGAATAGTTGACGCGATCGCCTCTGGATTTCTTTCTGGATCTACTTGATGGGCAAATTCGGCAGTCGGAAGCATACTTGATCAACTTTCCTATAAATTGCAAAACCCTAACTGAATGAATAGGTATAAATTACTCTTTACTTACCTTAATCCTAGCAAACACATTACACTCGCTGATGAGAAATTACGACCGCTAAATTGCTGTACAGCCTATTGAGGTTTTGACTAATCTTTTGCCAGTAATACCAAATAAAGAAATGGCTATGCCATTTCTTTATTTAAAAAACAAACCCAGTATGGTTTTCAATTCACAAAAGTGTAGTCACACTCTTGTGAATTGGTATAAAAAGTTAGAAGTTGCGGCGCGAAGCACCGCAACTTCTAACTTTTTACTGGGAAAAGAGTAATTTGGTATAAACGAATGTATCTCTAATGACATTGCAGCCAGGCAATTTAATCAGAATCGATCAAATTTAAGTCTTGCGCATCACAAATGGGGCAAATCCTGATAGGGTTAATCAGGAACCTGCAACTCAAAGTTTTTCTAAGCTACAGAATTCATGAAAGTACTGGTAATTGGCGGCGACGGTTATTGCGGATGGGCGACAGCCTTACATCTTGCCAATAAGGGATATGAAGTTGGCGTATTGGATAATTTAATCCGCCGACATTGGGATAATGAACTAGGTGTCGCTACGCTCACACCGATCGCATCAATCCAAGAGCGCATCTACAAGTGGCAAGCCGTTTCGGGGCAGAAAATTGACCTGTTTATTGGCGACATCACTAATTACGATTTTTTGCAGAATGCATTTCGCCGTTTTGAGCCAGAGGCGCTAGTCCATTTTGGAGAACAGCGATCAGCTCCTTTCTCAATGATTGATCGTGAACACGCCGTATTGACCCAAGTTAATAACGTAGTCGGCACTTTGAACTTGCTCTATGCAATCAAAGAACATAATCCTGATTGCCACTTGGTTAAGCTCGGCACAATGGGCGAGTATGGCACGCCCAATATTGACATCGAAGAAGGCTACATCACCATTGAGCATAATGGGCGCAAGGATACACTCCCCTATCCCAAGCAACCTGGTAGTTTCTATCATCTCAGCAAAGTACACGATAGCCACAATATCCACTTTGCCTGCAAAACATGGGGCTTACGCGCCACCGACCTTAACCAAGGCGTGGTTTACGGCGTTCTCACCGAAGAAACTGGTACTGATGAATTGCTGATTAATCGTCTTGACTATGATGGCGTATTTGGCACGGCTCTTAATCGTTTTTGTATCCAAGCGGCGATCGGGCATCCGCTAACGGTCTATGGTTCGGGTGGACAAACTCGCAGTTTCCTTGATATTCGTGACACCGTTCGCTGTATCGAACTAGCGATCGCCACCCCTGCGGAAGCTGGAAAAATGCGCGTCTTCAACCAATTTACTGAGCTTTTCTCGATCAACGATCTAGCAACTCTAGTTCAAAAAGCAGGGCAAACCCTTGGCATTAAGGTAGAAGTCCAAAGCATTGATAATCCTCGCGTTGAGGCAGAGCAGCATTATTTCAATGCCAAAAACACCAATCTGCTTGACTTAGGGCTACAACCCCACTTCCTGTCGGATGCTTTGCTTGACTCATTGTTAAATTTTGCAGTCAAATACCGCGATCGCATTGATCACAAGCAAATTTTACCTAAAGTAAAATGGCGCGGCTAGAGCAGATAAGAGGCGGCGCGATGCGCCGCCTCTTATCTGCTGGTTTTTTAAATCAAGAAATGACATAGCCCATTTCTTGATTTGGTATAGTTTCGAGGTTTGATTTGTATTAGTCCCTGCGATAGAAGATTTTAAATTATAAAAGGCGTATCTTAGGTTACATAAATAAGTAATTGTCAAGTCCTTTTTACCGAACCAACCATGACATCTTCTACAAAAACTTTGCGCATTTTGGTGGTAGATGACCACGAGCTGACACGCTGCACCCTCCAACTAGCTCTCTCCATGCAATCCTGCATTGATAACGTAGAAGTTGCCACCAATGGCAAAGAAGCCATCACCAGAGTAAGTAGTCATAAGCCTGATGTTGTGGTTATGGATTTGCATATGCCGATCATGGACGGCTGGACTGCCTCTAGCAAAATCAAAACTCAGTTTCCTAATGTGAAAATTGTTGCTTATTCGGCAGCTGATGGTGGCAAAGCTCAGGCGATCGCCAATGGGGCAGTCATAGATTTTTTTTGCGATAAAGGCGCTTGCACCAAAAGCTTATTAGAAGCAATCAAAAGCGTTGCTTAGAATGCAATAAAAAAAGTAGCGGCGCAGTGCGCCGCTACTTTTTTATGTGCTTTTTGCGGGCGATAGCAACTTAGCGGCGATAATGCCGCCGATAAAACCGAATAAATGCCCTTCCCAAGATATGTAAGATTGGGTTGGCAAAACGCCCCAGATTAGTCCGCCATAGGTCATCGCGATCGCAACGGAAATGGCGATCGCAATAAAGCTCTTTTCAAAATAACCCCGAAATAGTAAGTAGCCGAAGTATCCAAAGATCACCCCACTGGCGCCAATATGCACAGAATGCGGTCTGCCAATCAGCCAAGTCCCCAGCCCTCCCACTACTGCCGATATGATCGACACGGCATAAAAATCACTGATTCCGCGCAACATCACGAGCCATCCTAAGACGACAAAAGGAGCTGTATTAGAAACAATGTGAAAAAAGCTGCCATGTAAAAAAGGCGCAAATAGAATGCCCCGTAACCCAATTGGACTCCGAGGTAAGATGCCAAATGAGTTTAGTCTGCCATTAAATACAGATTCATTGACAATAAATACAATCCAAAAAATTGCCACGGCGATCGCCAAAATCTTGACATGACTTTTTAGCTCTCCACCAATTGTTTGCATTTTTTGCTTCATAAGTTAGTACCAAACTTCAGATATTCAAAGCTTAACGCAAGCATAGGTTTAATAATGTTGTGGTCGGCTCCGTGCCGCAATATTAACGAAAGCGCGGCGGAGCTGCAATGCACAAAAATTGCTTTAGGGTTTAAGTAAGCGCGAAGCGCCCTATCGTATCAACTCTCAGACGTATAGTTACACTTTTGAGAGTTTAAAACCAAGCCCAGTATGATTCTTTATTTTGTACTACAGCTAAGATTTTTCAATGCGAATGTTAATAGCCTGATCATTTTTTATCTTTTCTTTGACTCTATCTTCAATTTCTTTTTCTTTTTTCTTCTCTGAGTCAGTTAGAAACTGAGCAAGCCATGAGCAGAAACCTATCACTACAATCCCTATAACTTCCATATTAATATTATATAAAGATATAATATTAATATTTTATTTAGTTGAATTTTATCTGTCAAGGCTTTGTAAGCCTTTGTTTGAGAGTGAAGCCATTAAGCCAAATAAAATCTAAAAACAGCTAGCCTTTTAAAAGTTTTTTGTACTGCTCAATATTAAATAAAAAAACGGCTATGCCATTTCTTTATTTGAAAACCCAAGAA
>MNZA01000137.1 GCA_001873375.1 Oscillatoriales cyanobacterium CG2_30_44_21
ACCTCAAAGTCTCGAAAAAACCTCTGTAATCTCTTGTAGTGCGATTCAACTTTGGCTTTGCCGCTAAATCCTGTGGCGATTTCCCCTAGGTTTACTGTCTTTACTCGCATTAGCGCGGTCAAGAATATCGACACAAAAGACAGTCTTGCCGCATTCCAAGGCAGATGTTGCTGTAATTTTTCGCGGAATAGGTTAATCTCTTCCATAGGGGTTTTACGGATGCTGTAGTTATCTTCTATAAAACCCCTTCCTGTCTATCTTTGCAACTTTTTGTCCTGTACTAAGGTAAATTTTATTGATAGCCATGTCTTTGTTTATTTGTCTTTGAAATGGCAATATTCAAGAAATTGAATTAGAGAGAATCATGGCGGACAACCAATTCTCTCTAACTAGTAGCTAGTTAAGGAACAAGCTCTTCTCCCTTTGCGAAAGCAGTTACAAAATTACTGAGTCCGTGAGTACCTCCATTCACCGATCTTCTAGCTTTTTCAAAGTCACGAGTTGTTACAGTGCCTCTCCACCAAACTTTTCGACCGTTGGGATGTTCAGCATCTTTGAGAAATTCCGCTAACAACTTAGCAGCAACGTCAGGATCATTAGCGAGGTCAGGAGTTTTTACAAGTCGATCATCTCCATAGATCCTTGTACTAAATTTGTCGTAGTTGAACTTTCCAGTCAACTGAATAAATCCTCTGCCCTTGAACATTGCACCATCACCAAAAGCCCCGTTACCTAGATCTCTTCGGAAATCATATAGACCAAATGGACGCTCACCAGGTGCAGTGTTAAATCGAGATTCAAACTCACTAATTGGCTCAAATCCTGCGGTTTCTGCTCTGATTGTGCCTAGAGCCATGAGTATTGCTTCGCGATCGCCTAGACCGACTGTTTCAAGATAGTGAAGTACTTTTGGCAAATACTTCTTAATATTGCCGCGAGGTGCATCAAAGAAGATCTTCTTGACGATATCTTCAGTGAATTTAGAAGCATCTGCTCCAAGGGTAGGAGGTGGGGGAACGAACTGTGTAGTGTCTGGCGCTCCATTTTGCCACTCAATCGCCATAGATCCAGGAGCAGGTGGATTAGCACGAGTCATCCATGCTTTAACTTCGGTCAAGTCAAGTTCAAACTCATCAGGAGTCCCGCCCGTTTTTGGGACAACTGGAACTTTTTCAAGAAATTCATTTGTACCACCTTGCATTAAATAAATAGCTTTAGAGTTCAACTTGATCCATGTAGACATTTTGATGCTTCCTTTCACTTACAAACAACTCAACCCAAACTTATCTGTGCTTATCACTTAAGTTTTGTCTGAATCAAGTACTTGAACTTTAACTGGGACTACAAAATAAAAAGGTCAGAAAAGGTCGGATAAAGGTCTGATGTTTTTGGTTTGTTTATGTAAATTTTTTTGACAAATGAAGATTTCCTAGTGATAGTATAAGTGTCAGTCTATGGTTAAGGCGAAAAATGACAGATGTAGAGGCGATCGCCCTAGTTACACGATTACTAAAACGAGATAAATTAGGTACAGCCCAAGAACTCGTTTTTAGTCAATCTTGGGATGGGAAAAAGTACTCAGATATTGGTATAGAAGAGGGATATGACCTTGGCTATATCAAGGATGTTGGCTCAGAATTGTGGCGATCGCTGTCTAAAGCTTTAAACGAAAAAGTTACTAAAAATAATGTGCGGGGAGTATTGGAGAGCTACGCTCAGCAGCAAACGGCTAACGCAGAAACAAGTCGGCTGCACATGGGAGAAGCAATTGATGTTTCTAAGTTCTGTGGACGCACTCAGGAATTAGCGGTTTTGAGTAAATGGATTTTGGACGATCGCTGTCGGGTGGTGACGATCCTCGGTATGGGCGGTATGGGTAAAACTTCGCTTTCGGTAAAGCTTGCTGAAGAATTACAAAGCGAATTTGATTATGTAATTTGGCGATCGCAACGCCATGTGCCGACCTTTGGGGACAAGATGGCAGATTGCTTTAAAATCTTGTCACAGCAGCAGGTTACGACTTTACCTGCTAACTTCCATGAGCAGATTACTTGCTTAATCGAATACTTCCGTAAGTCGCGCTGTTTGCTGATTTTGGATAACTTCGATACATTATTAGAGCATGGTCAAGGCACAGGAACTTATCTTGATGGATATGCAGCCTACGGTGAACTTTTGTGGCGTATGGGAGAAACTGACCATCAAAGTTGTGTGTTGATTACTAGCCGTGAAAAACCCGCCGAAATTAAGGCTCTGGAAGGTGATGGTTTAGCAGTACGCACACTGGCTCTATCGGGATTAGAACTTGATGCAGGGAAAACAATACTAGCTCTCAAAGGTTTATTAGTCTCTGATGCCGAGGCTAGGCAATTAGTTGATTGTTACAGTGGTAATCCTTTAGCGCTGAAGATTGCCGCTACTTCGATTCGTGATTTGTATGGAGGGAATGTCAATCATTTCTTAGCCAGTGGCATCACTCTTTTTAATGGCATCAGCAATCTGCTATCTCAACAACTACAGAGACTGTCAGATCTGCAAAATCAAATCATGTATTGGCTGGTGATCCATCGCGAGAGTATTTCTTTAACAGATTTGCATGATGCTTTTACGCCATTTACACCTAAATTAAAGGTAATAGAAGTTTTAGAATCCTTGGTAAACTGCAATTTAATTGAACGCGATCGCCATGGATTTACGCAGCAACCTGTGGTGATGGAATATGTAACGGAGCGATTAATTAAACTAATCTGTCAAGAAATAATTACCGAATCACCGCAATATTTGCTCACCCATGCTCTAGTTCAAGCCCAAGCGAAGGATTACCTTCGCGATAGTCAAATTCAGTTGATTGTGCAGCCGATCCTTCAGCAATTACAAACTAATCTTGGCTCTAGCTATCAACTTGAACATAAATTTGGCGGATTAATTATCAAGCTTCAACATGAATTAATAGCCTCAGACAATTACGGAGGCGCAAATCTCATTCATTTACTGGCTCATTTGGGAACCGATTTAACGGGCTACGACTTTTCGCGGCTGACGATTCGTGACTGTGATTTGCGATCGCTAAATTTGCATCAAGTCAACTTTAGTCAAGCTCACTTTCGAGATTGCCTATTTACTGCCACCTTTGGCGGTATTACTAGCGTTGCTTTTAGTCCCGATGGACTTACGCTTGCCAGCAGTGATACCAATGGGGAAATTCAGATTTGGGATGCTGTGAATGGTCAGCAACTCTTTATTTGTCAAGGTCATAATAGTTGGGTTTGGAATGTTGCTTTTGCTCCCAATGCGCCAATTCTCGCTAGTTGTGGACAAGACCATACAATTAAGCTTTGGAATACCCATAATGGCGAATGTTTCCGAACCTTGCATGGACATACCAATATTGTTACGGCGATCGCCTTTAGCCCCGATGGGCAAATCCTCGCCAGCAGTAGCACCGATCGCACTGTTAAAATCTGGAACTTACTCACAGGAGAATCTATTCAAACTCTATCAGGACATCATGCTTGTGTCTGGTCGGTAGACTTCCATCCCAATGGTCAACTTTTGGCATCGGCAGCCGAAGATAACATGATCAAATTATGGAATCTGGAAACAGGTGACTCTGTGCAAACTCTGCAAGGGCATCAATATTGGGTAAAAGCGATCGCCTTTAGTCCTGATGGCAAAACCATAGCCAGTGGTAGCTTTGATAGCACTGTGAAAATCTGGAATTGGCAAACTGGCGAATGTTTAAAAACTTTTCTAGGACATAATTCCGTTGTCACCTCTCTAGCCTTTAGTCCCCAAGGCGATCGCTTAGTAACAGGCAGCTATGATCAATCCGTCAAGATTTGGAATGTCGCCACAGGGAAATGTCTGGATACAATGCACAAGCACAGCAATCGCGTATGGTCAGTTGCCTTCCATCGGCAATTAAATTTAGTGGTGAGTGGTGGTGATGATCACGGGATTAAGATATGGGAACTTCAGAGGGGAAAATGTATCAAAACCCTACAAGGCAATAGCAATGCAATCTATGCGATCGCCTATAGCAATCAATTCAATCAACAAAACATACTTGCCAGTGGACATGAGGATCAGACGATTAAACTCTGGAATGTCGATATTAATGCACCCCAAACCTTAGAACCTGACCTACAACCTTTTCAAATACTGCGCGGACATAGCGATCGCATTCTCTCCGTTACCTTCAGCCCCAATGGACAAATTCTTGCCAGTGGTAGCGCCGATCGCACGATTAAACTTTGGAGTCTGCATACAGGCAAATCCATCAAAACACTTCAGGGACATCGCAGTTGGGTTTGGGGAATTGCCATTAGTCCTGACAGCAAATTCTTAGCGAGTGGCAGCTATGACCATACTGTTAAAATCTGGGATCTAGAATCTGGTGAATGTTTGAGAACCTTGCAAGGTCATCCTAGTTCTGTTTTAGCGGTTCTCTTTAGTCACGATGGTAAGACCCTCTTTAGTAGTGGCTATGACAAGCTAGTTAAACATTGGCATCTTGAAACGGGTGAATGTCTGCATACTTGGGAGGCAGACTCTAGCAATCGGTTATGGGCAATGGCACTCAGTCCCAATTCACAGCATTTAGCAACGGGTGGCGATGATCATTCCGTAAAGTTATGGGACATTGAGACTGGGGCTTGTTTACGCATATTTTCTGGACATTCTCATCCCGTTGTCTCGCTCATCTTCACGCCTAATGGCGATCGCCTGATTAGTGGCAGCAGCGATCGCACGATCAAAATTTGGGATGTATTAACAGGAAATTGTCTTGAGACTTTACAAGGGCATGATCACTGGGTCGCGTCACTAGCGCTAAGTGAAGACGCAAAAACGCTGATTAGTAGCAGTTGGGATGAAACGATCAAATGTTGGGATATCGCCACGGGGCAATGTTTACAAACTCTGAGATCGCGTCTCGCCTACAAGGGCATGGTCATCAAAGATGCGACAGGTTTGACTCAAGCGGAAATTGATACTTTAAAGGCTTTAGGAGCATTAGAAACCTAAAAGAGAGAGAAGCAATGCAAAGTGTTACAACTCTCTCTTGGCTTTAGAAAAAATGGAAAATAATTGCAGATGTCTTTAGACCGCAACTTCTTTCTTAACAGCTTTTGTCTGGCGGCGCAGTTGCTTCGAGGCAATCCATCCACCCGCCGCCACAATACCAAGTGCAAATGCAGGTACGGGTACTGGTTTTGCAGGTACAGGCAAGACTTGTCTTTCAGTTAAACTGAATGCTCTTGTAAACAATCCAAGCTGTCTGTCAACTAAAAAGGTATCGAAATTGGTTGCAGAATCTTGTCCATTGGCTTGATATCCATTTTTTAATGTGAACTCGAAGTAATTTCTAAAGTCACCATAGGTATCATATTCATAATAATTAGGTACAACACCCTTTGAATAGTTGTAGGCATAAAGCACTCCAAACGATAGGTCAGATTTGGTAAAGTTATAGGTTCTACCATATTGACTATAGACAAGATTAAAATCTAACCATTTAGGTATAGTATAAGATTTGGTCGTAACTCCAGAAGAAAATGATGGATCATTCTTATCAACTGTGATATGACCGATACCACTGGCTAGATTGCCAAAACTATACTCAAAATCGTAAGTAGTGAGATTGGCGGCACTGACTGCATTAGAAATACTGAGAGCAAAGCTAGTCATAGCCGCGATCGCTGAAGCTGCTAGAAAGTTTTGTTTTTTGGAGATAGTTGTCATGAGGTTTCCTGTCATTGGGGGTAGTAAATAGTTTGTGCAAATCTCTAAAAAATTTTGCTCTTTAGTCATTGTTTACACGTCTTCACAACCTAGCAGCAAAAGCGATTTGTGCAGGTCAGAAAAGGTCGGAGGAAAGTCGGATCTTTTAGGAAATACACTTGCTTTCTGGATTCAATGGCGATCGCCAGACAGCGCTTTGCGCTATACAGATAAAACCCAGAGAGATTTTTGATCATTGGTGCGAAGCACCAATGATCAAAAATCTCTCTATCCCCCTCAATAGGCTGTACTTATTTAGGACTAAGTAGCTAGGCACAGAAAGTCGTTCCGCCCGCTATGCGGGCGGAACGACTTTCTTGGTTTTAATTATGTTGAGCTACTTACACATCTCTTGTAGGCTTGTCTTCCTTACTCGTTTCTCAGTGAAGAAACAACGCCGCAACGCTATTTCTTGGGACTAGCCCCCGATCGCCAAAAGAGATAGTAATGCATCGGCGGTTACTGATTCCCAAGCCTCTATTGTTAGATCTTTCAAGACATCCTGTCCCATTGGATCAAGGTGCATCTTTTGGAGAGCAGATGATATCGCCTCAGCGCGATCGCTAACTTGAGGACTTAGATACAAGGCGTGAAAGGCTCTATGCTCCGAAGAAGTGGCGATCGCAGTAACCATCTCTTTGGTTTTGGGAGAGAGTTCATCGTAAGTATCTTTGTAGACAAAGCCCAATCTCGCCTCATTTTTCCCGACCGCATTGATTACAGCTAGCCAAGAATCTTTATTGACTAATTCTGTCGGTACGACATCTTGACGCTGAAGAATTGAAGTCGCCAGATTAGTGACCATACTGCTGACAGTCACTACTTTAGCACCTTGATAAGATTGTAAAGAAGGATTGTTCAGATTGGGATTGGCGATAAATACCACTTCATCAAAAAGATTAGTGGAACGAACGATGGGAACAAACTGTTCGTTTTGGACAAGATGTGTGCCATCGGCAGGGTTCGCATAGACTAGATCGGCGGTGGACAAGCGATCGTGGAATTCTTTAAAATCCAGACAAATCGTAAGATGAACGATAAAATCAAGATTGTGATTGAGATACTGCACAAATCGAAACCATTTTTCAGGGTTTTTGGCTGTATCATGAGGACAAATCATCAGATTTAGTTTACTCATTTCTACTCACCTAGAATGTTAATACTATTTAACCTATAGTTAAACTATAAGCCCCCTAGGATGTAAATTGTCCTAAATGCAATATAAATTCATTGAGTCGAACGAACTAAGAATAGAAAATTTGAAAGGCTTACGAAAGCAATGGGCATAGAAACAAGGCAGGAACAGATTATTCAGGAAATTGTCAAAAGGTTTGAAAATGTTCTATCAGGCTTCATTGATAATAATCAAGATCGAGAGAGTGAAATCAATCATCCCTATTTTAAACATCTCCTTACGAAGGCGGCTAGCAATTACGCCAAGAGCTATGCGAGGGCGCATGGATTTATGCAAATATTTGGCAGTCGTCATCTATCAGCGATCGCTTCCATTTATATTCCTCAGAGGTTTCAAGCCATTACTGCGATTCGGAACTTTGAGTCGGTTGATGAGTTGGAAGAAGCCTTCTCACAGGATTTGCAAAGGAGTAGCCATAACAAGGGCAATAATCTCTTAGGGATCAATATCGCCAATGAAGAATCCTATTTGATGGTATTGGGACATCCTGCCAATGGTAAAACTACTTTTTTGAAGTACATTGCATGGGAAGCCTTGCGCTTTCCCCATAGTCCTTACAAGCATGATCTGCTCCCCATATTTATCTCTATGTGGAAGTTTTGCCACAGTGATGATACTTTGTCGACGGCGATCGCAGAAGAATTAGAACGTTTGGGTTTCCCCAGTTCAAAGGAAATAACCCAATGGTTACTTAGTCAAGGGAAACTTCTCATTCTCATTGATGGACTAAATGAAAGCACTCTATCGCAGAAATATATTTCCCAACATCTGCAACACTTTGTAAAAACTTACCCTCTAAATCGATATATAATTTCTAGTCGCTTGATTTCCTATCAAAATAGCTTAGGACAGTTTCTAGAGGTGGGTTTGCAGCCTTGGAGTGATCTGTTAATTCAAGAATATATTCATAAATGGTTCGCCATCAAAATTGATCGCGAAGATGAAGATATTCCAAGTGATCATGCTTCCGCAGAAGCTCAGCGTTGCTGGGAGATTTTGCAGCGCAATCAAATTGCTAGAGATTTAGCTAACTCACCCCTATGTCTATCCTTGCTATGTCTGTTGTGCGATCGCCGCTATAGTTTTCCGAGTCATGTTAGTGGACTATATCAACAAGCTATCTATTTGATGATTGAAGAACAGGTACTTAAATGTCAACTTCTCAATCAACCTAACCGCAATATTATTAACACCGATATTCTGGAAATATTTTTAACAGAAATTGCCTATACTAGTTTTGAATTAAATCAGACCGTTCTAAATTTGGAACAGGTAATGGAACGTTTACGCATCACCCTAAGCAACTGCAAGTCTAACCTTCAAAACCTTGATATCCAGTTCGCCTTGAGAGTATTGCAACAGGCAGGAGTCTGTCAGATTCGGAATGCTAAAGATTCGCCCACAGGGCTGTCTAGTCTGGTTTTCAGCCATATTACTTTTCAAGAATACTTTGTGGCTCGCTATATTTATCATCACCAAAAAACGGCTCAGATTGTGCCAATGCACCTAGGCGATCGCCGATGGCAACAGGTCTTCTTAATGCTTGCAGGGATGATGTTAGGCAATAGCGAAACTCTGCTATTGGCGATCGAGGCTCAGGCTGCCAGCTATATCAACACCGCCAGACTACGTAATATTTTGGATTGGGTTGATCATGCTTCTATCCATGCGTCTAGCAAAGCAAAAGGTGTGATCAAAAGAATTGCCACTCTCTTTATTGCTAGACCCCGCTTTACAGCAGAACTATCTACGGCTCTGATTTTGACTAGAATGTTAAGTGTCGCCAATGAACTCCACAAGAGTTTAGATGGTCAAATAGAATTTGACCAAATCTTTGCCGTAGACTTGTCTCTCAGCCTTGCCAATGCTCTGGATTTTGATAGCATTACCGAACTGAACTTGGTAGTCCAACTCTGTCAATATTTGGAACATTCCCTCGCACCACTCAGTTTTGACTATCACTATGTTGACTTTGCTAAGCTTAATCAAAATTTGCAATCCCTCTCGTCTCAGACTCCCAGCTACGACCAACCCTACGAAGTTCGCGCCATGTTTCGCGATCAAATCAGTAAGGTTTGGTTGAAGTCACTCTATTTGCCCGCGGAATTGAATCAAATTTCTTATCAAGAAGTAGAATCCTTGGAAAGTTATCTCTATGCCAATTTGCTAATGGTGCAATGTAAAAATATGGTGATCGCTGTATCAACGAAAATATGGCAAGAAATCGAATCAAGAATGTTAAGGATCTGAATTTTTATAAAGCTCTGCCCCAGACATAATTTTCATTTTCTCGTGATACATTCAGGATTGGCTCAATAGATGTTTCATACCAATTCACAAAAGTGTGACTACACTTTTGTGAATTGGTATGAAACATCTATTGAGCAGAGATTATTACCTAGACAAAGCGATCGCTGGTATAAGCCTTAATCGGTCTTGGCTTAACCGTCTGCCAAGGATAGCGGGGTTGCAATTTATTCAAGGGGAAACTTGATAAACGGCTTTCGATATGTGCCTGCTCTTCTGGG
>MNZA01000221.1:0-4111 GCA_001873375.1 Oscillatoriales cyanobacterium CG2_30_44_21
GCGCCGCAACTCGCTTCTTGGATTTTAGTTTTTAGCGCCAAGCGCTGAGGTTAATTAGAGCCAATTTGACTACGAATCTCTTGGGCGGGTTTGTAGTTGGGATCGATTGATAGAGCTTGATCAACGGATTTCAAGGCTTGATTTTTATTGCCAGCAAAGTAAAGCGCCGCGCCGCGATTTGTCCAAATTTCTGGATCTTGGGGATTGAGTTTTGAAGCTTCGTCATAGGCGGCGACACTCTCTAGGTAACGTTTGCGCTCATAGAGTAATCGCCCACGATTTGACCATGCGGCGGCAAACTTGGGATCGATCGCGATCGCCCGATCAATGGAAGACTCGGCGGCGGCGAAATCACCCATTTTCATCTGCACAAAGCCCATGTTTGACCATGCACCTGCCATACGGTCATCGACTTCGATCGCTTTCCTAAAAGAAGCGATCGCCTCAGCTTTGCGATCCAGCACAAATAAAATCTCGCCCCGTTCGGTATAGTCGGTAGGATTCTCGCTCCAATTTCTAAGTCTGGAGATGTCCATGGTTGTGCGTGATTTTTTATTTAGCTCAATGGCACGATCAATAGAAATTAGTGCTTCCGAAAGTTTACCAGTGCGATATTCGGCTCCTGCCTTACAGCGCCAACCATCATAGGTTTCTGGCGATAATTCAACGGCACGAGTGCAACTTCTAAGTGCCTCTTGGAAATCTCGATTAAAACCTGATACAAAACCTTTGGCATACCATGCAATTCCCTTGTCAAAGGATTTATCAGTGAGTTGAATCGCTCGGTCAAAGTCAGCCTGAGCCTCCTTAATCTTGCCAATGCGCCACAACTGATTACCCCGATTGATCCAAAAGATGGGATTAGAGCTCTTATCAGCGAGAATCGGCGGCATCCATGTATCTAATACTGAGACTGGGATCGTTCGGGGTGCATTATTTTCTGCTTGCAAATTGAGTTGTAGCCCTGTATTGGGTAATAATTCTAAAAAAGTCGTAATAGGGATACCAATGCTATTACCAAAATTAACCCGAAAGTCTTTCTTTGCTTCATCTAAGGTGCGTTCAACAACCCGATCACCAGCTTTTATGATTCCATCGTTACGACCATGAATGGCAATTAATCTTGCATTGGCATCAAGGACTGCGCCGCCACTCATGCCTTCATGGGTGAGGTTACTGTAAGTAATACGATAGCCACGGGCGCGGGGGCTGGGATCGGAGATCGCGGAGCCAGAGGTGTCGATGATCTGCCCAGGATTAAATACATAGGTTTCACCATAGGCAGTGGTACTGACTTCATCTAAATTGGGGAAGCCTGAGACAAATACTGCCTGTTGTTGATTGGCGATCGCCGCGACATCAAAGATGCCATTGTTGAAGGATCGGCGCTCGTAAGTTTGGGCAAGATAACGAGATATCTTGGCGACTGGATAGTTGCGATCGCTTACAAAACTAACTACAGCCAAATCCACATTATTCTGAAACTTTTTAATGGTGACAGAATTGATCGGATGACGTTTACTGTCATGGGTAATGGCTGTATAGGAATCAGCATCTCTGAATACATGAGCCGCAGTTGCCACATAGTAAGTATTTCCTTGTTTGGCAATAATTACCCCCGATCCGCCTCTGGTGGCATCAATCCGTACTGTAATTTCGCGGGCAACTTTTTGGATTTCTTGGGGAGTTTGGGCGGCGATCGGCGCGGGATTGGACAGGTTTAGAGTAGTTGCTAATCCTGAAGCGATCGCTAGACTAATATAGATTTGTTTGATATGCATCGGCTTAATTTTCCTGTTTTACAAGTGAATTTTGAGTCTCTTAAAATAAGCATTTATGTAATGGCGCTCTGCGTCACTATATAAATGCTTATTTTGGCTTGTATTCCAGAAAATTTTTTGAAAGCGGTGCGATGCGCCGCTTTCAAAAAATTTTCTGGGTTTTAAGTCAGCGCAAAGCGCTGTACTTAGAATGCGAGTCTAAACACCCTCGCCACAGAACTGCCTTCCTTTAGCTCAAGGACAAGATCTTGATTGGCTTGGTTAGTCCAACGATGTTTGAAAACCTGTACTTCTGCCTCAATGGTTTCGCCCACGCCTGCCGATGGTTGGTAGCCCTTTTTCATGGTCAGCCTTGATTTGAGGTCATCGCCATTATTGCTAAAGACTTTAACAAATCCTGGTACAAAGGTGAAGGAGCGATCGCTGTCGTTTTTGATCCGCACATTGACGGTAAATGAAGAACAACTATTAGCCACAAATGCACCATCGAGGCTGACCGTGACGCGATCGCGCTCTTGCCTTCCTTTTACGGATACTTTGCCCTTTTGACAAGCAGTACTAGAGTTAGCGGCGACACGATCCCCGCGGCGGGGGCGATCGCTGTTACTTGCTGGCTTGCCTGTGCCATTGCCACTAAAAGCATTACCGTTGTTAGGGCTGTTGCCACTGGCGATCGTATCGCTGTTGCCACCACCCAGACGTGCCAACACATTACGGTAGTCAGATACTCCTTCATAGGCATAACGATTAAGAGCGTTGCGGGTAATGAAGTCTTCGAGATAGCCCACGCGATCGCTAGGTGCAGGATGGGAACTCATGTAGTCCTGACCACCATCACCAAAAGCCGCCTTGAGTACACGGGTAACATTCCACATCCCATCTGCCGAATAACCAGAAGCAACGATCGCCCTAGTTCCTAAGATATCCGACTGCTTTTCTTTGGTTCGAGAATTTTCTGCCAACTGAATTGCCAATAAATCCCCAATACCGAAAAAGTCGCCAAATCCTTGGGCTGCGATACTCTCAATTGTTTTGATATAGGTATGCGAGAGTACAGCGTGACCGATCTCATGTCCCAACAGCCCTGCTAATTCTGCTTCGGTTCCTAGCGCATTCATTAGTCCCGAAGCAATAAAAACTTTGCCGCCTGGATAAGTGTGAGCATTGATTTCGTTATCACTTTTATAAACGTAAAACTCATACTTGAACTCATTGCGCCCCATCGATTTAGCAACTTTTTGTCCCACGCGATTAACATAGTTGACAATTTCAGGATCAGTAATAATCTCAACTTTTTGTTTTTCTTGCTCAGCCCAAAAAGCCCCAAAATCAGATTCACTCATTGACAAGATCGCCGCAATATTTAATCTTGCGTCTCTCCCCCCAAATATAGAGCCGAAAAATCCTAGTGCCAGAAGCTTATCCGCAATCTCTTTACGATGCTGATTGAGATAAACTTCCGACCTTTGCAAGTACTTCCCGCTATCGGGATCATCGGGAAATAGCAGGGCAAATTGACGGGCGGTAACTGATGCCTCAATAAATTTGTCATAGGATAAAAAAGCATCTAGCCGCGCATCTAATAGATCCTTGCGTTCAGGGAATATTGATGATCCCCTTTCTAATGCTTCGAGTTCAACTTCTAATTTAGGTCTTTTAAGGACAATCTTGGCATCCTCATCACTAAATTTGCGGGCAGCTTGGGCGAGCATGATATGCCCTTGGATAAATTCGGGATAGTCCTCTGAAAGTCGTTGTAGTGGGATCAGTGCTTTAGTAATTAAATTTTCATCTAATCCAGATTTGCCATTGCGGTAGTAGCTACTTGCCCCTCCCGATAGTTGTGCAGGATCATCAATGGGTCTGCGACGACCTGTTCCAGTATTTGTAAAAGCCTCTTTAACTTCTTTTTGAATCTTGATCGCTTCAGAGATTGCACCTTGGCTGTAAAAGCGATCAGCAACCTCTAATTGCTGGAGATATCTCTGTCTAGAATTTGATCGACCAAAAGCGATAATATTTTCGCTGATCTGAGGAGTGCGATCGCCTGATTGTAACCCATCAGAATTAAGCGACCATACAGAACTGGCAAACATTAAGGATGTAAATAGCCCTGCCATGAAGAAGGCTAAAAGCGATCGCAGTCTACTGATTTTCGATGGTGTTGAACTTTTGAAAAGTCCATTAAAGATCTCTCTAGTCATGTTTTTGGAGAATGAAGTTGACTGCCGACTGTTCGCATTTAAAAACGTGGTAAGTAGCTTGGCTTAAAACCTAAAACCAGAATATTGTTTCGCCCGCTACGCGGGCGAAACAATATTCTGGTTTTT
>MNZA01000221.1:4119-13410 GCA_001873375.1 Oscillatoriales cyanobacterium CG2_30_44_21
TTTTTTAATTTACTGAGACCTAACTACTTACAAGATTTTGCGCTTACCTAAAACCCATGCAATTTTAAAATTGCTTGTACTACCCAAAGCTGCACTAGGTTGTAACTGATTTTATTAAAAACTAGAATACAGTAAAGCTGAAAAAATCAAAAGAATTATAGGTATTTTCGGCAACAAACCTAGAAAAAACCATATGGCTACAGCCAGTCTTACTACGATATAAAGCCCAAGAAGTGAGTGGCGGCGCGAGGCTCCACTCACTTCTTGGGTTTTGGCTTGCCCTAATTCAAGTGACTAAAGCTTTTATTTGTTTGGGCTTGGGCGGATACAGATAAAATTGTGAAGCTGTTAATCGATCAAGGCTAACGATCACTTTCATGGACTTTAAAAATATTATTCGCGATGTTCCAGACTTTCCCCAGCAAGGCATTATTTTTCGAGACATCACCCCATTACTAGCTCACCCTCAAGGACTAACCAAGGTTATTCAAAGTTTTCAGACCGGATTCGCTGAGTTGAATATTGGTAAAGTTGATGCCGTCATTGGCATTGAATCGAGGGGATTTATTTTGGGCGCTCCCCTGGCGATCGCCTTAAATTGTGGATTTGTGCCAGTTCGCAAACCCCAAAAATTACCATCAGCAGTTTTTCGCGTGGAGTATACCTTGGAGTACGGAACCGACACATTAGAGATGCATCAAGACGCGATCGCCAAGGGACAGAGAGTAATCATTATCGATGATGTAATCGCCACAGGTGGCACAGCCGCAGCCACCGCAAAACTAGTGCAGCAATCGGGGGCAGATTTGGTTGGTTACGGCTTTTTAATTGAGCTAGATTTCCTTGCAGGTAGGCAAGCCTTGCCAGCAGTACCAATCGTTTCACTGGTCAATTATTAAAATCAAAAAGAGTGCCGCCAAACAGCACTCTTTTTGATTTATTTCAGCTATTTGAGGGCGAACGATGGGAATTGAACCCACGTATGGTGGAATCACAATCCACTGCCTTAACCACTTGGCGACGCTCGCCATTTGAGCGATCATTATCTTAATTGTAGTTGGCGTAATTACACAAGTCCTTTTTAAAATTTTTTTAAGTTTTATAGCCACTCGCTAAAGTTTGAGGGCGCGGCGGAGCCGCGCCCTCAAACTTTAGTTTCGATCCATTCAAAAAAGCGATTCCATGCCCACCAACGATCGCGATCGCCAAATTGGTGTTGACAAGCTTTACTACTGACATAACCCACATGACCGCCATACTTAGTCAGCATTAAATCTATTGCCCGATTATCTTTAGCAATTTTTTCTAAGTCCGCGATAATCGTGGGATCAAACATCGGATCATCGGCAGCATACATAATTAATGTTGACTTTTGAAGATGGGGCAAGAAATATAAAGGACAACTCGCGTCATAGTATTCCTCAACGCTAGCAAATCCTAACTTGCCAATTGTCAACTCATTATCAAAGCCCCAAATACTGTTAGCTCGTTCTACAGCTTCAGCATCGATCGCTTCAGGATGCCTTAGAGCGATTTTTCGAGCTAATTTTTTCAATTCACGGGCGATCGACTTTTCTAAGAACCGACCTAACTCGTCTCTAACTAAATAAGTAAGCGATCGGTTGGAATCAACGCTAGGACAGATCACCGCACCGCCAGCAATTTCAGATGCAGTAATCGCTAGATCCTGACCCCAGTTGTCAACATCCTCGGCAGCTTTAATACCCCACAGAGCTAGCTGTCCCCCTAGAGAATACCCTGTCAACCAAAATGGTGCAGGGCATCCCAGTTGTTTTGCACCACTGGCAATCCGAATAAAATCTTCTCCCTCATACAGTCCGTCAGAAGTTAAAGCAGGAGAAATCTCTGCGGTTTTGCCATGCGCCCGCCAATCAAATAAAACAACTGCGTATCCTTTCGCAAAGGCTTTGCGCCCTAATATTTTTAGAAACCACTGATTATCTAAATCACCCGTAATTCCGTAAGTACCGACTATCGTGCCTTTGGCATTTTCAGGAATGGCATACTTGCCAAAAATAGATACTCCATTTGCACCGACAAAAATATGCTCTCGATATATAGGCTCTGGCTCAAAGGTGGCACTCTCCCACTTGCGACTAAGGCGCAAAGCCGTATAGATAGTCATCAATAAGCCATTGTGAAGATGCCAAGGCGGAGCGTACTGCATATAAACCCAGATTTAAAGATTATTGCCCGATCCTATCATTGATTTTTTGTCTGCTTTTAAAGGCTGACCGAACAAAGAAATAGCATGACCATTTCTTTATTGCGTTGATTTGATATAGAGCTATATTCACTTGTCCTAGTATATTGGGCGACAGCTATACCAAGCAAATGCAATCAATTCGGTATCTTTTTTACCCATTTTGAAGATCTAGCTTGAGTATGATTAATAAAACCTTAAATATTTTTAAAAAATAACCATGAGCGGAAACGAGTCACGCATTCAAGCCATCTATCAAATCACCAACCGCGAGACGATGCCAAAGAAAGCACCGAAGCGGTTGGAAGAAATGTGGGCAACCGATGTGTTTACTCTGAGCAAGATGCAAGAATGTCTTCCCAAGACAGTCTTTAAGTCAATCAAGAAAACGATTCAAACTGGTGAACCTCTTGATAGCTCAGTAGCTGACGCGATCGCATTAGCAATGAAAGACTGGGCTATTTCTAAAGGCGCATTGTATTACGCCCACGTCTTTTATCCCTTGACCAATGCCACCGCCGAGAAGCACGATGGCTTTATTTCGGTTCAGAGCGATGGTTCCGCGATTTCAGAATTTGCTGGCAAACTGTTAGTCCAAGGGGAGCCTGACGGTTCTTCCTTCCCCAATGGCGGCATTCGTTCTACCTTTGAGGCACGCGGCTATACAGCATGGGATGTGACCAGTCCTGCTTACATCATGGAGACTGATAATGGTTCCACCCTCTGTATACCCACAGTCTTTGTATCTTGGACTGGCGAAGCTTTAGACAAGAAGACCCCATTATTGCGCTCCAATGCCGCCATGAACAAAGCGGCGACTAGAGTTTTGAAAATGTTGGGCGAGAAGGAAATTGCCCCTGTGAACTCTAGCTGTGGTGCTGAGCAAGAATATTTCTTGGTTGATGCCAACTTTGCTAATGCTCGTCCTGACCTAGTACTAGCGGGACGCACCTTGTTCGGCAAGCCTTCGGCTAAGGGGCAACAGTTTGATGACCATTACTTCGGTGCAATTCCTGAGCGTGTGCAAATGTTCATGCAAGATGTGGAAGAGCGCCTGTATCGCCTTGGCATTCCTGCAAAAACTCGCCACAATGAAGTTGCTCCTGGGCAGTTTGAAATCGCGCCTTATCACGAGGCTGCCAACGTTGCTACCGACCACCAACAGTTGATCATGACCATGCTACGCTTCACAGCCAAAAAGCATGGCTTTGCCTGCCTGCTCCATGAGAAGCCCTTCGCAGGCATCAATGGTTCTGGTAAGCACGTTAACTGGTCTGTTGGCAATGCCACCCAAGGCAACTTGCTCGATCCAGGTGATACGCCCCACTCTAACGCGCAATTCCTAGTTTTCTGCGGTGCAATTATTCGTGGTGTGCATACCTATGGACCTCTGCTCCGCTCAGTAGTAGCGACTGCGGGTAATGATCACCGCTTGGGTGCAAACGAAGCTCCTCCTGCGATTATTTCCATGTACTTGGGTTCGCAGCTTGAAGATGTATTCGAGCAGATCCGTAAAGGTGAGCTGAAGAGTTCCACTGGTAAGGGATTGATGAATATTGGGGTAGACACTCTGCCCGTATTACCAACTGATCCAGGCGATCGCAACCGTACTTCTCCTTTTGCATTCACAGGCAACCGTTTCGAGTTCCGCGCTGTTGGCTCTAACCAATCGGTAGCGGGTCCCTTAGTTGCCATGAATACAATCTTGGCAGATTCTTTAAACTGGATAGCAGATAGCTTGGAAACTGCTATGGCTAGGGGCTTGAGCCTAAGCGATGCTATTGCCTCCGTTCTCAAAGAAGTGATGGAACTACACGGAGCCGTTATTTTCAATGGCAATGGCTACTCTGAAGAGTGGCACAAACTAGCAGCCGAGCGCGGTTTAGCTAACTTGCGTACTACCGCCGACGCACTACCAGTCCTCAAAGAATCTTACATTGAGCAACTATTTAGCAAGTTGGAAATTTTATCCCCTGTTGAACTTGCTAGCCGCTTTGAAACCTACGCTGAGCAGTACATTCTCTCCATCGAAGTTGAAGCGAAGCTAGCTGTAAGCATGGTGAAGACTCTGATTTATCCTGCGGCAACTCGATACCTTGCTGATCTCTCTAACACTGCCCTTAGCTTGAAGGAAGTTGGCGTTGATTTCGATAAGGAAAGCATTGAGAAGGTAGGATCGCTCACTAAGTCGATGATGGAATCTACCAGCAAGCTCAGTGCGGCGCTGAGTAGCCATGACTTTGCATCCGTCGAAGATCATATGCAATTCCTTTCGCACACTGTCCGTCCTTTGATGGATACAGTTCGATCTGCTGTAGATGGATTGGAAGGTGAAGTGGCAGATGACCTATGGCCATTGCCCACATACCAAGAAATGCTTTTCATTAAGTAAGTAGCTAGGCATAAGTACCCTTAAAACCTAGAAAGCCGTGCCGCCCGCTGTGCGGGCGGCACAGCTTTTGACTTTAAGTTTTAATTATGATGGGCTACTTAACTTCCAAATACAAAAAGGACAGCGCATGGCACTGTCCAAAAAAAAGATAGGCAGCACATAGTGCTGTCTATCTTTTTTTTAAGAAATTCCTAAGATCGCTTTTTTGTATGCAGCGCGATCGCCAATTCGCTTTGTGTAACTATCAATCGCAGGATAGTCGGCATAGGACATCTGCAACATCATCACCGCGTATCCCAAGATCGTACCAACGGCAATATCTGATACAGTCAGGCGATCGCCTGCAATGTAAGTACGGCTCTCTAATAATTTGTTCAGTCCAGCTAGTAGTTTGGGCGCTTCTTTTTCACGAGTCTCAGCGACAAACAGTCCAGTCGCAAGCGTGGAATTAGCAAACAATACCCATTGATAGGCGATCGCTTTCTCAGGCAAATCTGTCAAATTGTCATACTTCTCAGCGAGATAGAGCAAAATTGCCCCTGACTCCCAAATAGTCAGTCCATCATCATCAATAGCGGGAACCTTACCAAAGGGATTAATCTTCAAAAAGTCAGGCTGTAAATGTTCGCCAACTTTCATGTCCAGCAACTGAAATTCGTAAGGGACTTGCAACTCTTCCAAATACCACTGCACAATCGAAGCGCGACTTCGCGCGCCACCATAGAGCTTGATCATAATTTTTTTGTCCTTGTGACTAGTTTGATAGCTTTTGCCAGTCCTATTAAAGCGCTTTGCGCTCAAATTCAAAACAAAACAATAAAAGCGTGGCTTTGCCACGCTTTTATTGTTTTAAGTAATGGCGCGGTGCGCCACTACTGCTTATACTCTGGTGCGATCAGTGAAAATCTCATAACCAGTATCAGTTACCAACACCGTATGCTCAAACTGTGCCGAAAGTTGATTGTCAACAGTTACGGCTGTCCACTTATCCGCCAAAATCCTGACCCGCTTAGAGCCAGCATTTAGAATTGGCTCGATCGCCAAAGTCATACCTGAACGAAAGCGCACATTTGGCAATTGATGGGTACGGAAATTGAATACAGAAGGCTCTTCATGCAAATTGCGACCCACGCCATGCCCTGTGAAATCTTCGACGATCGCAAAACCATTAGCCTTAACGTGATCCTCAATCGCCCCAGCTAAATCCAACATACAGTTGCCTGGTTTAACCTGCTCAATCCCCTTATATAAAGCTTCTTCCGCCACCCGCATCAGCTTAGTAGCCTTTTCGCTAACATTACCAACTGCAACAGTTATACAAGAATCACCATGAAAGCCATTCTTAAAAGCGCCCGTATCAATCTTGACGAGATCGCCGAGCTTAATTACCTTCCTAGCATTAGGAATACCATGCACAACTTCATTGTTAATGCTGGAACAAATGCTAGCAGGAAAACCACAATAGCCTTTGAAACTTGGAACCGCACCCATTTCCCTAATTCGTCTTTCCGCATGATCATCGAGATCCTTTGTGGTCATCCCAGGCGCGATGATTTCCGAAATTTCTTTGAGTACCGTTGCTACAATCCGAGAAGACTCTCTCATGTAGTCTAGTTCTCGCTGAGACTTGATTTCAATGCCCTTAGTTTGCTTTGGAGTGGTTGCTTTAGGGGCTTTTTTGGTATCTGCGCTTGGCTTAGATCGCAACGCACTAAGAATATTCATTAATTATTTAAAGGATAGTATTTACAAAAACTATATATATTTTTAGCTTATAAGGTGGCAGGATTGGTTATTTTCAAGGCAAATTTAAAGATTTGGCTAAGCAAAAGTGTTGTGGCGCTATGTGCTTATTTAAACCCCAGAGAAATTTTTGTGAATCACGATTCCGCCGTGATTCACAAAAATTTCTCTGGGATCACAAGACTGGCAAAAGCGATCAAAAACCTTACGGGTTTTGGTTCTTGATTCACGAAAGTGTAATAATACTTTTGTAAATTGCAGCCTGTTGAGGTTAAGAGTAGTACAAAGAGACTTTTGAAAGTACTTCTCCGCCGTGCTTTCAAAAGTCTTTCTGGGTTTTAACTAAGCGCAAAGCGCTGTAATGTTAACTAAATTGATTAAAGACTAAAGTCACCATCAAGAGGTTCAACTATGACGCAATCTGGGATGCCTCCAGTACCCCCGCATTCTTCAGGAGGTGGTGTGCCTCAACAACGTACCAACCCTGCCACACCACCACCCGCCCAGCAACGTATCACACCTCCTAGCAATCCCCAAGTTCCACTCAACCCTCAAGCAGGACAACAGCGAGTTGCGCCCAATCCGCAAGCTCAGGGCGCTCAAGCTCGGGCGGCGGCTCCCAATGCGGCTCAACAGCAACAAGCTGCCGCCGCACAGCAAGCTAGAGCGGCGGCGGCAGCCCGTCAAGCGCAATTAGCAATCCCCACCGATACGCAGGTCACTAGCGTACCGCCACCACCCAATCCTCGCCCGCCGATTCGTCCAGGTCCACCCCCAAATTTGCCAGGGTTGGGCGTACCGTCAATTTTGCAGCGCAGTTCTGGACAACCGACCCTCAACCAAATCGTCAAAGATGCCTATGAGCAAGGATGCTCCGATATTCATGCTGGCGTAAATGAGCCAGTTCGCTTCCGCAGTCGCGGTTTGATGGTCACACAGGATCAGTACCCTGTGCCAGACAAACAGACCTTCGATACTTGGTTAACGGAAATTATGGATGACAAACAAATCCAGCAATTTCGAGACACCCTAGAGTTTGATGGTGCGACTCAGTACGAGTTTGCCCGTTGTCGGATCAATGTCTTTGATTCCCTACGCGGCTCGGCAATGGTATTACGGTTAATTCCACTTAAAATTTTGTCCATTGAGCAGCTTGGACTTCCAGAAGTATTCCGCGAACTTTGTTATACCCACAAAGGTTTAATTTTAGTCACTGGTCCAACAGGCTCAGGCAAGTCCACGACCCTAGCGGCGATGGTGGACTTTATCAATACCGAAATGCAGAAGCATCTCATCTCGATTGAAGATCCCATTGAATTTGTGCATCAAAGTAAAAAAGCATTAATCAAACAAAGGGAAGTTGGCATCCATACGCTCAAGTTTGATAACGCTCTAAAGGCAGCTTTACGGGAAGATCCTGATATTATCCTGATTGGTGAAATGCGGGACAAGGAAACTGTAAATACTGCACTCAAAGCGGCTCAAACAGGACACTTAGTATTCGGGACATTGCACACTAACAGTGCTGTTAAGACGATTGAGCGGATTTTGAACCTCTATGAACCAGAACAGCAAGCTCCAATGAGGGTTCAGGTCGCTGAGTCCTTGGTCGGTGTTATCGCGCAGTCCTTGGTACGCACCACTGACGGTAAACGTGCTGCTGCCCATGAAATCATGATCAATACTGATGCTGTCCGCGATTACATCAAACGAGGTGAAGTAGATGAGATTGAAGCAATCATTCCTAAATGTACCTATGAAGGAATGGTAAATATGAATCAGTCTCTCTATAAACTCTATGAAGATGGTCGAATTACGGAAGAGACTGCTGTAGAGAACTCTCCTAAACCCAACGAAATGGCACAAATGCTTCGCGGTCGGATGTAGTTTATACCAAACAAAAAACGCTCCACAGGAGCGTTTTTTGTTTATGCTCCCATCCCAGAGTATTGTTTAACTCCCTTTCGCCATAGCCAGCGACTAACCATAAAAGCAATTCCCATCCAAAGCGTCATCACGCCAAGCCCTTGCCATAAATCTACTTCCTTGCCCACTAAAATTGCCGCAGGAAAATAGACCATATAGGGGAACGGAGTCCACATGGTAATTTCCCTTACTAAGGGTGGGAAGACTTGCAGAGGTGCGATGATGCCAGATAGGAATATGTAAGCTAGAAACCAGATCTGCTCGACTGCACTCGCTCGTTCTGTCCAAAATGACAATAGAGCAAATGTGTACTGAATGAGAAATCTCAATAGGAAGCCGATGGCTATGATCGCACTGGTAACCAGAACAGTCGATAGAGACGGAATCCAAAAAGATTGCGGGTACAGAATGAAGAATAGAATGATTAAAAATACTAGCAATGGCATTCTTGCCCAACGCTCGGCGATGTGACCGATTAAATGATGCCAGAATGGATCAACGGGTTGGAGTAATCGATGAGAAAGTTGTCCTGAAATGAGTTCTCTTTCAAAATCCCAAATCACCCAAACAATATTAAATTGACGTACGATGAAGACAGCTAGAAAGTAACGGATAAATTCCAAACTAGTCAGTCCGATGCTGCCACTTTCGGAAGCCTTTAGCCATGCTCCCATCAAAATAAATGGCAAAGAGTTGGTCATTACCCAGACAAGTAGTTCTGCTCGATATTCGACCATTTGCGCGTAATAGGTGGCAAATAAGGTCTGAGCGACACGCAAGATATATTTGATTGACATGGCGATCTAGGACAGTTTTTTGTAAGGGCTTCGCAATTTATACCAAATTAAAGATAGTACTTACGCAAAGCAACGCATTGTAAGGGCAACTCATGAATTGCCCTTACAATGAAAAGCGGGCTTCAAGTCATTTTTGCGTATGTTCTAAAAGAAATGGCTTCGCCATTTCTTTATTTGCCAACCCAGATTGCCGTGCCGCCCGCGTAGCG
>MNZA01000221.1:13423-18525 GCA_001873375.1 Oscillatoriales cyanobacterium CG2_30_44_21
GGCAATCTGGGTTGGCGGGCAAATAAAGCTCAGGGAAGAGATGCTTTAGCTAAACTGGTTTTTATAATGAGAACTGCCACGTTAGTATATCTATGCCCCAGCCCATAATTCCTATGCCTATCACTAGCGAAACCTCAGAGACTATGACTTTAGCGATCCAAATTGGGGCGGTGACAGTCTGGATCGGGCTGGTATTTCTAACATCCAAAATATTGCATCGCTACAACCAAGACCCAGAACTGGTCAGAAAGGTCGTTCATATTGGTACTGGTAACGTTTTGCTGATTGCGTGGTGGTTGCAGGTTCCGACTTGGCTGTGCATTACCGCAGGAGTTGTTTTTAGCGCGATCGCCCTCTTATCTCACTACACCAGCATTTTACCGATGCTCGATGATGTGGGGCGTAAAACCTATGGTGTCTTTTACTATGCCCTGAGCATTACGATCTTGGTCACGTTCCTATGGGAAAAAACTCCTCAATACGCGGCGATCGGGGTGATGGTGATGTCTTGGGGCGATGGCATGGCGGCGCTAGTTGGCAAACGTTTTGGTAAACATACTTTTACTTACCTTGGCAATAAGCGCAGTTTTGAGGGTTCCTTTGCCATGTTTTTTACTAGCTTGGTGATGGTGAGTCTGATTTTAGGATTTGCGGATGGATTTAGCTTGATGCACCTCGCGATCGCCTTTCCTGTCGCCGCGATCGCCGCCTTACTTGAAGCTTTTTCCCCAGGGGGGACTGACAATATTTCTGTGCCTCTGTCGAGTGCTACCCTCAGCTATTTTTTGCAAACGCTCGTGTAAAAAGAAGAAATGGCGCGTTGCGCCATTTCTTCTAAAAAAAGACGTTGGCGGCGGCGGTAATCACAATCGGATGCAGCCACCGAAATATCACCACAGTAATCGCCACGCCAATATAGGCCGGACGAATAAATTCTTTAAAAACAAACTGCTGTCTGCCCTGAGCGATCGCTAAAAATGGAAATACAGAAGTCCGCTTTTTTAACTCTAAAAATGCTTCACCATGACGCTTGAATAGGCGCTGATCGCCATGCCAAACTGCAAATAAATGGTAACTAACAAGGGCGATCGCTGTAGTCAAGGCAAAGGAAGTACCGAGCCAAAGCGTATGGGCGATACACCAGAGACTCATTCCTAATAGTTGGGGATGGCGACTGATGCGGGTAATTCCTGTTTCAAATAGATATACTTGCGGCTTTTGAATTGCGGCAACTTCTCCCAAATTAAACGTTGCGGGATAGAGAAACAAAAAGGCGATCGCCGACAGTACCGCCACAAATTCATGAAGCCCTGTCACGCCCTGAAAATTCCACAGTGACAAGCCATCATAACGATGATTGAAATAGTAAATGAACAACACCACTGCGAGGGGAATGCTGACCAAAGCAAAGGCAACTCGATATAGCCTTGCCCCAACTTTTTGTTCTGCCCAAATCCGTAACGCCGCAAGTCCACTGTGGGCGATCGCAAAGCCCAAAATTAATCCCACCATGACAAAATGGCTGTAATAGTCAGTAAAAAAGGTATTCAGAGATGTCATGGTGATTGATCGCAACAAAAGCATGAAGTTCGCTTTAAATTTTAACTTTTATTATGGATAAGTAATACCAAATAAAGAAATGGCTACGCCATTTCTTTATTTAAAAACTCATACTGGGTTTGGTTTTCAATTCACAAGCATTGTCGTCACACTGTTGTGAATTGATATAACTGAGTGCAATTAAATATAAAACCCTAAAACCTGTGGCGCACGCGCGGCGTGCGCCACAGGTTTTGCTCTGGTGTTAAATTATGCTCAGCTACCTGCCGCCATCCGCACTAGATCAAAACTCACACAATTTTTTAAAATGCCCAAACTAACTCGCCGAGAATTTATTGCCGTCAGTGGTCTTACTGCTGGCTTTGCGATCGCCGTACAGCCAATTTCTGCAAAGGCGATCGCCACTGATCGCCAAGGTATCGTTGCAGGAGAAATCAAAATCCCCACCAAAGATGGTACTATTCCCGCCTATCGCGCCCGCCCCACCTTGGGTCAAGATTTTCCCGTTGTGCTGGTGATTCAAGAGATTTTTGGGGTTCATGCCTATATTCAAGATGTCTGTCGCCGTTTAGCAAAATTAGGATATTTGGCGATCGCCCCCGAGATGTTTTACCGTCAAGGCGATGTCTCAAAGCTAAATGGAATTGATGAAATTCGCAAAGTGGTCAGCCAAGTTCCAGACGCGCAGGTAATGTCTGACCTCGATGCCACAGTTTCATGGGCAGTAAGATCTGCCAAGGGCAATCCCAATAAAATTGGCATTACTGGCTTCTGTTGGGGAGGACGCACCACATGGCTTTATTCTGCTCATAACCCTCAAGTTAAGGCTGGCGTGGCTTGGTATGGTCGGCTCGTGGGCGAGTCCACTGCCCTTACACCCAAGCATCCCGTTGATATCGCCATGAACTTACAAGTTCCCGTCTTAGGACTATATGGCGGCAAAGATACGGGCATTCCCCTCGAGACAGTGGAACAGATGCGCGAAAAGCTTAAAGGAACGAGTTCCGACTTTGTAATCTATCCTGAAGCTCCCCACGCTTTTCATGCCGACTATCGACCTTCCTATCGACAGACTGAAGCTGAGGACGGATGGAACCGCCTGTTGGCATGGTTCAACAAAAATGGCGTAGCCTAGTCTCTAGTCTGCGACGGCAAAAGAGAAGCTTTAAAAGCTTCTCTTTTGCCGTTTTTTAATTTGGTATTATTTGTTTCCATAAAGGCAATCGCCCCTCTCACAATTATTTTCCACCCATTATTTCAGGATGATCTGACAGATTGCGTTGTCTCTCATTTTCCTTTCTAATTTCCTGCCAAGAATCAAGTTGCCCAACGCCCAAATCTATTCTTTGTAAGTTTGAAGCTTTTTCAGAAATTTCTGTGATGACTGCGGGCGCGATATCTTTGGGTAGGTTAGGATTTCTAGCGATCATTTCATCGTAAACGGCGATCGCTGGCGAAATAATATCGTTATAGTTTTTGACCAATCCACCACATAGCATCTTATCTAAAAATTCATCCCAAAAATCATGTACGAAGTCCGAATATTGTTCATCGCGCCATATTGATTCGAGGTTATGCCACTTCTCGCATCTCATGCTAACTGGCGCAAAGCCTTTGTATTTACCTCGCTATTCTCCTGATTTTAATCCTATTGAAATGCTGTGGTCGGTCAGCAAATCATTTGTTCGCAAATTTAAACCGCCTTCTCTACTTGCCATGCAGATTGTCTTGAAAACATTCTTTCTTTTAATCAATAAATCTTTCTTTTCAAACTGGTTTTCCAAATGCTGCTATTGTATCTCTTAATTCCTCAATACAGCCTATTGAGGCTTTGAATAGTACAGAAATATTTTTAAAAGCGGCGCTTCGCGCCGCTTTTAAAAATATTTCTGCGTTTTAATTAAGCGCAAAGCGCTGTAGACTGGAATCAAAATGAGCAAAATTAATCAGGCAACCAATCACAAATGGCAATTCTGGATTGATCGCGGCGGTACATTTACCGATATTGTCGCGCAAAGATCCGATGGTGAAATAGTTGTCCATAAGTTGCTCTCTGAAAATCCCACTCGCTACCATGACGCACCGATCCAAGGCATTCGCGATATTTTGGGCATCTCTCCATCGGAGTCAATTCCCACCGCCCAGATTATCGCTATCAAAATGGGGACAACTGTCGCCACTAATGCCCTTCTAGAAAGAAAAGGCGATCGCACAGTTTTATTAATCACTAAGGGATTTGGTGATGCGTTGCGGATTGGCTATCAGCATCGCCCTAGCATTTTTGCGCGGCATATTATTTTGCCAGAAATGCTCTATGCACAAGTAATTGAAGTGGAAGAACGTTACAGCGCTCACGGCGAAGTTCTCATTCCTTTAAACGAAAATCAAGTTTTATCAGAATTACAAAAAGCCTACGCATCAGGAATTAGAGCCTGCGCGATCGCGCTTATGCACAGTTATAGATATCCAGCCCATGAGCAGCGTCTAGCTAAACTTGCTCAGCAAATTGGCTTTACTCAAGTTTCTGTATCCCATGAAGTTAGTTCACTGATCAAATTTATTAGTCGCGCCGATACAACCGTTGTCGATGCCTATTTGTCACCAATTTTGAGGCGCTATGTGGATTGCCTTGACGCAGAGCTTGGGGCTATGCCTCTGGCACAGCCCCAACCCAAACTCATGTTTATGCAATCAAATGGTGGACTGACGGAAGCACAATCTTTTCAAGGTCGAAATAGCATTCTCTCAGGTCCCGCAGGAGGAATTGTGGGCGCAGTTCAAACTTGCTTAAAAGCAGGATTTGAGAAGGTGATTAGTTTTGATATGGGGGGAACTTCTACAGATGTGGCGCACTATGCGGGCAGTTATGAGCGATCGCTATCTACCGAAGTCGCAGGGATTAGGCTCAGTACACCGATGATGTCCATTCATACGGTCGCGGCGGGGGGTGGCTCGTTACTGACTTTTGATGGAGCCAGATATCGGGTGGGGCCAGAGTCGGCAGGGGCTTTCCCTGGTCCTGCTTGCTATCGCAATGGTGGAACCTTGGCGGTGACGGATAGCAATGTGATGTTAGGGAAGTTGCAGCCAGAGTTGTTTCCGCGTATTTTTGGTAAGAATGGCGATCAGCCTCTAGATCGAGAAATTGTTAGGCAAAAGTTTGGGCAGCTAGCCAAAGAAATTAGTCAAGTCACAGGTCAAGAGACTCAGCCCGAAGCAGTCGCTCAAGGTTTCCTAGAAATCGCCGTCGAAAAGATGGCGATGGCGATCAAAAAGATATCGGTGCAACGAGGCTACGATGTCTCGGAATATGTGCTGTGTTGTTTTGGTGGTGCGGGTGGACAGCACGCCTGTGCGATCGCCGACTTATTAGGGATGCGTCAAGTTTTTATCCATACTTATGCTGGTGTTCTCTCCGCCTATGGCATCGGACTCGCCGACATTCGCACCATTCGCGATCGCTCCATCGAGTCAGAACTAAATTGGGAATTATTTACAGAATTAGGGAACGATCCAGAGGTAAGGATGGGCGGCGCTTCGCG
>MNZA01000241.1 GCA_001873375.1 Oscillatoriales cyanobacterium CG2_30_44_21
ACCTCAAAGTCTCGAAAAAACCTCTGTAATCTCTTGTAGTGCGATTCAACTTTGGCTTTGCCGCTAAATCCTGTGGCGATTTCCCCTAGGTTTACTGTCTTTACTCGCATTAGCGCGGTCAAGAATATCGACACAAAAGACAGTCTTGCCGCATTCCAAGGCAGATGTTGCTGTAATTTTTCGCGGAATAGGTTAATCTCTTCCATAGGGGTTTTACGGATGCTGTAGTTATCTTCTATAAAACCCCTTCCTGTCTATCTTTGCAACTTTTTGTCCTGTACTAAGCGTTTAATCATTAAATTAAAAAACTTCTCGTGAATCCTATATCTTTTTTTTTTCGTGTCAACAAAAGCAAAAGTATATCCCAAAGGACAAGGGGCTTAAGCCCCTTGTCTGAATCTAATTACTCAATGCCATCAAGAGGCGCAAAGCCTTGACGTTGAGTGTTTTCGGTAATAGACCTTGGCTCTAGGAACTGCAATAGATAATCGCGTCCGCCAGCTTTGGAACCGATTCCGCTTAGCTTGAAACCGCCGAAGGGCTGGCGATCTACCAATGCGCCTGTAATGCCGCGATTGATGTAGAGATTGCCCACTTCAAACTCGCGATAGGCGCGTTCGATATGAGAAGGTGTGCGCGAATATAAGCCGCCTGTGAGCGCGAAGTCAGTATCATTCGCGATCGCCATTGCTTCATCAAAACTATTTGCCTTGATTACTGCTAGTACGGGACCAAAGATTTCCTCTTGGGCGATCGCACTGTTAGGCTCGACATCACCAAAAATAGTTGGTGGTACATAGAAACCGTGATGGGGAACTTCACCTTCAAAGGCGAGTTTAGCGGTTTCTTTGCCCTTGGCGATGTAGTTGAGAATGTTCTTTTGGGCGGCTTCATCGATTACGGCACTGAATTTGGTGTCAGGTAGATGTGCCTCACCAACTTTTAGCGATCGCGTAGCTTCCACTAATCTCTCCATGAAATTGTCATAGACAGGAGCGAGGACGATCGCTCTTGAACAAGCGGAACATTTTTGACCCGCAAAACCAAAGGTGGAGTTCATTACGCCCACTACGGCTTGATCGAGGTCGGCGCTTTCATCGATGATGATGCCATTTTTGCCACCCATTTCGGCGATCACGCGCTTCATGTGTTTTTGCTTGGGTCGCAAAATTGAAGCTTCGGTGACGATTTGGCAACCGACTTGTTGGGAACCTGTGAAGGCGATCAGATGGACATCGGGATGTTTGACCAAATGTGAACCAACGGTAGAACCTTTGGCGGGAAGGTAGGTAAATACGCCCGTGGGTAAACCTGCGGCTTGGAGAACTTCGGCAATTTTTGCGCCAATTACGGAAGACTGTTCGGCGGGTTTGAGAATGACGGTATTACCTGCGGCAAGGGCGGCTACGCTCATACCGAGGGCGATCGCTAAGGGGAAATTCCAAGGCGAGATGACCACGACCACGCCACGGGGTTGATAGATGTAAGTGTTGTCTTCCCCAGGAATATTACGCTGTTCACCTGCTTCGAGGCGTTCCATTTCTTTAGCATAGTAGCGACAGAAATCAATCGCTTCGGAAACTTCACCATCACCTTCACGGAGAGGTTTCGCCACTTCCCAACAAATCCATGCTGTTAGTTCTTCACGGCGTTCTTCCATAATGTCCGCCGCTTTGCGAAGGATGTCACCCCGTTGCTTGGCGCTGAGGGCTCTCCATGCGGGAAAGGCATTTTTGGCAACTTGGACAGCTTGTTCGGCTTGCTCGATGCTGGCTAAGCCGATTTTGCCGACAATTTGCGAAGAATTAGCAGGGTTGACTGACTCAATGTAATCAGTAGTTTGCAGAGATTGTCCATTCACAATAGGTTGGTAAACCTTACCAAACTGATTACGAACTTGTTGCAATGCAGTTTGAGCTGCTTCCCTTTCTTGTTTAATGGCATAGTCGCGATCGCTAGCATTGACAAAGTGATCAAAAGTATTAATTGCAGGAGCGCCGTTGTGATTTAGATCGCGATCAGTTTTGACTGGAGTCGCAATCAATTTACTGATGTCGCTACCTTCACCACTAATTCTTAAAAAAGAACTATTGGCAGTATTTTCTAACAAGCGGCGAATGAGATAGGACATCCCAGGGATCAGGTCGCCAAAGGGACAGTAAACTCTTACGCGATAACCCATATCCGCGATCGCCTTAGCAAACTTATCACCCATGCCATAGAGACATTGGGCTTCAAAGGCGCGACTGGGAATATTCAGAGTTTGGACAATCGCGATCGCCTTGGCTAAAGACCTTGCATTGTGGCTACCAATCGCCGCGTAGAGATACTGATGATTTTCCAATAGAATCTGAATTAGGCGCTCATAGTTGGCATCGGTAGAAACCTTATCGGAAAATACGGGAATAGACCAACCCTTTTGATAAGAACGAATTGTTTCGCGATCCCAATAGGCTCCCTTAACTAAGCGCACGGTCACAGGCTTACCGCGCTCTTTCGCCCATTGCACAAGATCCAGTAAGTCATTCTCACTATCGCGCAAGTAGCCCTGTATGGTAATTCCCACATCAGTGCGATCGCGAAATTCTGATTCCATCAAAACTTGCTTGAGAATCTGCAAGGTCAAGGTTTTGAACTCATACTGCTCCATATCAAAATGGATGCCACAACCTAGTTCCTTGGCTTTTCGCAATAAAACTCGTGCAGGTTCGCTAACTCGCGCCGTTGTCGTCACAGGATCGAGAGGGTCAAACTGCGAATAGAACGCGCTTAGTTTTACAGAAACTTGAACCCGTTTTAGTTGTTCGTTGTCAGCCTTATCAATCTGTTCGATCAAGCCCCAGTTTTTGGCTTTAGCTGACAAATCCTCCATCATACCGATGTAGCGATTGAGATAACCCTCGGCTTCTACTTCGCTGATTACCGCTTCGCCCAGCAGATCCATTGTGAAACCAAAGCGATCGCGCCGCAATTTCTCAATCGATTTGGTTGCCTCCTGCAAGTTTTCGCCGCAAATATAGCGCTTAGCAAGGGTAGATACAGAAGTGGAGAGCGCCGTCGCGGCGGCGGTCGCTGTTAAGGAATTAGGATTGTCGGTACTGAAGTTGAGTAGACCTCGCAGTGCGGGTACATCTACAGCATTACTTGCCAGATATTCATGCATATGGCTAGCAACTTCTGACTTGCTTTGCAAAGCAGGCAAGCAATCGATTAATCGAAATAGCTGTACCCGTAAGCCTTCATTTTCCATTGTCCAAGCCATCAGCTTGTCGTCAAGGCGCAAATCATCTTTAAGTTGGGATAGCTTTGCCCAAAGCGAACTTTTTTCAGTTCCACTTAAAATCCTTTTGGCGATTTCCTGAGTCTTTTCTTCGTACTTCGATACGTCTAGCTCAGAACCTAAATTTGTCTGCTGTAATTGACTAACCACTGCGTTTATCCATAGATCTTGGGATCTATAAGTATACCCAGTAACCATACTTGACCCATTTCAGGCTGATCCCGCCAAATTTCGGCATATAAAGGCTTCAGTTAGCGCTATTCAGGGATTTTCAGCGATTTCTATAGTTGAAATTTTTGTCCGAATTGTAAGCAAGTCATGACAAAAGATATGATTTAAGCTATACATAAGGAAATAGATATATACAGCGCTAGGCGCTGTAAACCCCATAGAAATTTTTGTGTGTCGCGGTGAAGCCGCAATACACAAAAATTTCTATGTACCATTCAAAGCGTTGATAAGCTTTACAATGACTGCTTTTTAATTCACAAAAGTGTTAAATCACTTTTGTGAATTAGTATAAAGTTTGGTGTGACAACCAAAAACGCCCCTAACGTTAACAACTTTGTACCGTTGATTTCCCCATGAATCTGCCTCTAGTCTCCATCTTAATTCCTGCTTACAATGCCGAACCTTACATAGCAGAGACTTTAGAATCCGCGATCGCCCAGACTTGGGGAAACATAGAAATTATCGTGGTTGATGATGGATCTAAGGACGACACATTGGCGATCGCTAAAAGATACGAGACAAAAGGCGTAAAAGTGATCGCTCAGTCTAATCAGGGAGCCAGTGCAGCCAGAAATATGGCGCTTCAAGAGGCTCAGGGCGATTTTATTCAATACCTAGATGCCGATGATTTGTTAGCTCCTGACAAAATAGAACTTCAACTTTATCTTCTGGAAAAAGATCCAACATCTCCTTACATAGCCGCCTCAGAGTGGGCTAGGTTCTTCCGTGATATTTCTGAAGCATTTTTTACGCCTAGTAATTTGTGGACAGATAAAAAGCCGATTGATTGGTTAGTAAATGCTGGAATAGGCAACTTGATGATGCATCCCGCAGCTTGGCTCGTGCCGCGCCATATTTCCGATAAAGCAGGTGTTTGGAATGAGCAGATATCTTTAAATGATGATGGCGAATACTTCGGGAGAATTGTTTTGGCAAGTCAAGAAGTAAAATTTTGCCACGGCGCTAAATCTTACTACCGCTCTGGTCTTTCTGGAAGTTTGAGTGGGTCTAAGTCTCGCAAAGCTTGGGAATCAGCATTCCTAGCAGCACAACTGTGGACAGAGAGGTTGCTAGCATTAGAAAACAGCGATCGCACTCGTTATGCTTGTGCTTGCTACTGGCAATATTTTGTACTCATGGCATATCCCCAAGCATCGGACTTGGTTACTAAAGCTGAAAAAAACATCAAGGTATTGGGCGGGTGTGATTTAAAGCCTGAAGGCGGTAGGATGTTCAAGTATTTGCGAGAAGCTTTAGGTTGGAAAATAGCCATAAGGCTTCAAAAGCTTTATTACAAGCATTGGTATGGGAAATAAATTCATAACATCTTACAGATTCGTATATTAAAACAATGAAATTTTTACTTTCTCATCCTAGTGTTGCCCCTTTTGTGCAGCAAGTTGGTCGCGCATTGTGGGAGGCAAATATGCTAGACAAATTTGCCACAACTCTAACTGATTATCCAGAAGCTACTTGGCGAAAGTTAATTTGTCAGACAGCAAAAATAGTAAAGATAGATTTGGCTAGTCAAATACAAAGGCGGGCTATTAAAGAATTTCCATTAGATCTAGTTGTTAACAATCCTTGGGGGGAAATTGTAAGCTTAGCTGCTAGAAAAATTGATCGCGATGGTAGTTTCTCTGACTTTATATGGGAAAAAGCCGAGTTGGGCTACTATTCTAATTGGGTTGCTGATCTGATTAAAAAAAATGATACAAACATTGATGCAGTGTACGGATATGAATGTTGTAGCCTGAGAGCTTTTCAAACAGCCAAGCGTCTGAATAAATTTCGGGTCTATGATGTACCCGCCCCAGAACATGACTTTGTACATCAAATTTTAAAACAAGAGCTAGATAAATTTCCTGAGCTGATTACTCCCTACCGCGAAAAAGTTCAAAAAAAGCACGAAGAAAGAACTCAGTTACGCAGAAATGAGTGGGATCTGGCTAATTTGGTAATCGCTAATTCAGAATTCACAAAGAATTCTTATAAGACTTCGGGACTTGATGTTTCTAAGGTCGCGGTCATTCCCTACGGAGCGCCACCACCTCGTACAGATGGAGCTTTAGGTGGGACTAAGAGCGATCAGCCGATGCGTTTTTTGTGGGCGGGGACACTTAGCATTCGCAAAGGGGCGCATTATTTATTAGAAGCTTGGAAGCTGCTTAATCCTGTTAATACTTCTTTGCAAGTGTTGGGAGCAATGGGCTTACCTGAGCAATTGTTGAAAGATATTCCTAAGTCCATAGCTATTTCTGGGACAGTGCCGCGATCGCAGCTATACGAAATTTATCATCAATCTGATGTTTTTGTTTTCCCGACTCTATGTGATGGTTTTGGGATGGTTGTCACTGAGGCTTTTGCTCAAGGACTGCCCGTAATTACGACTGATCGTGCTGGAGCTTCTGACTTAATTGAGCATGGCAAAAATGGATTTATTATCCCTGCGGCAGATGCATCTGCTCTAGCTGAGATCATGAATTGGTGTGTTACCCATCGGCAAGAGGTTAAAACTATGCGTCAAGCTGCCTTAGACACCGCCGCAAAATGGCAATGGTCAGACTACCGCACTAAATTAATTGAGAGTATAAATGACGGATTGCAGAAGTCTGGGTATGCAGGATGAAAAAAGTTTGTTTAGTTAGCCCTGGTCATGTCGCATCTAATCCTCGTCTTGTTAAAGAAGCTAATGCATTAGTTGAGGCAGGTTATGAAGTATGCGTTGTGGCTGGCGATATGGCTCCCTTCGTGCGACCTCTTGACGAGTCTTTGCTGGCTTCAGTGGACTGGACTTGCGATCGCGTGGGTTTAGGCACTCGTCCCATTTACATATGGCGCAAACTAAAACAAAAACTAGCAAGGACTATTTTTAAATTGGGGTTTAAAAACATAATTGTTGCCATGTGGGCACATAGTCAAATATCTGACTCACTAGCTCAAATGGCGATCGCCCAGCCTGCGGATCTATACATTGCTCACTGCTTGGCAGCCTTACCCGCAGCAGAGATCGCGGCAAAAAAACATAATGCCAAATTAGGCTTTGACGCAGAAGACTTTCATATTGGGGAATTAGCTGAAAACCCAGAAAACAAGCTGGAAATTGATATCAGAGATTACATTGAGCGAATGCTACTGCCCTGTTGTAATTATTTGACCGCGGCTTCTCCAATGATTGCCGATGCCTATGCGGAACGTTATGGAGTTGAAATCAAGCCAATCCTAAATGTATTTCCTTTATCAGAAGCACCAACAGAAAAAGAAAAAAATATCCGTAAAGAGCGATTTTCACTATATTGGTTTTCGCAAACTATTGGGGCTGGCAGGGGGATTGAGTCTATAGTTTGTGCAATGGGACAAATGAGAACTTCTGTAGATTTGTATCTGAGAGGTACACCTGCATCTGGCTATGTAGAGGAGTTAACCCAATTAGCTCATCAAATGCGAGTTAGCGATCGCATCCACATACTGCCGTCGGCTCCACCATCTGAGATGGCTCGACTTGCCTCTGATTATGATGTCGGTTTGTCCATAGAGCTAAATCAACCATTAAATCGTTCTATTTGCCTTACAAATAAGATCTTTACCTATCTTTTGGCAGGATTACCAGTTATTTTGAGTAAAACCCCTGCTCAACAAGAGCTTTCGTATCAATTAGGAGAAGCCGCTATTTTGATAGACATAGATGATGCTTATGCGATCGCTATGACCCTTGACAACTTTTTCTCAGACCCTCTTAAAGTAACAATATCTCGTTTTAAGGCTCAAGAGTTAAGCCATAAAGTTTACAACTGGGATATAGAAAAGTATAAATTTCTCTCTGTTGTAGGCAGTGCGTTACAGTTAGTAGACTAAAATGGAGACTAAAAAAGTAAGTCACTTATGTCAATCAAACAAAAAATCAAACAGTATTTGACTAAAAAATTAGGTGTTCCTGAAATACCAAGCTCACTGGAAAGATTATCTAAACTAAGTTTTCAACCTAATCAAATTTTTGATGTAGGCGCTTATAGAGGCGATTTTGCTGAGCTATGCCTAAAATATTTCCCTAATGCTGATATAGCTTGCTTTGAAGTCCTAGAACATAGAGTAGAGCAATTGAATTTATTGGCTTCAAAGAACCCGAAAATAAAAGTTTTCCCGACTTTATTGGGTGCAATGTCTCAAGAAAAAGTCAATTTCAATCAAGCAGAAACAGCTTCTTCGGTTTTAGTTGAAAAAGTTCCGCAAAACTTTCCTGTCAAGTCTTACCCCATGGCAACTATAGATCAGATAGTCAATGATCGTTTTGCAGGTAAAAGCCCAGATTTTCTCAAAATGGATGTACAGGGTTATGAACTGGAAGTTCTTAAAGGAGCGGAGAATTCACTTCAAGGAGTACAGGTAATTTTGGCAGAAATTAGCCTGCTTGACATTCATCAAAATGTTCCACTATTGGCAGAAATTATTAAATGGCTAAATGAAAGAGATTGGGTTGCCTATGACATATGCGGCTTAACTCGTCGTCCCCTTGATCAAGCTCTCTGGCAAGCAGATTTTATCTTTGTACCTTGCAACAGTAAACTCAGAGCAGATAAGCGTTGGGGAGCTTAGAGATGCGTATTTTGATTACTGCTGATCCAGAATTACCCGTACCGCCAAAACTCTATGGCGGAATTGAACGAATTGTTGATTTGCTAATTACTGGCTTACAAAGTCGTGGTCATGAGGTGGGACTGGTCGCTAATGCAGAATCCACTGCTAACGCCGCAGCATTTTTTGCTTGGAAAGGTAAGCGATCGCAAAGCAAACTGGATACATTAAAAAATATGTTTACCCTGTCATCGGCTGTCAAGAAATTTGAACCCGATATCGTACATAGCTTTTCGCGCATTTTTTATATGCTGCCAATTTTGCGATCGCCTATTCCCAAGGTGATGTCTTACCAAAGACGACCAAGCGATCGCACCGTTAGGCTTGCCTCGCAAATTGCAGGCAAATCCCTTACTTTTACAGGTTGCAGTGATAGCATTTGCAAAATTGGACGTAGTGCTGGTGGAACTTGGCAAACAATTTATAACTGTGTTGAACTTGAGAAATATACGTTTCAGCCAAATGTGAAAGAAGATGCACCCTTAGTTTTTTTGAGTCGGATTGAACGCATTAAGGGAGCGCATACAGCGATCGCGATCGCCAAACAATGTCATAAAAAGTTAGTCATTGCTGGTAACTATATTGAGAATGGCGAAGCTGGTAAATACTGGTATGAAGAGATCGAGCCACACTTAGATAAAGACAACATTGAATATATTGGGACTGTAAATGATGAACAAAAAAATGAACTTTTGGGTAAAGCTCTGGCGGTGATCGTACCCATAGAATGGGAAGAACCGTTTGGTATTGTATTTGCGGAAGCCTTGGCTTGTGGCACTCCTATAATTTCTTGCCCTAGAGGTTCGTTGACTGAAATTGTCAGAGAAGGTACTGATGGTTATTTGATTAATAGCATCGCTGAAGGTTGCAGCGCGGTCAGTCAGTCATCTCAAATCAATCGCCATGATTGTCGGCAAAGGGCTAATGAACATTTCTCCGCATCAGTGATTATTCGCCAATATGAGCAGTTATATACGAAACTGATCAAGGAAAATAATGCGGTATAAATTCTCAATGTTTTACTTATCAATCACTAATAATGATTAACTCTTTTCTATGCACTTGGCAGTTTATTAATAAGTACCCACTCGCGCTAAAAGATTGATCGTTAGCGTTTGCCAATTGGTTAAAGCATCAAGTTAGGTATGGCATTCTCAAAATGCCATAAATAGTATAGATTTATGGCAAAATATTCAACAACTTTTATAGAATTAGGCAATAGCCTAATTGATCAAATCCAGAAGTGTTGAATCAGACATGAAGTTATCCTAAAAGTAGACACACTACTCCTCTAAAAAGCACGATTTCAGCTTAAAGTCACCATCTTCCTAAACCAATGTACATAACTGATATTCTCACTCATGAATGCTTGTAAATACCTCAGTTTATCTAACATCTTACAGCCAAACTCTTTTGGTATCTCTACTAGCTCTAATAA
>MNZA01000209.1 GCA_001873375.1 Oscillatoriales cyanobacterium CG2_30_44_21
ACCTCAAAGTCTCGAAAAAACCTCTGTAATCTCTTGTAGTGCGATTCAACTTTGGCTTTGCCGCTAAATCCTGTGGCGATTTCCCCTAGGTTTACTGTCTTTACTCGCATTAGCGCGGTCAAGAATATCGACACAAAAGACAGTCTTGCCGCATTCCAAGGCAGATGTTGCTGTAATTTTTCGCGGAATAGGTTAATCTCTTCCATAGGGGTTTTACGGATGCTGTAGTTATCTTCTATAAAACCCCTTCCTGTCCATCTTTGCAACTTTTTGTCCTGTACTAAGACATTTTTGTCAGAAGCAAAAAAAGTTGATGGCCCAAAACTTTTACTCATCTTCTCTCATCCCAATTTCTATAAGGTTAAATGAAGTCTGTCTTGTCGGAATACTATTAATGGATATTTCGTTGAGCCTCTTCGCTCTCTGTTCATCTTTCCCCCACGTCACTAAAAATTTATCTTTTGCCACATTGAAATTATTTGCTGCTTCAACTACCGCGTTAACCAGTCTAATTCTAATAAGCTCGTCACCCAGAAGCATCTGAAATCTAGAAAGTGCATCTAGAAAATAAACAAATTCATCGACTTGGCTTCCATTCCTCATGTAGTAAATCAGATATCCTTCTTTGACCTGATCAGAAATTTTCTTATGTTTAATAATTATCCAAGGACCTACTAAAACTTCGACAGATGCTGCGTGAGACCACTGATCCCCATGCGCCTTAGACATAACCAAATCTGGGTTGAAGAAAGCATAGTCACGGTGCCGCGTCATCATATCTTCTGCGATTAGAACCTTTAGGTCATGAACAATATTGTATAAATCTAATATTTTTCCAGGTCCAAAAACCACTATTTTGTTTCTTTCTTTTATACCTAACTGACTCAGTTTTATTTTTCCAAGTAGAGAATCAAATTTAAGCCTGTCGAAGCTATTGTCATGGTTGTAAACAAACAACAATCCCATAACCTCAGAAGAGCCTGCATGATCGAGCAAGAATTTTTGTTGCCAATCTTCACTGATATTAGCGCATTCTACTGACAGGCTGAGAGACTCCAAAGCGTTTTCTAATGCTGTCTTGGTGATGCTGCTTGCTTTGTAGCTCTTAAGATCTGTATTTAGGTACAGAATTTTCCCTGTATAAGGGTCTTCGTAGTGAAAAACCACATCACTAGGATGTGTTTCTTTATCATGATGTTCCAGTACGCATTTCCAGTTGCTGTCTCTTGAAGGGCGACTACGCCACTTAAACCAAGTGAAGATCTCATTTGAAATTTGTTCAGCCAAAGCTGCAATGTTCGAGGTCTCGGCCATACAATGGTTAGATAGAGTACTTGCGTAATTCTACTGTAAAATCCAAAAAGAGTTGTTGCAAAGTACATTATTTATTATTTTTTGACCCTGATTCCCTGAAGTGACGAGATATTCGGGCTTAGGAGTCGGTTTTGATATCCGATCAAAAATTGAAGCGAACAATCCGAGATTCCTCGCCGATCGTGAAGCCAATAGTGGGCACTGGTCAGCTAATGTGGGATGGGTTCTGAAACGTCCATTTCATGCCGATAAAAAAGACGCAAATACGTCGATCACGATTTAGCTGACCAGTGCCCAATAGTGTGATCGCTGATCTTGTAGGGTGTGTTAATGAAATGTAACGCGCCTTATTTTTGTTTGAACAAAAGCGATTATTCAATGCGGTTTCTAGTCAGTTATAATGCCAGACAAGGGGGCAACGCACGAAACGGAATAAATTGTACGCTAAGCCTGTATTCACTGCTGTATTTAGCTTAGAAAGCATGTCACCATCTTGAGCGCTATCGAGCATTAAGCGTTGTTAGGTGTCCGCATATATAACACCGCGCCAAGCAAAGCCTTGAAACCCTGAAAACACATTAATTTAACTAAGCATAAATACTCATTCTTATAAATTTAATGACAAATAATTATAGATTATTTGTTGTAAGACAGATCTAAGATAAGTTGGGGTTTTGAGCGCAAAAATAATTTTTTTCATCAGCGTAAATGCAAGATACACTCCAAAAAAAGCAAGGTGACACTCTATAGATGGTTTGCAAAAGGTGGACGAATTCATGGACTCCAAGTAAGTTGTCGTTAAGGAAGTATTAATATAATTGCAGGATATCGAGATGGACAAGTGATTACCCGCTTTGCAGAGACTATCAATACCGTACAAATTCTTTACATTCTAAAACCATCTCAAAAATTTAGATTAAATTCCTACTAAGGAATAACTAGCGTAAGATAACCACTATAGAAAATAAAGTTATGCCATAGCAAGAGTTTATGCAAATTATCAAGCTTCCTCGCCAAGGCTTCGAGCAACTGGATCTTAGAGAAATCAATCAGCAATTGCAAAAAGGAGAAGCACAACTCGATTGTAGTCTAGTCGAAGAAGTTAGAGATCGCCAGTTAGAAATTTTGTTGCAAGGCCTAAGTACTGCAACACATGAGACGGCTTTGGGGGCGGATACTATTTCAGCGCGACTATGCGATCGCATTAATCAAGTTATCGGTAAATTATCATCGGGGAAAAACAAGACAAGGATACAGGGCACACTCTTGGAAGAAAAATTTGTTCTCGCCACAAGTCAATCGCAAACTGGTCAAGGGGAATTACTGAGTACAGAATTTGTAGTTCCATCACAGAATGTAGAACAGGAAAAGATCCTCCATAAGGCTACGTCTCGAGAAATTCGAGAGAAATTGGTGACAATGATTTACAAGGACTTATTAGGACCTGTGAATGGTGAAGATGAGGAAGTTGATGAGCCTAGCCTCACTGAACGTTATCTAGTTGGGGCGATCGCACCTCGCAAACGCAATACTAAAGCCACATCTAACGATCAAGTTGGTGACGAAATCGATCTAGCCCAACAAGAAGATCCCGCTCAACAAGATAATCTGGCGATCGCAGGTAAAAAGAATAGCGATGATGGTGATACGGAGGAGATTGCACCACCTAGTAGCTTATTTCCATCGTCAATTGGTTTGAGTTTTTGTGTGGATGGTGATTTTGACGAGATCACAATTCAGGCTAGTTGGGGATATTACCAAAAAGGTAAAAGCGAAGTAATTTCTAATGCTAAGGGTGAGCCTGAAACGGTTTGGCAGCGTAAACCAATCAGGGGCGATCGCCTATTCAAGTTAGTGGATATTGCGGCAAATGCTGAACAGACAAAAGAATGGTATCCCGATCTTGAAAATGCTCCTGCAGTAATCGTGCGGGTGCGTTGTCGCAAGATTGATCATGATTGGATTGTGACCATCTTTTTAGAAAATCGCCAAACCGAACCTGCGCGAAACCGTGATTCAGCTTGGCTATTTCAACCAGAAGTTAAGGTGCAGGGTAACCCCGATCAGGCTATTTTTATACGCAAACCACTTACCAGCAGTGATGGTCTGGATGGCGAATTGCGCTATGAACAGGAATCTTTACAACTACTCTATCGGAATTGTGTTGAATTTGCGGTAGGACATAACACTAGCGTTCATGCAGAAGTTGTATCTGAGAGTGCATTAGCCTCATCTCCCAAAGGCGATCGCGCTATTAGCCTCACCACCAGCGCAATTCCTAGACATATAGTCCCTAACACCACGCCACCCGATGAGCGAGAGATCCCTGCACTCAAGGGTTTGATTTTAGACATGAAGGTACTCGCTCAAGTGGAAGCAGAAGCTTTGCCACCAATGCTCTATCCCCTTGTGAGTGCCTATGAGCAATGGTTACGACAACAGGAAGTAAATAAGCAGCAATTGCCGACTAGTCCAGATTTTTATCAACAAGCCGCCGATCGCAATCTCAAGGATTGTCGAACTGCTCTAACGCGAATTCGATCAGGAATTGAACTACTAGAAACTAATTCTCAAGCTGTCGAAGCCTTTCAGTTCATGAATGCGGCGATGGCACTGCAACGGATTCATAGCCTTTATGCTGAACAAAAAAGACAGGGTAAGGACAAAACTCTCAGTGATTTTGAGAAGCCTGAAAATTATAGCTGGAGAACTTTTCAGCTTGCATTTATTTTGATTAATTTGCCGAGCTTGACCGATCTCCACCACCGCGATCGCCAAACCGATCAGAAAGCAATCTGCGATCTGCTCTGGTTCCCTACGGGCGGTGGTAAAACTGAGGCATATCTGGGGTTAACTGCCTATACTCTGGCAATGCGACGCTTGCAGGGTGTAGTGGCAGGACATGATGGAGAACATGGCGTGGCGGTATTGATGCGCTATACCTTACGATTGCTGACACTACAACAGTTTCAACGTGCCACAACGCTGATCTGTGCCTGTGAGTCTCTGCGGCGCAAAGATACGACTAAGTGGGGAAGAGAACCTTTTCGGATTGGTCTATGGGTAGGAAATAATAGCACGCCTAATTGGACAGAACAGAGTGAAGAAACAATCAAACAACTCAAGGGACAAAATCAGGGTCAAAACTATGGTGGCTCCTCTGGTACACCCCATCAGCTTACTAACTGCCCTTGGTGCGGCTCGGTGATTGATGCGGGAAAAGATATTGAAGTACTTTCCTTTGAAAAAAATATTGGCAGAACTCTGGTTTATTGCAGCGATCGCTTAGGTGATTGTGCATTTGGTCGTAAGCATTCACCAAATGAGGGCTTACCGATTGTGGTGGTTGATGAAGAAATCTATCGCCGCTTGCCGTCTCTGGTAATTGCCACGGTCGATAAGTTCGCGCAAATGTCTTGGAATGGTAAAGTTCAGATGCTTTTTGGGAAGGTAAATGGCTATTGCGATCGCCATGGTTTTCGGTGTCCAGACCTTGAAGATAGTGATGGTCATCCCAAAAAGGGGAATTTACCCGCCGTTAAAACTAGACCACATTTGCCATTGCGTCCGCCTGACCTGATCATTCAGGATGAGTTACACCTGATTAGTGGTGCATTGGGTAGCATGGTGGGACTCTATGAAACGGCGATCGATCGCCTCTGTACATGGGATGTTAATGGTCAGCAAGTGCGTCCGAAGGTGATTGCTTCGACAGCGACAATTCGCCAAGCGCGTCATCAAGTGTATCAATTGTTTTTGCGCGAGGTGCAGATATTTCCACCACAGGCGATCGCAATTGAAGATAATTTCTTTTCGCGGCAACGTCCTCCGAGCAATGACCATGCTGGACGTTTGTATTTGGGAATTTGCGCCCCTGGTCGTCGTCTCAAGGCGGCTCTGATTCGGGTCTATTTAGTGGCGCTATCGGCGGCGCAGCAACTGATGGATGATGGTTATGATGCCGATCCTTGGATGACGCTGGTGGGTTATTTTAATTCTTTGCGTGAACTAGGGGGAACGCGCCGCCTTGTGGATGATGACATCACTACGCGCTTGTCAAAAATGGATCGGCGGGGATTAGCCAAGCGCTATCTTAGTCCTAGTCGCATTGAGGAGCTAACTTCGCGCAAAAGTTCTACGGATATTCCCAAAATTCTTGATGCTTTGGAACGCAAGTTTGAGGTTTTGACTGCGGAAGAGAAACGAGAGAGACAAAAAGAAAGAACAGAACAGAAGGATAAGAAACAGCAAAAACTCAATCCCCTTGATGTAATTTTGGCAACTAATATGATCTCTGTGGGTGTGGATGTGAAGCGGCTGGGGCTGATGGTGACTTGCGGTCAGCCCAAAAATACTGCGGAATATATCCAAGCCACATCACGGGTGGGGCGGAGTCATCCTGGGTTAGTTTTGACGGTTTATAACTGGGCAAGACCAAGGGATTTATCGCACTATGAGCGCTTTGAACATTACCACGCTACTTTCTATCAGCACGTTGAGCCTTTGTCGGTAACGCCATTTTCTGCGGGAGCTTTGGATCGTGGTTTAGCGGCGTTGTTTGTTTCGCTGGTGAGATTGAGTGGGTTTGAGTTTAATAACAATGATGGAGCCGAGAGGATGATTACGGAAAATTTTAACCATCCTGATTTGGTTTCAAGCATGGAGGCGATAGCTGATCGCATTAGTCAAAGTTTTCAAAATCCTAACTTAAAGGAAGGAATTCTCTATCAACTGCATGGACTGCGCGATAAGTGGGCAAGTGCCGCCAAACCTAATGAAGCAGGGACAAGGCTACAGTTCAAGGCTTCCAGTCGTGGCGGCACAACGGTTTCCCTTTTAAAAAATATTGCTCAAGATCCTAATGATCAATTTGCCTGTTTAAATTCACTTCGTAATGTCGAACCTGCCTCACCGCTAATCTTTGTCGATCAAGCTCCTGATAATGAAAGCGATCGCTTGCCTGAGCCATTCGTTTCCTGAAAAATATATTTTTAAAACTATGAACAAATATCGTATTGGTGAACTGCGTCCTAGTCAGATTATGTTTAGCTATGGCATCGGCGCGATCGCGGATTTGCCTAACTTAGCAGCGATGGTGATGGGCTTAGAGGAATGGCAACGTCAGCATACGCAAGTAATTACTGAAGATCGCTTATTAGCGGCGGTGCAAGAACAACTGGGCGCACAAGTGCAGCAATTAGTTAGTTTACCGATTCCTGAAGAAGAAGCTCGTCAACCCTTTCTCAATCACCAACCGAACCTTGAAGGAATTCCCGTTGCGCCGTTTCCGACTTGGATGGTATGTCCTAAGTGCGACCTGCTTGCACCGATTACCGATGGACTTTTTGAATTAAAAACTTTCCGCAATCGCCATAGTGAAGCAGCTTACCATCATATCAATTGCACTAAGGGAATTACCCCGAAGGTTATTCCTGTGCGATTTCTTACCGCTTGCGAAAAGGGACATCTTGATGATTTTCCTTGGCGCTATTTTGTGCATCGTGGCAATATTGACTGCAAGGGATCACTACGGTTAATTGAGCCGAGTGTGTCGGGAGCTGTGACCGATATTGTAATTAAGTGCGATCGCTGTGAGGCGAGTCGGCGGATGTCCGACGCTTTTGGACTGTCGGGCAAACAAAATATGCCTCGTTGTCGTGGTCGCCATCCCCATTTACGCAGCTTTGAAGATAAGTGCGATCGCCAAATGAAAACGATGCTTTTGGGAGCTTCTAATAGTTGGTTTTCCCTGAGTCTATCGGCATTGTCAATTCCCAACGCTGAAAATAAATTAGAGCAATATATTGATAGTTATTGGCTAACCCTTGGAGAAGCTGATGGTGCTGACACTTTGAAAATCTTGCTCAAGATTTTACAAAAGCAGGGTAAAGCCTATGAGCTAGAGAATTATGATATTCAAGAAATTTGGGAGGCGATCGCCAAGCGTAATCATGGGTCTAGCCAAGAGAGCGATGATCATATTTCGGCAACGGATCTCAAAACTCCTGAATGGCTCAAATTTAAGAGCGTGACAGGGATTGAGGATCGGGGCAAGGACTGGCGACTAAGAGCGATCGCGCCGCCTGTTGATTTTGACAAGGTAATTTCTAAAGTAATTCTAGTGGAAAAGATTAGGGAAGTGCGATCGCTAATTGGATTTACCCGCATTCAGTCCCCAGGGGATTTTACAGATACAGGGGAAGTTCCCAAGGAATATCGAGCGCGCCTCAGTCGCCGTGACCCAACTTGGATTCCTGCGATGGAAGTGCGCGGTGAAGGAATTTTTATCCAATTTGATGAATTGGCGCTGCAAAGATGGGAACAACAATCCGCCGTCAAAAAGCAACATATCCAAGTCAAAGAAGCCCACAAAACTTGGCTCAATCAGCGCAATCCCGAACTGGTGGATAAAATCTCGACTCCTGATATGCGCTATTTGCTGCTCCATTCCTTTTCCCATGCCCTAATGCGCCAACTTGCGATCGAATGTGGCTACAATGCTGCGAGTCTACGGGAACGCATTTATGCACAGGTGGCAACTAGCGATCGCCAAGCACAGGCAGGTTTATTAATCTATACGGCGGCTCCTGACAGTGAAGGTACATTGGGCGGGTTAGTGTATCTTGGTGAAGCCCCAAGGCTTAATCATCATATCCAACAAGCTCTTGAGTCCATCAGGATCTGTACTTCTGATCCTCTCTGTGCAGAGCATGACCCTGCTGATGATCGGGTGTCTTTGCATTGGGCAGCCTGTCACGCTTGTTTATTTAGTCCTGAGACTTCTTGCGAGAGGGGCAATAAGTTTTTAGATCGGGCTTTGCTGATTCCCACCTTTTCGCAAACAGATATTTGTTTCTTCACCTAAAATTTAATGAGGCGCGGCTTTGCCGCGTCTCATTAGCATAATTATGTATAACCTAATTTTTGTTGATGCGCTCAAGGGATTGGCTCTGGCTTTGCCCGATCGCCTACTGCCCGAATTAATTCCCATCATCGCGATGATTCCTGCTCAGAATCACGATCGCTCTGACTATTGGAAATATTTACTTTCGCAAAAGGTGACCTCGCAGGATTTGCGCGATCGCCTGTACAAATTTATTGAACTATGGCAAGAACTGCATCCAGAAGTGACGAGTGAGGCGCTACATTTGGCTTTGCTGGCGGCAATGCAACTGGGGCGCGAATTGCAAAAGAACTATGAGGTGCAGCCGATCTGGACGATGCCTAATCAATCGGGGGAATGGAATCGGCAAACGGAGCCAACAATTTTAGAATTAATCCATCAAAGCTGTGAGGAATTATTGCTGATTAGCTTTGCGGTGTATGACATTCCTGAAATTGTGGCGGCAATGCGGGTGGCGCTGACGCGGCAGGTAGCGATTACGATGATTGTGGAGATGCCCGAACGCTCCGACAAGGTTCCTTTTGGTGTTTTGCAGACTTTCCCTACGGACATGATTGAGCAGTTACAGATTTATTATTGGGCAGTGGGTAAAAGACCTGTGAACTCAAAGGGGAAGTATGGCTCTTTGCATATTAAGGGAGTGATTAGCGATCGCCATCGTGTTCTGATTAGTAGCGCGAATCTCACGCAATATGCACTGAGTCTCAATTTGGAGTTAGGGTTATTGACGGATCAAGCGAAGTTAGCCAAGCAGATTCACCATACCTTTGATGTTTTAATTCGCGATCGCGTCTTGATTCCTTTTCATTAAGTTATGACGGATCGGTTAAAATTCTAGGAATAGCTGATGACATTAAATTTTTGGGAGTCAGTGATGATCGATAGTGATAGTGGCGTAATTACCCATCGCCTTCAAACCCTACTTAAAGAACTAAAGGTAAAGTTACAGAAACTTTATGGCGATCGCTTATTTACATTGTTGCTGTATGGCTCGGTGGCGAGGGGTGAGGCGAATACGGATTCTGATATTGATATTTTGGTGGTGCTGCGCGATCGCGTTTTACCAATGTCAGAAATTCGGCGGATGGCAGATATTAAGTTAGATTTTTTGCTGGAGTTTGGCGAACTGCTTTCAATTATGCCTATGTCTTTGGATGAGTTTAATGACAATTCTGCTTCGTTTATCAATAGCATTCGCCGCGATGGAATTACGATATAATCACTTTTACAACATGAGTGAGTGCTGATCCTAATGTCTATAACCTTAGAAGAAAGAGTCGCTATTCTAGAAGCTGAGATCACTTCAATAAAAAATAAAGTGGAGAATCCAACTGCCATAGTCAAACCTTGGTGGGAGCAAATTGCAGGGACGTTTGCTAATAGTCCAGACTATGACAAGGCGATGCAATTAGGTAAAAAATATCGAGAGTCATTGCGTAAAGCTTCTACTAAGTCGCGCAAAAAATAGATGTATATACTTGATACAGATCATCTCAGCGTATTAGATCGTGGGGGGATTAATGCTCAACCTCTTTTTACTCGCCTAGCAAATGTCAATCCTAACCAAGTTTCGGCAACTATCATCAGTTACGAAGAACAAACTAGAGGGTGGTTAAGCCACATTTCTAAAGCACGCAATCTTGAAGCTCAAGTTGAAATTTACAAACAACTTAAAAGACAAATCAACAATTACTGTGCTATCCCCATTATTGATTTTGATATAGATGCGGCCAATGAATTCCAACGCATCAGAAAGTTATACCCTCGTCTTGGCACAATGGACTTAAAGATTGCGGCGATCGCAATTGTTAATAATGCGATCGTATTAACTCGTAACTCTTCCGATTTTGGACAAATTGCTAATCTTCAAATAGAAGATTGGACACAATAGATTTTTCAGGTAGGGGCATAGCATTCCCGCAGGGGTTTGTGATGTTTGCCAAAAATTTGTCAATGGGAATGCTTTGCCCTAGCAAATTGGGAAAAAGAGGGTAAAGCATTTGCGGATAGGGGTTATTTGCGATCGCTTGAGATTGTGGCGCAAATGCTTTACCCCTACAGGTTTTTACATTTCCAATTCATATTGATCTTTATTTACCTGTACCACTTTTTCCTTTTTCTTTTTCCCTTTTGACTTGTCATGCAGTCCTGCTTTGACTTCTTCGGCGTATCTTTGATGATTGAGGGCAAGGAGGCGATCGAGGATGTCGCGACGGGCAGTTTCGCTGATGGTGAATCTTAGTCCTTGTTTAGTCTGATGGAAGTCATGGTTTAGGTCAAGCAAGGGATTTTGCTTTGCAAAGTCTCTTACTTGATAGGCTTTCATCACTGCGTAATCCATTTGTATATGCCGATCGCGAAGTTGCTGGATGTCGATCGCGGTGTCGTTGGGGTCGTGGAAGCGGTTATAGGTTTTGGTGAGTCCGAGTTGGGTGGTTTGCATGATCTGCTGTCGCTGGTTGTAATATTTCTCTCCGATCGCTTCTAGTTCTTTTTCTGTTTCTGGGGTAAGGGTTGGGAATGGGAAGGTTTCAAAACAATCTGAGGGAGAATAATTTAAATTGCCTTGACCGCCTAAAGTTGAACTATATTGGAAAGTCCATTCTTTATGAAAGTTTGATTGTAAACAGGCAAAATCGGAATACTTATCAAGTGGAAAAACTATTAGTTTATGAGCGAAAACAATGTTAGTCGGCTGAAAGTCAAAACCAAAAGTTCCGCTAACTGCTGCTGTTACTAAAACCCGATCGCATTGGGCGATCGTCTCATAAAGTTCCCCTCTTATTCTCCAATATTGCCACCAAGCAGCAGAAGAGACATCTTTTGCTTTTGTTAATCTTTCTGATTTAACTAATTTCTCTAAGTACAGGACAAAAATTTAATGGAGTTAAAGAATGCTTCAGAATTAGCGTGAAGATCGAAGATGATATGCCGAAGGAAATCAAAACCAAGGCGAAAAATACTTTTAGGTAGCCGACCATGCTTTTTGGGCTTGAGGGGATTAAGTTGAGCAAGCCAAAGCCCAGAAGAAAAAGCCCAACATAAAGCGAGAGTAAGCAACGCAATGAGCTTAGAGAGGCGCTCGGAGTCTTGAAGATGAGTAGACTCCAAACAAAAGCCACGGGTTTTAA
>MNZA01000073.1 GCA_001873375.1 Oscillatoriales cyanobacterium CG2_30_44_21
TATTCCGCCTGCTTCGCGGGCGGAATAACCTTCTGATTTACTAGCCCGTTTCTTTGATTAAGAGCCTTTACTGGGCTTTATATCAATCAACAAAAGCATAATTATGCTTTTGTTGATTGATATAAAGCCGAAACAGACTTTACTAAATTGAGGAATTCTCACTATGAATAAAAAAATCACTTCTCTGCTACTAACTAGTTCTCTTTTAGTGACAGTAGTATCCTGCACCGATGCTAGCACTACAGCTAATGCTCCCGACCCTAATACGAATGCCAACTTCAGCACTAGCAACCCTACCGCCTCTCCCCAAAATACTCAAGCGGCTATGGATGATGCCCAAGATGAAACTCGTAAGAGACAGTTGGAGTCGGATATTCGAGCGCGTGAGCAGCGCACAGGTGACTCAACAGATCGACCAGATAGTGATCTAGCTAGTGAAGTTCGGAGCAAATTGGAGGCAAATATTCCTAAAGGGAATTTAACTGTCGAATCCAAGGAGGCAAATGTCATCGTGTCAGGAACCGTCTCTTCGGCTGCGGAACTTGACAAAATCAAGGGTTTGGCAATGGAAATCAAAGGCGTTAAAGCCGTTACTGTTAGAGCATCAGTTACCACTCAGTAGCTTCTATTACTTCTTTACTAAATTAATGATGCGGCGCGAAGCGCCGCATCACTAATTTAGTAAGGGCAATTCATGAACTGCCCTTACTGCAACATTTACAGCGCTTTACGCTGTAAGAAGTGTTCCGCCAAAATAGACATTCATAATTCTTTGGATAACTACTGTGCAAACTAATACACCTCAAGCTGAAGCCGCAGAAGCTATACAGCGCAACGCTTGGCTCACAGGATTCACACCCCAAGCTGAACTCTGGAACGGTCGTCTGGCGATGATCGGATTTGTTTCGGCGATCGCGATCGAACTATTCGCACATCAAGGTGTTCTCCATTTTTGGGGCATCCTTTCATCAGGTGTAGTTCCACTTCCATAAGTGGACTGGGTAATTGATTAATGGCACGGCTTCGCCGTGCCATTAATCAATTGTTTCGTTATTGAGTAGTTAGGCATAAGTAAATTAAAAACCAAAAAGGTTGTTCCGTCCGCTACGCGGGCGGAACAACCTCTGGTTTTAGGTTTTAATTAAGCCCAGCTACTTAAAACCTTTATTAATAAAATCAGGAGAAAACTCTATGAAAACTGTTCAATTTTTGAAGCGGTTTGTGATTATGTTCGTTGTCTGTGGATTAATTGCTTTTGCTAATATCAACCATGCGATCGCATCACAGGATTCCTCAAACCAGATTATTGATAACCTTTCCATGCCTAACATTCAGAAAAAAGCTGAAGATGTAGCCAAGGGTAGTGCTTATGATACTAATCAGGAATATACGACCGATGATAGGTCAAATCAAGGATTAAATGAAATCCAAGGAACTTCTGATTTTGACAAAATGAAGCGAAGTCCTAATGAAGTTAATCCTCCTGTTGTGAAGCAAGTGGAAAAGGCTCTGGATAAAGCGGGCAGGCAAATCAACTCTGCTACAGATGATTCCTTAGACAAGGTGGGTGGCGCAACGGGTTACGTAAAAGACAAAGCAGGAGATGTTTTGAACTCCCTGACTGATAAAGCTGCGGATACTGCTAGAGCAGTCACAAATAAAGTTAAGTCCTAATTAGCAATAAGGATATGTGTGACTAAGCCCCACATATCCTTACTGTCAAGAGATTACATCACTTTGCATTTACTGAAAACCCAGAAATACTTTTGAAAGCGTTGCGAAACGCCGCTTTCAAAAGTATTTCTGTACTCCATAAAGCCTTAATAGGCTGTATGTATCAACAAAAAATTATAAATTGGAGAAATGAATGAGTAGTCTAATTGCTGTTGGTTTTAAAGATGAATTCACGGCTGACGCGGTTCTATTGGAACTACGAAAGCTGCAAAAGGAGCATCTAATTGATTTAGAAGATGCCGCAGTTGTGATTAGAGATAAAGATGGCAAGGTCAAAATCAAACAAACTCAAGAACTAACCACGGCTGGAGCTTTGAGCGGCGGTTTTTGGGGTTTACTATTTGGTTTTCTTTTTTTTAATCCACTGATCGGTTGGGCGGTGGGCGCGATCGCGGGCGGCATTTCGGGAGCATTTTCAGACATTGGCATCGATGACAACTTCATCCGCGAAGTGGGCAGCACCATTGAGCCTAATACCTCGGCGATCTTTGTGTTGGTAAGAAGAGCGACTCCTGACAAAGTATTAGAAGATCTCAGCCAGTTTAATGGCAAAGTTCTGAGAACTTCTCTATCCAATGAAGATGAAGCAAAACTACAGGCGGTTTTGACTAAATCTTAGTGCCAAAGGTAAAGCTACAGAGAGATTTTTAAAAGTGCGGCTCCGCCGCACTTTTAAAAATCTCTCTGTCTACTGCGACCCATGCCAACATCGTAAGTCCTAACTACTTTGATGCTTCGACTTTCGGAAATAGAACTGGCTTTTGTAACACTTTATTGCGTAATAAATCAATTCAATCAAATCATCTAAAAAACTAAACGTGCTTCTGCAATGGTATGCACATAGAGACGTTCGGAACTTCTTTCCAGGACCTCTCTCTATAAGCGACTATAACTTGCGAGGAGAGATATGCCTAGACTTGTAGGAAAGAAAGATAATTTGGCTTTGTATACTGTTTTGGCTGTATTGGTAGTTGGTGCTGGAGCCGTTGCATTGGAATACTTTGGTGTAATTGACCTCGTTTCCGATTTTGGCAAAGAGACAGAAGTGAGAAGTAACACTACTAGCCAACCTGTAAAAACTAGCAAGCCTACCAATTAAGGTTACCGATTATAAAGAATCACAATAATAATTTTGAAAGCGTTGCGAAGCCATGCTTTCAAAATTATTATTGGTTCGGATTTGAGCGCAGAGGGCTGTAAGTGTGACTGTCACCAAATTTAGGAGAAAGAAATGCGTAATGGTAAAGGGATGATCGGTAAACCTGTAGTTGCTTACAACTCAGGAGAAGAATTTAGGACAATTGTAGACTTAATTTTTGATCAAGAGAATAATCAATTATTGGGTTTTCTTGTGGATGAAGGTGGTTGGTTTAGTAATGCGTTGGTGCTGCCTTTGACCAATATTCAAGCGATCGGTGCAGATGCTGTGATTGTTGCCTCAAAAGACGCGATCGCCTCGGCAGAACAATTCCCAGCGATTCAAAGTATTTTAGAAAGAAATAATATTTTGAAAGGTACGAGAATTATGACCCTTGATGGTCGTGATTTGGGAACAATGGTTGACTTGTATTTTGACGATACGACTGGCGCGATCGAAGGATACGAAGTATCGGGTGGCATCTTCGCCGATGCTTATTCTGGACGTTCCTTTGTGCCTGCTCCTGACACCCTCAAGATTGGAGAAGAGATGGCTTTTGTACCTTCGGAAACTGCTGAATTGATGGAAGAACAGGTTGGTGGTTTTAGAGGAGCGATGCAAACGGCAAGTGGCAAAGTGCAGGAAATGGCACAATTTACTGGCGAAAAAGCGCAAGAAGCGGCTCAATTTACAGGTGAGAAGTTCCAAGAAGCGACAACTTTTGCAGGAACTAGCTTTACCAATGCTGTGGTTGATCCTGAAGAGCAAGAAACTTTTATATTAGGAAAAGTTTCTCAAGAAACTTTGAAGACTGCCGACGGTATAACTTTAATTTATAAAGGACAGGTGGTCAGTTCATCACATATCTTGGCGGCGCGTAACCTGAACATGACTAACGATCTCTACCATGCCACTGGCGGACGGGCGACCGATAAACTGGGTGAGAAATTGTCAGGTGCGGTTACAGGAATGGGAGCAAATATGAGTCTGGATCAAGCCCAAGGTCGGCGCGTGAACAAGATGATTTTCACTCCTGACGGTTCAGTTGTGGCTGTCGAAGGTCAGATTGTGACTCCAAAGGTAATTGAGAGAGCGAAAGCTCACCATCAAGAACAAGCTCTCTTAGAAGCGGTTGGTTTAAATACAAGTGATGCTTTGAGAGTTACTGGCTCTAATGTCGGACAACAGGTGAAGGATGGAGCAAAGGGACTGTGGGAACAGGTGAAAGAAACTGCCAGCAATTTGCAAGAACATGGCACTCAAGCGATTGAAGATAAAAGAGTCAAAGGCGCGTTGGGTCGTCCTGTCACTCGTGTGATTCTTGATCGCAATGATGAGGTGATTCTCAATGTTGGCGAATTGATCACGCATCAAGCGATCGCCATTTCCCGTGATGCTGATGTTTTAGAAGTCTTACTGGACTCAGTTTATACAGAGACTCCCAATTTGTCTCTTGATGACTTACGCGCTCCTGATTCTGGTAAAGCCGCTTTAAATTAATGCATTATTTACTACTAGCCACAGACTACGATGGAACCTTAGCGCAGGATGGACGGGTATCAGAGACAACTCTCGATGCCCTCAAGCGACTGCAAAAATCTGGACGCAAACTGATTTTAGTCACAGGAAGACAACTTGAAGAATTGATAGAAGTCTTTCCTGAGACGAGTCTATTTGATTGCGTGGTGGCGGAAAATGGAGCGGTGGTCTATTTTCCCGCCACCCGTGATGAGTTACTGCTCGGCAGCTTACCGCCTGAGAAATTCATCAATGCCCTGCGATCGCGCAATATCGATCCCCTCACGGTCGGTAAAGTGATCGTAGCAACATGGGAACCCAATGAAACCGAAGTGCTAACAGCAATTAGAGAACTGGGACTAGACCTACAGGTAATCTTTAACAAAGGTGCGGTCATGGTCTTGCCCGCAGGAATCAACAAAGCTTTGGGGCTAACGGTGGCACTCGATAAAATGGGGCTATCTGTTCGCAATACAGTGGCGATCGGTGATGCCGAAAATGATCTTTCCTTCCTCAAAATCTGTGAATTTTCGGTCGCGGTTGCCAATGCCTTGACATCGGTTAAGAGCGAAGTCGATTGGGTCACGGAAGCTAGTCGCGGAGGAGGTGTAGTGGAATTAATTGAAAGATTATTAACCTTAGACCTGACGGAAGATCTGCGCGAATCTTCGATTTTGCCCGATCGCCACCGAATTCTATTGGGGACAGTGGAAGGCGATCGCGAAACCTACATTCAGCCCCTTAACCACAATATTTTATTAGCGGGAATTTCTGGCGGCGGTAAATCCACATTAGCTACAGGATTAATCGAGCGGTTTATCGATAAAGGCTATCAAGTCTGCATCATTGATCCTGAAGGAGACTATCAAAGTTTTGATAAAATCGTCATCTTGGGTAATGCTCAACAGATTCCCACTTCTGCCGAAGTATTAACAGTTTTAAGTAAGCCAGAGCAAAACCTGATCGTTAATTTAATGGGAGTGGAAATCGACGATCGCCCATTATTTCTGGCTCAATTACTACCTTCTCTCTTAGAAATGCGAGTGCGAACTGGACGACCTCACTGGATCGTTATTGATGAAGTCCATCATATGTTCCCTTCCTCATGGGATGCGGCGGTAACTTTGCCTCAGTCGGTCAATGGGATTCTCATGGTGACAGTTCATCCTGAACACGTGGCAACTTCCGCTTTATCGCTAATTGATACGCTGATTGCGGTCAAGTCACCCATGCAGACTTTTAAAGACTTTTGCAACACGATAGGGCATCAATTACCTAAAGATCCCCTTCCCACAGAATTAGCTTCAGGCTCAGCAGTGGCTTGGCTACTATCAACTGAAGATCAACCATTTAAATTTAAAGTAATCTTGCCTCTGCAAGAACGTCAGCGCCATATGCGGAACTATGCCGAAGGAAATTTGGGTAGCGATCGCTGCTTCTTCTTTAGAGGTGAGGATGGCAAATTAAATCTCAAAGCCCAAAACCTGATCATGTTCATTCAGCTTGCGGCAGGAGTGGACGATCGCACTTGGTTACATCATTTGCATCTGCAAGATTATTCCAATTGGCTCCAAAATTCGATTAAGGATAAAGCCTTAGCGGCTGAGGTCAGCGAGGTTGAAACTAATCGCGATCTCTCACCCGCCGATAGTCGCGATCGCATCAAGTCAGCGATCGAAAAACGCTACACCCTTCCTGCTTAATTAAACTTCAGAAAGTGGTTCCGCCCGCGTAGCAGGCGGAACCACTTTCTGCGTTTTTAGGTTACTTATGCCTAGGCTGATTTGCCCGCGAAGCTGGCAAATCAGCTTTTTTGGGTTTTATGATACATTTGAATCAACCTGTGGAAGAGAGGCAGAAAACCTCTAAGTAATGGCAAAAGCAAAATCTCGATATGTATGTAATAGCTGTGGGGAAAATTTCCCGCAAATGTATGGAAAATGTCCTGCTTGCTCCAGTTGGGGAAGTTTGCAAGAGGAAATAATTCCTGTCGTGTCCGCAAATTCCAATGCGATCGCCACCTTCTCCCATCTTGGTACAGCCAAATCTAAGGAAAAAGCCAAGCCTAGAGAATCCTTAACCCTCTCGCAAATTACCGATAATGACCAAGCCAGATCGCCTTCTGGCTATGAAGAACTTGATCGCGTCTTGGGTGGCGGCATTGTGGCGGGTTCCCTTGTGCTGATTGGCGGTGAACCTGGAATTGGTAAAAGTACACTGTTATTAGGAATGGCGCAAAAATTGATGAGCCGCTATACCACCCTCTATGTCTGTGCTGAAGAGTCCGCGCAGCAAGTAAAACTGCGATCGCAGCGATTGGGAATCTTAGAAGAGAATTCTGATGATCTGTATTTATTAGCAGAAACAGATTTAGAAACTGTGTTGAGGGAATTGCAATCACTACGTCCCAAGGTTGCCGTCATTGATAGTATTCAAGCGCTTTACTTTGCTAACTTAAACGCTGCCCCAGGTTCGGTTTCTCAAGTGCGGGAATGTACGGCGGCGCTGATGCGTGTGGCTAAGCGCGAGAATATCTCATTATTTATTGTTGGTCATGTGACAAAGGAAGGCGCGATCGCAGGTCCCAAAGTACTAGAGCATATGGTTGATACGGTCTTATATTTTGAAGGTGATCGCTTTGCTACTCACAGATTATTGCGATCGGTCAAAAATCGCTTTGGGGCAACGCAGGAAATTGGCGTGTTTGAAATGATTGATCGCGGCTTGCGCGAAGTTTCTAATCCTTCGGAATTATTTCTCGGCAATCGTGATGAATCTGTCCCAGGGACAGCCACAATTGTCGCCTGTGAAGGAACGCGACCGATTGTGGTGGAACTTCAAGCTCTTGTCAGTCCCACTAGTTATGCATCGCCACGCCGCACCACCACAGGTATTGAGACTAATCGCTTTTTACAAATTCTGGCGGTTCTCGAAAAAAGAATCGGGATTCCCTTGTCAAAACTTGATGCCTATGTGGCGGCGGCGGGTGGCTTGAGCGTTGCCGAACCTGCGGTAGACTTGGGAGTGGCGATCGCGGTGGCGGCAAGTTTTCGCGATCGCACTGTTGATCCGCGCACAGTCATGATCGGCGAAGTTGGCTTGGGCGGACAGGTACGCCCAGTATCGCAACTGGATTTGCGCTTAAAGGAAGCAGCAAAATTAGGATTTAAGCGAGCGATTATTCCCACCATGCAGGTGATGCAAGACTATGGAATGGAAATCATTCAAGTTAGCAAGGTGCTAGATGCGATCGTGGCGGCGTTGCCGCGCACTAAGTTTGAGGTAGCTACGCCCACTGAATAAATAAAAAAGCTTACAAACTTTGCAAAGCAAAGTTTGTAAGCTTTTTCTTGTGGAATTAGACGGAAACGGTCTGCCACTCTAAAGTATCTAGAGTATGAGAACGCTCAAGGGCGCGTTCAAAACTATCAAGCCTTGGCTCAATCAAGAATGGTTCACCGACATAGCCTTGAACTGCCTCTTGGGTCTTCAAGCCATTGCCTGTAATGTAGACTACGGTTGTTTCTTCAGGATCAATCTTACCAGCTTCGATTAATTTCTTTAGTACCGCGATCGTGGTTCCGCCTGCGGTTTCCGTGAAAATACCTTCGGTTTCGGCAAGTAATTTCATGGCTTGAATGATTTCGTCATCATTAACTGACTCGATATTGCCGTTGGTTTTGTGGGCAATGTCGATCGCATAGATCCCATCCGCAGGGTTGCCAATGGCAAGGCTCTTAGCGATCGTCTTAGGTTTGACAGGGGTAATGAAATCTCTTCCCTCTTTGTATGCTGTCGCGATCGGTGAACAACCTTCAGCCTGAGCGCCGCTAAATCTTACAGGCTTTCCTTCCACTAAACCAACCTTCACAAATTCATTAAATCCCTTATAGATTTTGGTAAACAGAGAACCAGAAGCCAAGGGAGCGACAATATGATCAGGGAGTTTCCAGCCTAGTTGTTCGATTACTTCGTATCCAAGGGTCTTAGAACCTTCGGAGTAGTAAGGACGCAAGTTGATATTGACAAAACCCCAGCCGTGGGTATTGGCAACTTCAGAGCAGAGACGGTTTACTTGGTCATAATTGCCATGAACCGAGAAAACTTTGGGATTGTAAATAGTTGTGCCGAGTACCTTGCCTGCTTCGAGGTCGGAAGGGATGAACACACAACACTCTAGCCCTGCATGGGCAGCGATCGCGGCGGTAGAGTTGGCTAAATTACCTGTGCTAGCACAAGCAACAGTCTTGAAACCTAGCTCAACGGCGCGGCTGAGGGCGACCGACACCACCCGATCCTTGAAGCTCAAGGTGGGCATATTTACCGCATCGTTTTTGATGTAGAGATTTTTGATGCCAAGTCGCTTAGCAAGGCGGTTTGCCTTGAGTAATGGGGTCATGCCTGTAGACACGTCAATGTAATTTTCGGTCTTAACAGGCAAGAAATCGCGATAGCGCCAGATTGAAAGGGGACCAGCCTGAATTGTTTCACGGCTGACTCTGGCGGCGATCGCATCGTAGTTATAGGCAACCTCTAGGGGACCAAAACACAATTCGCAGACGTGAATCGCCTTGGCTTCGTATTCTGTACCACACTCTTTGCATTTGAGATTACTGAAAGTGTCAACGCGATCACTGGTGTAAGGAGAAACAATCGTTGCAGTCATGTTTTTGCTTGCCTCTTGGTTACCTAAGTTAGCTACTTTGCTAGGTTTTAAATATTTTAATTTGTATTGTGTTGGACATTAGCACGCAGACATACTGCCGTCAAATATACCCGACTAAATTAGTCGGGTATATTTGAAAAGGTTAAATTTATTACAACGCTTTGAACTTAAGTAGCTAGACAAAATTAATTACATAGTTTTGTCCAAATTCCCTAAGTACTTTTTCGACAGAATCCACTAAACTTTGCCAGCATTTATAAGCGCTAGGAGGCAACCATTCGTACTTAATAAAGCGCCATAAAATTTCAATCAAGTTTAGTTGCGGAGAATAACTAGGTAAGTAAAATATCTCGATTTGGCGCTGGTTCCACTCTAGGAACTGGTCTTGCATAATGTCACTAGTATGAATAGAAGCTTTATCCATGAC
>MNZA01000005.1 GCA_001873375.1 Oscillatoriales cyanobacterium CG2_30_44_21
GCCTAATTATTCACTGGGAAGGGAGTAGTAGGGGTTTCGGGTAGGTGCTTAACATTGAGTAATAAAGAGCAACTTTTGAAAGCACGTCGGAGCTGCACTTTCAAAAGTTACTCTGGAGTTTAAAGTCAGCAAAAATTGCCTAAATTAAGAAACTGGGTATTAGTAAATAAGTATTTATACTTATTTACTAATACCCAGTTTCTTTACTCGCAGAAGATATTTGAATTCTAATTTTAATCCTTGAGATGTAATGACAAAAATTAGTTCGTCAGCAGGCATAGATAATCCATATACTTATTAGATTACTAGCTATCCCTAGAGAGGTAGAAGTATGTTGTCTTAATACTTTTTTAATATTTGCCGTCAAAATTTGACATTCTCAAAGCTATCTCAAATCATTACTTAGAGAGAGTTTTAGCTTTTTAAGCATTTCATAATCAGTCAAACGTAAAGATGTGTTAAGCTATTTTGAAATCCATATAAATACTAGTAGTTAAAGCAGGATTTAATATTATGACCATTGCAATGGGACGGTCGCAAGAAGTCGAAAGAGGGTGGTTTGACATCATCGACGACTGGCTAAAGCGTGACAGATTTGTATTTATTGGTTGGAGTGGTTTGCTACTATTCCCCACCGCATTTTTATCTATTGGTGGCTGGTTCACTGGCATTACCTTCGTATCTTCTTGGTACACCCACGGTCTAGCATCTAGCTTCCTTGAAGGATGCAACATTTTAACTGTAGCTGTGTCTTCTCCTGCATTGAGCGTTGGTCACTCCTTGCTATTGCTCTGGGGACCCGAAGCTCAGGGCGACTTCACCCGTTGGTGTCAAATCGGCGGATTGTGGACATTTCTAGCTTTGCACGGTGCATTCGCTCTGATTGGCTTCATGCTACGTCAGTTTGAGATTGCTCGTCTAGTTGGTATCCGTCCTTACAACGCGATCGCTTTCTCTGGCCCTATCGCCGTATTCGTATCCGTCTTCCTGATGTACCCCTTGGGTCAATCTGGTTGGTTCTTCGGTCCTACCTTCGGCGTAGCTGGTATTTTCCGTTTCATCTTGTTCCTACAAGGCTTCCACAACTGGACTCTGAACCCCTTCCACATGATGGGCGTAGCAGGTATCCTCGGTGGCGCATTGCTCTGTGCAATTCACGGCGCAACTGTTGAAAACACCTTGTTTGAAGATGGCGAAGGCGGAAGCTCTAACACCTTCAAAGCTTTCAACCCCACCCAAGCTGAAGAAACCTACTCCATGGTAACTGCTAACCGTTTCTGGAGCCAAATCTTCGGTATCGCTTTCTCCAACAAGCGTTGGTTGCACTTCTTCATGTTGTTCGTACCTGTAACTGGACTATGGTTCAGCAGCGTCGGTATCGTCGGTTTAGCCTTGAACTTGCGTGCTTATGACTTCGTATCTCAAGAAGTTCGTGCCGCAGAAGATCCAGAATTTGAAACTTTCTACACCAAGAACTTGCTCTTGAATGAAGGAATTCGCGCTTGGATGGCTCCTCAAGACCAACCAGCAGAAAGATTCATCTTCCCTGAAGAAGTATTACCTCGCGGTAACGCACTATAAGATCTTCAAAACATTTTATGTAGTTCTTAGTTCTGCATGAAATCTACTATTAGCTATTAGATACCAACATAGTTAGATTAGTTTTTGGATTATGATGGACTTCATCAAACCTCTAAATGCTATTTGGCGACTAACTTGGTATCTGATAGCTAAAAAATTATCTGCACTTTAAACCTATAAAAAGTTTTTTGGAGAATTCCTCTCGTGACAACGACCATCAACTTAAATAATTTGGGGGTAGGTGGACGTACACAAGACACATCGGGCTTTGCTTGGTGGTCTGGTAATGCACGTCTCATCAACCTTTCTGGCAAACTGCTGGGCGCTCACGTTGCTCACGCTGGTTTGATCGTGTTCTGGGCTGGCGCAATGACCTTATTTGAAGTTGCCCACTTCGTTCCCGAAAAGCCTATGTACGAGCAAGGCTTTATTTTGCTCCCTCACATGGCAACCCAAGGATGGGGTGTTGGTGCTGGCGGCGAGGTCGTGGATATTTTCCCTTACTTCGTAGTTGGTGTGCTACACCTTATCTCTTCGGCAGTACTGGGATTTGGCGGCGTTTACCATGCTTTGCGTGGACCTGAAGTCCTTGAAAACTATTCGTCCTTCTTTGGTTATGACTGGAAAGACAAGAACCAAATGACCAATATCATTGGCTATCACCTGATTCTTCTGGGTCTTGGTGCATTTCTGCTCGTATTCAAGGCGATGTTCTTTGGTGGTCTCTACGATACATGGGCTCCTGGTGGTGGCGATGTGCGTGTAATTACCAACCCAACTATTAACCCTGTCGTCATCTTTGGCTATATTCTCAATTCTCCTTTTGGTGGAGAAGGTAATATTGTTGGCGTTGACAACTTGGAAGATGTAGTTGGCGGACATATTTGGATCGGTTTGATTTGCATCGCTGGCGGTATCTGGCACATTGTTACTAAGCCTTTTGGTTGGGCGCGTCGTGCTTTGATTTGGTCTGGTGAAGCTTATCTTTCTTACAGTCTCGGTGCTTTGAGCTTGATGGCATTTATCGCTACTTGCTTTGTCTGGTACAACAACACTGTTTACCCTAGCGAATTCTTCGGACCTACTGGCGCTGAAGCATCTCAATCCCAAGCTTTCACTTATCTTGTTCGTGACCAAAAGTTGGGTGCAAACATCGCAACATCTCAAGGACCGACTGGACTTGGTAAATATCTGATGCGCTCTCCTTCGGGCGAAATCATCTTTGGTGGTGAAACCATGCGTTTTTGGGATTTCCGTGGTCCTTGGTTAGAGCCTCTTCGTGGTCCTAATGGTTTGGACATTGACAAGCTCAAGAATGACGTTCAGCCTTGGCAAGTACGTCGCGCTGCTGAGTACATGACTCACGCTCCTCTTGGTTCTTTGAACTCAGTTGGCGGAGTTATTACCGAAATCAACGCAGTTAACTTCGTATCTCCTCGCTCTTGGTTGTCTACCTCTCACTTCGTATTGTCCTTCATGTTCTTGGTTGGTCACCTATGGCACGCTGGTCGCGCTCGCGCTGCCGTTGCTGGTTTTGAAAAGGGTATTGATCGCAAGACTGAAGCAGTGCTATCTATGCCTGATTTGGATGCATAAATAATAAAAAAGGAGACGCATTGCGTCTCTTTTTCAGTAAACAAAAAGGGACGCATTGCGTCCCTTTTTGTTTAGTTACTACCCGTGAATATGACATCAGGGAATTTACCTTGAGCTTCAGTCATCGGGCGGTTTTTGCCCTCTTGCTGCCAGTAATTGATTACTTCGGTTGCCTTGTTTAAAATTTCGATCCGATCTTGATCGGTAATCCAAGGCTTGCTTTCCATTTCTGATTTGAGTTGATCCCAAGCGTCATCACGGGGCCAAAAGAAATACTTGGTGAGAGGGCTGAAGCCTTTGCCAACGACTTGGTCAACGGCAAGAGCTACGTTATTCTCTAACCATAAGATTTTTAGAATAAACTGGGACAATGCTACCTACCTCCAACAAAATTCAAATTACATATTAAAGTAGCGATCTTGCAATATAACATGATTGAACGAACTGTAGCTAATTTAGACTCATCAAAAAATATTTTTGTATTTGATATTGATGGTGTAATTCGTGATGTGTCTGGATCTTATCGTCGTGCTTTAGCGGATACGGTTGAACATTTCACGCTTTCAGCGTACCGACCAACTTCTGAAGAAATTGATGATTTGAAGTCGGAAGGCATTTGGAATAATGATTGGGAAGCATCTCAGGAGTTGATCAAGAGATATTTTCATCGATTGGATCAAGAGTCGCAGATTTCCTATGAGTCAATTGTGGCTTTCTTTCAGAGTCGTTATCGTGGCAGTAAATCCGACTGGCAAGATGGTTATATTGCTTCCGAGCCTTTAATTGCTAATCAAGAATATTTTCAAGGGTTAACTGATGTAGGTATTAGCTGGGGATTTTTTAGTGGGGCAACAAAAGCATCGGCTACCTTTGTGTTGAATCGGTTACAAATCAGTGATTCTGTTTTAATTGCGATGGAGGATGCAGATGGTAAGCCTGATCCGACAGGGCTATTGATGGCGGTTAAGCAAATTGAAACTCTTGAACAAATATCCGCAGATTTGGTTGTTTATGTGGGCGATACGGTTGCCGATATGCTGACGGTCTTAAAGGCAAGAGAGTATGACTCTAGTTACAGGTATTTGGCGGTGGGGGTGATTCCGCCCCATGTTCAAGGTGAGAATTTTCGCGATCGCTATAAGTCTCTGCTCATGGAGAGTGGTGCTGATTTAGTTTTAAATAATTTGCTAGAGTTAACGCCACAATTAAATTACAGCCAAATCCAAAAATGAATTACGGCGCAACTCATTTTTGGGTTTGGCTTTCAAAAAACTGATTTTGGGATTACTGTTTTATGAAACATTCTCCTGCGAAGTTGAAAAAATTATGTCTAAACCACAGCAATACTATTTCGTGGCTGCTAGTCGCAAATACCTATGTGAAGATGAGGGAAAGCCTTTAAGTGAGACCCTTTCTGAGCGTCGGCGCAATTTTGAAGCCCGTAATATCGAAATTAATTTTTGGTTGGTTGAGCAGCCTGCTTTTTTAGAAGTTCCTGAAATGGCAAATATAAAAAGGCAAATTCCTCAGCCTGCGGCGGCGATTATAACCACTGATGCCAACACTATGCGTTGGTTAAAGCTGAGACTAGAATTTGTCATAACTGGAGAATTTTCGGCACCTAGTGCAGCAATTCCTGATCCTTTGGCATCTTTGGCGATCGCCTAAAACCCAAGAATTGATTGGCGGCGCGAAGCGCCGCCAATCAATTCTTGTAAGCGCTGTATGTGCTAATGTGTGACTTGAAATTTAATGAGTTTGCTCCGACAGTTATCGTGCTTAGCCCTATCGGACAGAATTTACACTTCGCTGCGCCTACCTATTGTGGGTATGCAAATTCTGGATTCAAAGCAATTAGATCAAATATTCCGAAATATGGCGATCGCTACTTATACATTTCATCAGCAAAAAAACTCACAAAAAGTCAGCCTCAACCGATATTTTCTCTAGTTCAAAGCTTTTCGCTGCAAAAAGCAGGCAATGACATAACTGAATGTGAAGACGCTTGGGACTATGCTGAGCATGATGCAATGTTTGTGATCGCGATGTCTGACGGAGCAACGGAGTCATCCTTTGCTAAGGAATGGGCGAGCGAGATGGTGACAACATTTGTAAAGGATCAATCTGCGTTTAGCCATGAAACAAGGTGGTTGTCAGACTTACAAACTCGGTGGCAATCATGGCTGAGTGAGCAAAAATTACCTTGGTTTGCTAAGCGGAAGGCGCAGCAAGGGGCTTATGCAACTTTTTTGAGTCTGCAAGTGAGAGCAGACTTGAGTTGGCAGGCGATCGCTGTGGGCGATTCCTGTTTGTTTGTGGTTCGAGATCGTTGTTTACAGCAAAGCTTCCCTGTGCAACATAGTAATGAATTTGGAAATAGTCCGAATTTAGTGGGGACTAGCTCTAATTTGCGGAAGGGCAGTATTTTAAAAGTTTTGGGAAAGGCTAGAGGGGGCGATCGCTTTTATTTGGCTACGGATGCGATCGCCTGTTGGATTATGAAGCAACTCGAAGCAAATCAAAATCCTTGGGTAAAATTGGAGCAATTGGACGTGAGCGACAAATTTGCAGCGTGGATAAATGAACTACGCGATCGCCGTGAAATCGTTAATGACGATACAACGTTACTATGTTTAGAAATTAATTACCCAGAAATCCAGGCTACGACTTTGTAAGTCATGACAAATATTCAGACTTGGCCATTAAATATAGACTTCACAATTGCGGTGCAAAATCCGCATCTGTGTTTTGCCGATCCTGAGCTAAAAAATGCTAGTACTGCTAAAAACTCACGGGGAAGAGTTTTTTTATGGTCAGGTAACTTCGCAACCGTTTATAAATTGACGACCGAAACTCGCGCTTGGGCGGTACGATGCTTCACACGCACCCCTCAAGCCGATGTGCAACGGCGCTATCAGTTAATTAGTGAGCATCTCAGCAGGCATTCCATTCCCTATTTAGTCAATTTTGAATTTCTAGCTAAAGGAGTTTTGGTCAAGGGTAAATGGTATCCCATTTTAAAAATGGACTGGGTGGATGGGGAAGAAATCGACAGTTACATTGGTGAAAATCTTGTTGAGCCACAGGTATTGTTACGGCTAGATCGTCAACTGAAGCAACTCCAAAAGGATCTACAACTAGCGAACATTGCCCATGGGGACTTACAGCATGGCAATATCATGGTCGATGATCAAGGAGAACTGAAGCTGGTTGACTATGACGGAATGTATGTCCCTATGTTACAGGGCAGCCCACCTATCGAGATTGGGCATCCCAACTATCAGCCGCCTGATCGCGCTTTGGAAGATTTTGGCGATCGCCTTGATGAATTTTCCTTTGAAGTAATTTCTTTGTCGCTAAGAGCCTTGGCAATCAAGCCAGAGCTATGGGACACATTCCATGAAGACAATAAAAACTTGATCTTCTTGCAACATGATTTTCAAGAGCCTAAATCCTCGCTAGTATTTCAGGCGATCGCCGACATTCCTGACGCGGAAATTCTAGAGCTGCGCGATCGGGTGATTCGCCAATGTCATGACAAAAACTATTCCAAAAACTCGGCACAGCCGACATTAGAAATAAGCGCAAAAACAAATTCGATAAACCTAACGGAAAATAACGCTCAAAATTCTTTAAAGCAAATACAAGTCTCTGATCCCCAAAGACTTACTTTATTGGTTTCGGCATTGGGCTTATCAATCGTGGCGTTAGTCGGAGTTAACTATTGGCAGATGCGCCAACAACGTAAACTCCAAATAATTCAGCAACCAGTTTTACCCCTAACCCCACCTTCTCCGTTAGCTACCGCGATCGCCAAAGCCCCACCCAAGCTAAATCGAATTACTATAGCAACCTTGCAAACTCGATATGCCGAAGGTCAGCGTGATTTTCGATCTAGTCAAATTACGGGCAGTTCAGGCGATCGCTTGATGGGACAAAATTTTAGAGATATTAATCTTAGCGGCTCAATAATTGAGCGGATTGACTTGCGCCAAGTGAATTTTCAAAACGCTAATTTGAGTGGGGTGGCGATGGTTAGAGTTGACCTACGGGGCGCAGATTTAAGCAATGCCAAACTAATCGATGCTGATTTAACTGCCTCTAATTTGAGTGAGACTAATTTAGTGCAAGCCAACCTGTTGCGAGCTAATCTGACTCAAGCCAAGCTGGGCGGAGCTATCTTGGCTAATGGGGAATTAATGAAAGCAAATTTGAGCGGAGCCGACCTAAATGGGGTTAATCTCAATGGGGCAAATTTATTACTCGCCGATCTTAGTAAAGCCAACCTCACCAAAGCCAATCTCAGTCAGAGTAACTTGAGTGCAACTAATCTCACTAATACAAATTTAGAAGGGGCTGATTTAACATCGGCTAATTTGAGGTCTGCCATGCTCAACCTGACTAACCTATCCAATGCCAATCTCAGCGCAGCTAATCTAACTGCCGCAAGTTTAGTATTAGTTGAATTGGCTGGCACAAATTTAGAGGGAGCAAATTTTCGCAGTGCAACGATTGAAAATATCGGCAGTATCGAAGCTTCTGACTTTACAAATGTCATCAATCTTGATCCCAATGTCCGTAAATACTTCTGCTCACTGGCTTCTGGACAAACTGCTATAACAGGAACTCCCACAAAATCCACACTCAATTGTTTGTAAAGCAAGTAAGCTATAAAACCCAGAAATAATTTTAAAAAGGGCGCAAAGCGCCCTTTTTAAAATTATTTCTGGGTTTTAAGTCAGCGCAAAGCGCCATAACAAAAATCCGCAGGCTGTACGATGTCCCAGATAAAGAGTAAAATCAGAACGAATACCAAAATTCGTCAAAACGAGCAGTCATTTGTCAACTTTTAACAATTAACTGTTAGTCTGAAAAGCACGGAAAATAGTACTACTGCAATGATCGAAGAAGAAAACACATTAAATTCTGACGACCTCATCGACGAAGATGATGAAATCCTTGAGTCACGGCTGCAACAGTTGGCGATCGAAGAATTGAAGCAAGCTGAAGAACTTAACGCTGCCATACCCCAACCTAGCGTAGAAGAACCAAAGTCAGAAGTCAGCAAAGCTAACGCTGCCGCAGCAGCAACCCTTGAAAAGATCAATGGGTTAATTGCGGAATCAACCACTCTAAAAGAGCAACTAGATGATTGCAAGCAACAATATTTGCGTTTATATGCTGACTTTGAAAATTTCCGTAAGCGCACTGAGCGAGATAAAGAAGAACAAGAAGGCACAATCACCTCTAAAATCCTCAAAAAAATCTTGCCAGTAGTTGACGATTTCGAGCGGGCGCAATTGCAAATTACTCCAAAAACTGACGGTGAAGCTTCGATCCATAGAAGTTACCAGTCAGTTTATAAGCAGTTACTAAAATGCTTGAAAGAAACTGGAGTCGCCAGAATGGAATGTGTCGGTCAAGAATTTGACCCTAACTTTCATGAAGCGATCATGCAAGAGCCTTCAACTGAATACGAAGAAGGATTGATCATCGAAGAGTTGCGCCCAGGATATTTAGTTAGTGACGATCGCGTTTTGCGTCATTCATTAGTTAAAGTATCTTCTGGCAAAGTTGATGGCGATGGCAGTACCACTTCGGAAAATGCCTCTGAAAATGCTTCTGGTGAATCTTAAAATCAGATAAATCTTTCAAGATGCAATCGCGATTGCATCTTGAAAAGTATTTTTAGGGTACGTTATTCAAAAATTATCAAGCTAAACTGAAAAGGCTTTTAGCGGGACTGGCGATTATGTCGAAAGTAATTGGGATCGACCTTGGCACAACCAATAGTTGTGTTTCTGTTTTGGAGGGTGGCAAGCCTGTTGTTATCTCCAGTGCTGAAGGAGGACGCACAACTCCGAGTATTGTGGCTTTTGTCAAAGACAGCAATGAGCGAATTGTGGGACAAGTAGCCAAGCGCCAGTCCGTAACTAACTCAGTCAATACCATCTACAGCATTAAGCGCTTTATTGGACGAAGCTGGGACGAAACTGAAGAAGAGCGTCGCCGCGTTCCCTACTCAGCCATTAAGGGCAAAGACGATACTGTTGATGTGCAGATTGCCGATAAAACCTATACCCCTCAAGAAATTTCGGCAATGATCTTGCAAAAGCTCAAGCAAGATGCCGAAAATTATCTGGGTGAAGAAGTCACTCAAGCCGTAATTACTGTTCCCGCCTACTTCACCGATACCCAACGTCAAGCAACTAAGGACGCAGGGGCAATTTCAGGCATGGAAGTATTGCGTATTGTCAATGAGCCAACAGCGGCGGCGCTTGCCTATGGGCTAGACAAGCAGGATCAAGATCAAATTGTGTTGGTGTTTGATCTTGGCGGTGGTACTTTTGATGTGTCGGTGCTGCAATTGGGCGATGGTATTTTTGAGGTCAAAGCAACTTCTGGGAATAACCACCTTGGGGGTGATGACTTTGATGCGGCGATCGTTGATTGGTTAATTGCGGATTTTAAACAAAAAGAAAATATTGATCTAGCCGAGGACAAGACTGCTTTGCAACGGCTGAAAGAAGCTGCCGAAAAAGCCAAAATCGAATTGTCCAGCGCCCCATCGACTCTAATTAGCTTGCCATTTATTGCATCTGACGCGACTGGACCTAAAACCATTGAGCTAGATTTCACCCGCGCTAAGTTTGATGAAATCACTGCTCCTCTGGTCAAAGCGACCTTAGGTCCAACCGCTCAAGCTCTTAAAGATGCGGGATTACTACCTAAAGAAATTAATCGTATTATTTTAGTTGGTGGTTCTACGCGCATCCCTGCGGTACAAGAAGCGATATCAAGATTCTTTGATGGCAAAAGGCCCGATCAGTCGGTTAATCCTGATGAAGCAGTGGCGATCGGCGCCGCAGTGCAAGCAGGAATCTTGGGAGGAGAAGTCAAGGATCTCTTGTTACTGGATGTGATTCCACTTTCGATTGGGTTAGAAACTCAGGGTGGCGTTTTTACCAAAAACCTCGAACGAAACACGACTATTCCTACCAGTAAGGCACAAATTTTCTCAACGGCTGTAGATAATCAATCCGCCGTTGAGATTCATGTCCTACAGGGCGAACGAGCTATGGCTAAGGACAATAAGAGTCTTGGCAAATTCGAGCTAGAAGGGATTCGTCCTGCCCCCCGTGGGATTCCCCAAATTGAGGTTTCCTTTGATATTGATGCCAACGGTATCCTTAAGGTATCAGCAAGAGACATTGATACAGGCGTTGAGCAGAGCATCAGCATTACCAACACAGGCGGTTTAAGCCCCAGTGAAATTGAAAGAATGCGGATGGAAGCTGAGGTCTATGCTGATGAGGATGGCGCAAGACGTGAACTCGCGAATATGCGTAACCAAGCTTCTAACTTGATTCGGACTGTTGAGGAAATTCTCAGAGATAATGGTCCTTCGGTAATCACCCAGAGCTTGCGTGAGCCAACTCTCAAGAATATGGAAGCCCTCAAAAACTTGTATGAGTCGGAAGAAGCAACCTATGAAGATATTCAAGTCGCAATTAAGCCCTTACAGCAATCATTGTTTGATGTTACTCAGACAGTAGAGAAGTATTCTCAAGTTGAGCGGGTCAAACAAAAATCTGGCGATACTCTGGAGTAATCGTAAAGAGTAATGGCGGCGCGATGCGCCGCCATTACTCTTTACGATTTTGCGCGTAGTCCAAAGCGCTGTATGATCAAAAAGCTATAAGTGTGTTTTTAGTTACAGTTGTCTTACTAAATTATTGACAACTATAGATTTTTTCTTTGGACTGTGAGTTGTTATGTCACTGTTTGATTGGTTCGCCGAGACTCGCTCCCGCGCAAGTGAAGCATATCGCCGCAAAAATATTAACCTTAATCAAGAGTCTCAAGAACGAGAGATTCCTGATGGTTTGTGGCACAAATGTTCTAGTTGTGGCGCTTTGACCTATGTGAAGGACTTGAAAACCAATTTGATGGTTTGCCCTGAGTGTAGTCATCACAATCAAGTTAATGCCTATGAGCGCATTGCCCAATTGATTGATAATGGTACATGGCAAGAAATGGACGCAGATTTAACTTCCTGTGATCCGCTAGGCTTTAAGGATCGCAAGCCCTATATCGATCGCATCAAAGAATATAAACAAAAAACTGGTTTGAGTGATGGCGTAATCACTGGTACTGGCAAAATTGATGGCTGTGATGCCGCATTGGCGGTGATGGATTTCCGATTTATGGGCGGCAGTATGGGATCGGTGGTCGGGGAAAAGATCACCCGTATGCTCGAAACTGCGACAGCAAAGCGTTATCCTGCGTTGATATTTTGTGCCTCGGGCGGAGCGCGGATGCAAGAAGGGATTTTGAGCTTGATGCAGATGGCGAAGACTTCGGCAGCTTTGGAGCGTCACCGTCAAGCAAATTTGTTATACATTCCTGTTTTGACTAATCCCACGACTGGCGGCGTAACTGCGAGTTTTGCGATGCTTGGTGACTTGATTTTAGCTGAGCCAAAGGCTTTGATCGGTTTTACTGGCCGACGTGTCATTGAGCAAACTCTCAAGCAGAAGATTCCTGAGGGCTTCCAATCTTCAGAATATTTGCTTGACCATGGTTTTGTGGATGCAGTTGTACCAAGAACGAAGCTGAAGCAAAATTTGTCGATGATTTTAAAAATGCATCAGCCACAGGCTAGTTTACATCCACACGCTGTTGCCAAATCACCTGCCCCGATTCAGTCTGATACCACGCTAGCCTCTGAGGTGTAGCACCTGCTAGTTTAATTGCTTGACGCGGAGCCGCGATCGCCAAATTAATTGCTTGTTGTGGTTCGCACACGTCCCACTCAACTAGATTGCTAACAGTACTTAGCAAAGGAGTGGTTGTGCCTGAGAGTGTGCCATCGGCTAGTCTGGCTGTACCATTGGTGACGTTAAGTTGGCGATCATCCCAAGGATAAGTGCCATCGGGCAAGCCCAGAGGCGCAAGGGCATCGCTAACTAGGAAAATTTTATTGGTCATCCGATACAGTAGCTTTACCATCTGCGGCGAAACGTGAACGCCATCAGCGATTAAGCCACACCAAACCCGATCGCTTAAAATTGCTGCACCCAATAACCCGACATCACGATGGTGCAAGCTAGGCATGGCATTAAAAGCATGAGTGACCATCGTTGCCCCTTGGGCGATCGCTATTCTTGTCTGTTCCGCATTGGCGGTGGAGTGACCAAGACTGACAATAATTTGGCGATCGCATAGATATTTGAGCGTTTCCCCTGACAGATCAAGTTCGGGAGCGAGAGTAATAATTTTAATAATTTCGGCGTAATCGCCCAGTAATTTTTGTAAGTTATCAAGATTGAGCGGTAACAAATGTTGTTGGGGATGTGCGCCCCGTTTTTCAGGATGAAGAAAGGAACCCTCTAGATGTACGCCTAAGATTTTGGCTTGGAGCGGATCGGGATTTTGCTGTTGATGGGCGATCGCCTTGGCGAGAAAAAATAGTGATCGATGCAACTGCTCAATGTCAGCCGTAACAAGAGTGGGCAAAAATCCATCAAGTCCCTGTTGATAGAGAAACCGACAAATTTCTGGCAACTTCGCCGCGCGATCCCTAGTTAAATCATTAAATGGAACGCCCAAAGCTCCATTAATTTGGAGGTCAAGCGCTCCTTGGGTAAAGCAGATAAACTTATGTACGCCTGTCATCATTTATTGCGATCGCTAATTATTATCGCCCTTAATAATTAAAGAACCATTTTACGGCGCAGATCTAACTTCTATCAAGATTTAATACATTCCTATACAAATCAATTGTTCTGATAATTTTGGCACACATGATTTCAACCATCTATTAGTTATAGTCTCGATTAGTAAGCCGAAAAACTTTTATCACAGCCATGATAATCGCCAGTAATAAAAGTCATAGATCAGGAGATGCATAATGAGAATTGCCCAAGTTGCGCCGCTGTGGGAACAGGTTCCGCCCCCCGCTTACGGTGGTACTGAACTGGTAGTAAGTCTACTCACCGAAGAATTGGTTAAGCGTGGTCACGAGGTTACTCTATTTGCTTCAGGAGATTCTGTTACCTCAGCCAAATTAGAATCCGTGCATCCTAGAGCCTTACGATTTGATACCAGCATTAAAGATCCTAACATCTATGACATTCTGAATATGAGTCGTGTCTATGAGAATGCTCATAATTATGACATTATCCATTCCCATGTTGGCTGTGTCGCCTTGCCCTATAGCAATTTAATCAAGACCCCCACAGTACATACATTACACGGCATTTTTACATCTGACAATGCCAAACTATTTACCCATGTAAGAAATCAACCTTTTGTCAGTATCTCTAACTCTCAAAGGGATCTGAGTTTAGGTTTAAATTATGTATCGACAGTCTATAACGGCATCGCTCCTGAAACCTATAACTTCTATCCTCAGCCAGACTATCCTCCATATCTGGCTTTTTTAGGACGAATTTCACCAGAGAAGGGAGCGCATTTGGCAATTGAGATTGCAAAGCGTTCAGGATGGCATCTCAAAATGGCTGGGAAAGTTGATTCTGTAGATTTGGAATACTTTGAGACAAAAATCCTTCCCCATATCGGTGGTAAGCAAATTGAATTTTTAGGCGAAGCGAATCACCATCAAAAAAGTGTTCTCATGGGTGGAGCCGTAGCAACTCTTTTTCCAATTACATGGAAAGAACCCTTTGGACTGGTGATGATTGAATCAATGGTAACGGGAACTCCCGTAATTGCCATGAACTTGGGATCGGCTCCTGAAGTGATTTCCCAAGGAGTGAGTGGATTTCTCTGTGAAACTGTCGCGGAATGTGTAAGTGCGATCGCCCCTGCCGCGAAGTTAGATCGGCGTGCTTGCCGCGATCATGTGCTGATGAATTTTACAGCAAAACGCATGGCAGATGGCTATGAAGCAGTCTATCAAAAGATTTTGGGAGAAAAGTATTCTCTCAATGGACAGAGGAGCAATTTGGTAATGCAACCCCATTAAAGAAGCGGCGACATAACAGAAAGAACCAATTTTTGATAGTTCAGCTTTGCCGTGACATCAAAAATCTGCTTCTTTATTAAATTGCAGAACTCTAAGTAGCTAGGCATAAGTAACCTTAAAACCTAGAAAGCTGTGCCGCCCGCTGTGCGGGCGGCACAGCTTCTGGTTTTAAGTTTTAATTATGGTGGAATACTTAATACAAAAGGAGAAAAAGACTATGTTGAGTTTAAATAGACAAGCGATCGCCCTCATTTCTGATCATGCTGATCCTGCGGCTGAAATTGGCTCGGAAGAGGCGGGTGGACAGAATGTATATGTGCGTCATGTCGGCGAAACCCTTGCGGCTCTGGGTTGGCAAGTAGATATGTTTACGCGCAAAAACCACACCGATACTGAGGCGATCGTGCAGCATTCGCCCCATTGCCGAACGATTCGCCTCAAAGCGGGTGCAGAATCTTATATTTCCCGCGATCTTCTGTTTGAGCATATGCCCGAGTTTTTGGACTCATTTCAAGCCTTCCAAAGGACTCAGGGGATGAATTATCCTCTAGTGCATACTAACTATTGGCTATCGGCTTGGGTGGGAATGGAATTACAAAAAACAAGTGGTATCCAACTGATACATACTTATCATTCCCTCGCCGCCGTAAAGTATCAATCTCTAGTGGAGATCCCTCATTTTGCCAATACTCGCTTAAAAATTGAGCGAGAGATTTTAGAACGGGCAAATTGTGTGATCGCCACCAGTCCTCAAGAACAAGAAACCCTGCGATCGCTGGTTTCCACTCGCGGTCAAATTGAAGTTATCCCTTGCGGAACCGATACAAATAACTTCCGTTTAACATCAAAGACTCATGCTCGCGCCAAATTGAAGTTAGATAGCCGTGAAAAAGTTGTACTTTATGTTGGTCGATTTGATGAAAGGAAAGGGATTGAAACTCTAGTCCGCGCCTTTGCTTTGCTCAAAAGTGATGAATTCAAAAATCTCAAGCTGATTATTGTTGGGGGTAGTTCGGCAAATATGCCTGATGGTGCAGAGAGAATTAGAATTGAGAACCTTGTAAGTGAGCTAGGAATTAAAGATTCCACAGTTTTTGCAGGTAGAATTGGACACGATGTTTTGCCGTTTTACTATACGGCGGCGGATGTGTGTGTGATTCCTAGTCATTATGAACCCTTTGGACTAGTGGCGATCGAGGCGATGGCTTGTGGAGTGCCTGTGGTCGCTTCTAATGTTGGTGGATTGAAGTTTACGATCATTCCTGAAGAAACAGGGCTGTTAGTGGAACCAAAGAATGTCGAAGCTTTTGCCAATGGTATCCATCGGATTCTCTTTGATGAATTGTGGGTCAGGAAAATGCGAAAGCAGGCTTCCGCAAATGTAAATCAGCGCTTCAGTTGGTCTGGTGTGACGATCCAATTGAGCGAACTCTACCGTCATGTGTTAGCGCGATCGATTATGCACGAACAGGATTGGAGTTACAAAATGCCAAGTATGACTAGATCTGCGTAATAGTAAGGGCAATTCATGAATTGCCCTTACTATTACTTTGCTGCAAGTAGCTAAGCGCAATTAAATATAAAGCCCAAAGAGCTGATTCGCTCCCCTTCGGGGGGGGCGAATCAGCTCTTTGGGGCTTATTTCTGAGCGCAAAGCGCTCAGAAATAAGCATAATCGCTTAGTAGATTGATGGGTAGAGGCTTAGACATCATGCAAAGATGTAATACTAGATATGAAGTAGCAATTAATTTGCCTCACCATGCAAAAACTTTGGTCTAGTAAAAGCAAGCGATCGCAGCCATTGCCTCCTGAAGAGAAATCAATGGAACATGCGGTTGCCCAATCTGGAGAAGCATCAGAAATTACGGAAAAGGACACAAATGACTCAAAACTGATTGTAAATCCACAGATTGTCGGTTATTTACAAACTTTTTGGAAGTATATTCCTGAACCGATCAAAAATTTGAATTGGCAAAAATATAGTAATTGGTTGCTATTTTTGCTAGGTGTCGGCGGAATTTCATTAGTAGCAAATTGGGGGCTGCGACACTTGACGGCTCCCGAATCAACTCCAACTAGTACGCTAGTGTGTAAATCTAAAATTAGTGGGGATTGGGAAACACCTTTTGGGAAAGTTACTTTACAAGAAAAAGGAAATGATGATGTTGTCGGAGAGTACGCCTACAGCAATTTTGAGCGGGGTAAAGTCAATGGTAAATTCACAGGAAAACAGGATAATAATATAATCTCCTTTGCTTGGCAGGAAAACCAATCGCAACCAGACCAACAACAAGGGCATGGAGTGCTGATATTTGGCGAAGGATGTACGGAATTTTATGGCAGCTATGGCACTGGCGACAGCAATAACAACTTTGGTAGTTGGCGTGGCTATCGCTTGTCAAAATAATTTTTGTGATGAGACAGTTTGGCGACTTTGTAATCAATTCCGAGCCATCTAGCTCTCTAACTTTTGGATTCCCATGACTACTACTTCTCCCTACTTACTGTTAATTGAAACAAGTGCAATTGTGCAGACAGATCCTAATACATGGCGGGCGATCGCCCAATTAGGGGAATGTTTATTGCCTGAAGTTGTTGCCCTCGAAACTGAGAATATTGCTAAGGGCAAGTCCGAAGGTAATGAAGCCAATGCTAGGCAATTTCAAACTATGCGATCGCAACTAAATTGGCAAACCACATCGCTCAGTGCCAATCACCCACAGCTCATGCTAAGAACTAGCCAAAATCTCAGTGCCAAGGCGAGAATGATCTTAAATATCGGGAGATGCGCGATCGGGGTCGCTCATGCTTATCCCCATAAATGTGTGGTTTTGGTTTCTGATGAAGTGCTGCTGCGCGATCGCATTGTCAAGTTAGATGGAGTTGATTATCCCAATCTCTGCGCGATCCCCTCGGCAGCCGCCCGCCAATGGTCAAGAACCAGTCAAGAACCGCCCCTAGTGCAGAAAGCCAGCCAAGGTATCAAGGAAGCAACCCAATCTACATCACCACCAAACCGCTCAGTCACCCTTTCTAGCCCAGAAACCAAACAAAAAAACATCAATACCACTCAAAATTTTCACCCCGAAAAGTCAAATTTTGGACAAATTGCGATAAGTCTTGTGAAATATGGCATAACTGCAATATTTTTAGTTACGATTCTACTTATCGGATGGCGTACCATCTATCCTAAGAAGTTTCAACAATTCTGGGAAAAAGTTGGCTTACCGTCCTTTCCTGAACTATTTATGAAACCTAGTCAACCTCCTCTCGCCCCAGCAAAGAAATAGACACATGAAACCAAGAATTAGCGCCGTAGCGCTAATTCTTTAGTGGGAAGTGAGTAAGAAGACTTAAGATTTTTCCAAAGCCTTTTAAACCAAAGATATTGTTGATCAGTAGAGAAGTTAACTATGGAAATGGGCGAAATCAAAACAGAATCATTTGATCTCATCGATAAGCTGAATGAGGTTGGGATCGCCCTTTCGGTGGAAAAAAATACGCCCAAGTTGCTGGAAATGATTTTGCAGGCGGCAAAATCAATGCTCAATGCCGATGCGGGAACCCTTTATCTCGCCACGGAAGATAAGCGACATCTTTTGTTTGAAATTATTATGAATGACTCCTTGGGGATCATGATGGGGGCGCAATTGGGCGAGCCGATTCCCTTTGACCCTTTGCCTCTGTATGGTGACGAAGGTAAGCCAAATAAAACCATGGTGGCAGCCTATGCCGCTTTGTATCAGCAAACGATTAATATTCCTGATGCTTACACGGCAGAAGGGTTTGACTTTGCAGGAACCCGCGCTTTTGACACCAAAACAGGTTATCGATCGCAGTCTTTTTTGACCTTGCCGATGTTAAATCATGAAAATGAGCTAATTGGCGTATTGCAATTAATCAATGCTAAAGATCCGCAAACTCAAGAGATTATTGAATTTTCGCCCATCTCTCAGCGAATTGCCGAATCCCTCGCCTCACAGGCGGCGATGGCGCTAACCAATAACAAATTAATTGAGCAATTTCGCGAACTCTTTGAATCATTTATCAACTTGATTTCAGAGGCGATCGATAAAAAGTCACCTTACAACGGAGCGCATTGTCGCCGCGTCCCGACTCTGACAATGATGATTGCGGAGGCGGCTTGCCATGCTGAATATGGCATTTTTAAAGATTTCCTATTAACTGATGAAGAGCTATACGAAGTCAAAATTGCAGGATTACTCCATGACTGCGGCAAAGTGACTACTCCTGTTCATGTAATTGATAAAGCCACTAAGTTAGAAACTATTTTTGATCGGATTTATTTGGTTAATACAAGATTTGAAGTATTAAAACGCGATGCCGAAATTAGTTTTTTAAATCAGAAAATTGCGGCGATCGAGTCTGGAAATTACAGCGTTATTCCTGAACTAGAGGATTTATTGCAACAAAAATTAGCTCAATATTCTAGCGATCAAGCTTTTCTGCACGTTTGTAATATCGGTGGCGAGTTCATGCGTGACGAATACAAAGAAAGGCTGCAACAAATCGCTAGATATCGCTGGATTGATCCGCAGGGTGTGGAGACAAATTTCTTAACCGAAAATGAAGTATATAACTTGAATATTTCCAGAGGCACGCTGACGGCAGAAGAACGCAAAATTATTAATGACCATATTTCGGTCACGATTGAAATGTTAGAGCAGTTGCCCTATCCCCGCAATTTACGCCGCGTCCCTGAATATGCGGGAGGACATCATGAACGCATGGATGGCAAAGGATATCCTAAAGGGCTAACCCGCGATCAGATGTCATTGCCTGCGAGAATGATGGGGATTGCTGATATATTTGAAGCCCTTAGTGCTAAGGATCGTCCCTACAAAAAAGGTAAAAATCTTACGGAATGTTTACAGATTCTCGGTAAAATGCGTCTTGACAATCACATTGATCCCGACTTATTTGATTTGTTTGTTAGTCAAAAAATTTATATGCGCTATGCCAAGGAGTATCTTGATCCCGATCAGATCGATGAAGTTGATGAGAGTAAAATTTTGGGCTATAACCCACCCTTAGTGTCGCAGTCTTGACGCAGGCGCAAAGTGCTGTATTCAGAATTAATACCAAAGCAATAAGTGGCTTTGGTATTAATTCTGACAATTATGGAAATGAGAAATTGATTTTGTATTTATTCACGTACTTGTCTATGTTTGCCCAGTTTCGATCGCAATATCCACAGGGACGCATCCAAACGGAGATGCTAGCTAAAATTGATGGACTCCATGCCTTTAGGGCGATCGTCTCCCAAGGGGATGCAGTTATGGGGACGGCGACAGCTATTGACAGCGATCTAGAAATTGCTGAAGATCGCGCCATCAAGAGAGCCTTAGCGATCGCAGGAATTTCTTTTGATCACAATTTTGATAGCAACTACGGGGGACGATCGCCGATGTTAACTCAAGTTTCGCGTGAGTCAACAACTATCAATTCCCTGCCATCGGCAAATTTTAATGCGATTGGGTCAGCAAGTCTTAGCTCAGGGCATAGCGACATGACCCACACAACCCACAATATCCAGTCAGAGCCAGCTTTAGAATATGTCCGCGATCAACCCAATTCGCGCGATCAATATATCAATAATTACACTGACGAATATATTCCCGTGCAGATCAATGATTTCCAGTCCAGTGAGAGCGAATTAGTTAGCCCGATCGCCCCTAAACCCGCCCCACCTCAGATCGCCTCTGAGCCGATGGACTTATCCAATGCCATTTCTAACATTGATGTGGAAATGGCGCGTTTGGGATGGACAAAGGTTCAAGGACGTGATTATTTGGTAAGGACATTTGATAAAAAATCGCGACAGCAATTAACAAATGATGAGTTGTTAAAATTTCTCGCCCATTTAAAATCCTTGGCAACACCCGCAATCCAAGCTCCCAGTGATGATTTTTTCTAAATGAAATCCTATAATTTCCAAGAAGAGCTTAGTCTCCTAATTCGTGCTAAATGTCCGATTATTTACATCGTGACTTGGGAAGAAGAACGCGCCGAAAAGGCGATCGCGCAGGTAGCCCAGGAATGTGCGCCACCGCGAAAGACCCTTTACTATGATCTAGTGCGGGGCTTTGAGCATAATCAAGAAGGTAAAAATAATCTCTTGCAAGCTTTGCAGATCGTCGAAAATAGCGATCGCCAGATGCCAAATATTTATGTATTTCGGGATTTGCATCGGCGCTTAGCGGCGCAGAGACTAGATGAAATTTTGGTGCGCCAACTTCGCAATCTCTATCGGAGTTTACGCAATTCGCGGAAGACTTTGATTCTATTAAGCCCCTTACTAGAAATGCCATCGGAACTAGAAGAACAGGTGGCGGTTCTCTATTTTCCTTTGCCTGAGACGAACGAGATTCGCCATATCATTGAACAGATGATTCCCTCAGAACAATTAAGACTAGAGAGCAATAGTCTTGAGCAGCTCATCAAAGCCTGTATGGGCATGACCCGAGATCGCATTTGCCACACTCTATCCAAATCAATTGTGCAGAAGCACTTTCTCAATGAGTCGGATATTGATCGCGTGCTAATTGAGAAGCAGAAACGGATTCGCCAGACTGAGTTTTTAGAGTTTTTTACACCCAATGAAACCCTTGATAGTATTGGTGGCTTAGACAATTTCAAACTCTGGCTAATGCAGCGTCAGCAAGCCTTTTCCGATGAAGCTAGAGCTTTTGGACTGCCAAATCCGCGTGGGGTGCTGTTGTTGGGTATTCAAGGAACGGGCAAAAGTCTATGTGCCAAGGCGATCGCAAATCTGTGGCGGTTGCCATTGCTGCGGTTGGATGTGGGGCGACTGTTTGGCAGCTTGGTTGGACAGTCAGAGAGTCGGACGCGCCAGACGATCCAGCTTGCCGAAGCCCTTGCGCCTTGCATTCTCTGGATTGATGAAATTGATAAAGCTTTTGGTGGTATCGCTAATAGTATGGGGGACTCGGGAACTAGTCAGAGAGTTTTGGGAACCTTACTAACTTGGATGCAAGAGAAGTCAAGTCCTGTCTTTGTCGTGGCGACTGCCAATAATATCCATGCCTTACCGCCTGAACTATTACGCAAAGGACGCTTTGATGAGTTGTTTTTTATCAATTTACCCACCTACGAAGAACGCAAAGAAATATTTTTACTCCATTTAAAACGTTTTCGTCCTGTGGAATTGCCTAGCTTTGATGTGGAACAGATGGCGGAAATCTCTAAGGAATTTAGTGGAGCCGAAATCGAACAGGCGATCGTGGAAGGAATGTATCGCGCCTTTCATGAGCAAAGAGATGTGATTACCGATGACATTTTAGGAGCGATTAGGGAAACTTATCCCTTGGCAAGCACCGCCAGAGAGCAAATTAGTTTTATGCAAGCTTGGGCAACTCAAGGTCGCGCTAGAAGTGCTTCTAGGGGAGAAATGGGAGATAAAGTAACTGATATCGGCGCGATGAGTAAAACAATTAACAAGTCCTTGGAGAAATCGACCACCAAGCATCGTCCTTTACCCCTGCCACCCTTGCCGCAAATCAAATCTAGCGTTGACCAATGACTTCCGCCAGTTCCTTTGACAATAATATCGATGCCCCTACATTGCCTCAACTACAGGCAATTAAAGCGCATTTAGATTTGATTTTGATTGCTTTGGAAGCTTTGACAGGGCTAGGTTCCGATGAAATGCTCTCGGTTGCCGAAAAGTTGGGATTGACGGAGATTTTAAGCGATCGCATTACCCTGTGGCGACTGCGCCAAGCTAGCCCCTTACGCAAAGGTAAAGGACGGAAAAAACTAGATGTGGATGAGGCGAGAGCGATGACTCTCATCAGTTGCAGCCTTGCCGCGCAACAACAATTTGCGATCCGCAATGCCGTTGCCCAACTCGAAAAAAGCACCGCTTTGAAACTGCCGCCCCATCGGGAGCCGATCATCGGTGACTATCTAGATCGGTTTAATAATCTCTATCAAGAACGGATGACGGAGGAGGATCAAGCCAAACCTGACGCAATTCAGCGCTTAGCGTTAAAATTATTAATAGATTTATTATTTTACAGTTCCCAGTTAGGTTCGCGCCGCCTCTGGGTTGCCCTGTTTGAGCGTAGCCAAACGTGATCTAAAAAGTCTAGCGTAGCTAGACTTTTTAAAATAATTAGGACTTACGCAAAATCGCTTGAAACCCTCACCCCTCACCCCTTTCGCATTAAGGGAGAGGGGAACCAGAAATTATGTCAGCCCCAAACCTTCTCAATCGCCGCTACGAACTACCCAACTGCCTCTTAGAGATTTGGGCAGAGCGATCGCCTTTATCCGAATGGCAGTCGCAAATTGTCGCGCAAAACTTGAAATTTCATTTGCGATTAGGAGAGGGCGGCAAAGTGATCAAGGGAAATCAGCAGCAAATTAGTTACTTAATCGAAGCCGTAACGAACTACTGTGATCGCTGGCTCGCCCAAGACAAACTCGACTCACTCACCCACAAAATTAGCATTCCTAAATCTTCCCAATTAAGACTCGACACTTTAAAACTATCCACACTCCAGTTATTTGACTTATACGAAGGGCTAGAACTTTGTGCTAGTGAATTTGTGATTTTGCCCCATATTGTTTTAGAAGTGCGCCGTATCAGCCCCAATTGGCTCAAAATTGCCGCGAGTATGCTAGCGATCGCTGGGGTTAGTTTTGGCGCAATTCGCCTAGTTTCTCGCGATCAAGCCAGCTATCAAGTTTCTCAACCAACTTCAGTTTCCGCACCCGAGATCACCGCCTTAGCACCATCTCCGCAAGTACAAGAGAAAAAACAAGAGCGCCTTCCCCAAACTTCAGCCCCCATTCCCAAAGTTGACAATCAAGCTGCCGATAATCCTTCTGGAAATGTTAGTGAAGTTCCCATTCGAGACGGTGAGAAAATCGCCCCCGAAGTTAAGGGACAAACTACCAGTCCCGCCCGAAAAGAAGCAATTGCGATCGCTCCCCCCATGTCGCCATCTGCAAGTAAGCCGAGTATTGTCCGTCAAAGAACTAATGATAGTCCCAGTTTTAAAGCACCTGCGGCTGCCACTCTTGAAACACCAAATTCAGCAGATACAGTTAGTCCCGAATCCGCACCAACGGAATCAGCAAAGCGATCTGAAGAGTCTTCATTAATGCGCTCTTCCAAACCTGCCACAACTCCTTCTACTCCCATAGGTGAATCTAGTAATGGAGTGACTACAAGTAAACTTGCAAGTATAAAACTTATCGAAGTTAAATCTTCTTTGCCAAATCAGGTTTATGCCGATTTGGTTCGATATATTCAGTCTCAGAAAATTACATCATCCGCCCAAGGAAGCGTCAGTTTTGAAATCGAATTATCTGGGCAAGAAGTTGTTAAGATAGAACTTAATCCTGAAAGTTCAAACCTAGCCGATCTTGACGCAGTTCAGACCTTGCAAAAGTCAATTAGGCAATGGCGATCGCCTTTAGCTTCCACAGGAAAAATTTACATAGTCTTGCAGATAAACTAAAAAACCAGAGATTGTTCCGCCAGCTTCGCTGGCGGAACAATCTTTTTGGTTTTTAGTCAGCGCCAAGCGCTGTACTTCCCAAAGAATTTTTTGAAAGAGAAACAGACGCAGAAGTCTAATGATAGGTGACGCGGCGCGTCACCTATCATTAGACTTCTGCGTGGCAACACCTTCCAGACTGCCAAGAAAATACCAAAGCAACATACTAATCCTTGGTTCGTAAAGAACCAAATCCAAACAACAGGACAAAAGAAATAAAATGACTGCGATTGCCACAATCATCGATATTCCTTCTGTTTCTGAGATAACCAACTTTCCACTCGCTAGCCAAATCGTTTTACCAAGGATACCAACAAAAGCTATTAAGGCAGGGATTCCTGAACCAACGGCGATCGCTAAAAATAGATTATGTTCATGGGGCAGCCCTCGCAAATTGAAGTTCATCGATGCTGCAACCTTGGTGAAATTGCGTAGTCCCCAGCCTTGAATTGGATGTTCAGAAATAAGAGAACTAGCAAACTGCCAAGCATTAAGACGATCCGATGTAGAAGCAAAATCGCCCATCCTTGGATCAACGGTACTGATCAGACGATTAACAAAACCCTGTGGCAATAGCGATCGCAGCCCTTCACCGCCTAGCCCAAATCGTGAGCCAAAAACCGCCCACGCGATCGCTAAAGTAATTACCGCAAAGCCCACCACTAACTTCCATTGCCGATAGTAAATCGCCACTAGAACCGCACCGATCAGAGCTAACCCCCAAGCATTGCGCGAACCCGTCATGATCAGTACCGATATTCCCAAGGCAAGGGCGATCGCGGCGATTACTCGCTGAGATTTGGTAATGCTCTTAACCTTCCCAACTGCAAAATGAAATGCGATCGGTAAAATCATTAACAAATAAATTGCGGTCTCATTGAAATGCCCAAAAAATGACTGAATACGGCGATCACTACTAAATCCCATAGGAATCGGATAGCTATCAAAAATCACCTTAGGAAATATCCAATCAGGTCGATCAATTAGAGCTTGTAAAATCCCAAAACTACTTACCAAAAGCGAACTGAGAACAAATAACCACATTAAATGGATAAATTGAGCAGAAGTACGCACCACATAACTAGTGGTGGCGGCAAGCAAAAAGTAAGGTAAAAAATTAGCGAGACCACCTGCGGCTATACCAACATCAAAAGCCGTAAAGGTGCTTAAAGTCATCCAGATAGATAGCCAGAAATAAGCAATATTAATTGGTGTGGCAAGCGATCGCCAGCCTCGGCTCGATAACACCCAAATCTCTAACCCCCCCCCACAAAGGGCATAAACACATTGCTCACCACCATAAAAATGGCAGTACCCTGCAACCAATTCCATTCTCTCAATAAAGTTTTATCTTCTACCGATTTCCAGAGCATTTCCACACCAAATAATCAAAATTGCTAAGCAGTTAGGCATACAGCGCTTTGCGCTTAATCAAAACCTAGATAGCATTTATGACCCTTACTTTTAGCTATTGAATAAAATTATGGCAAAGTTGACGGTTGACTTAGCAACATCGGCAGATGTTTTGGGAACTACGCCTGATTGCTTTTTAACATGGTTAAAGCTCGATCACTTTCATAGTCTACTCTATTTCAACGATACGCCGCAGATTTCCATTTTCACATTGGCAAAGATTCTAGATACTACGCCTAGAGAGTTGTTTGATTTTTTAGAAGAAATCGACTTAGATAGTTGATTAGATTTGCAAGATGCTTTCTTAGGCGATCGCTGAGTCAGAGAGCTCAGGTGAGCAGCCAATTCCTTGGGAGTCGGTGGTGGGAGAGAATGAATTACAAGTTTTTCGATTGGGATCTAAAAACCAAAAAATTTCCCAACGATACTGGGAAAATTACTAATAAACTGGAAACTTTTTTCTATCGTGGTAAGTACTTTTACAGTGGCTTTTGTTTGTGTCAAAAATACACCTTTTCCAGAAAATCGATCATCAATCAATGGAACTTCATCCCAAAAATATGAGCAGAAAGGTCTAGTACGTTTAGTTGAATAAAGCAGTTGACTATCAAAACCTATCAATAGATTACTCTTAACTCTTGTACCTGTGATTGATGGTTCTTTTATATATAATCCTTCGTTCCCTTTTAAATATAACTTTCCTGTCCCATAAAAAATAATGTACCGATGTTGCCCTGCTAACCAACTGTGAAAACTCCATACCCATTGAGTTTTTACTTGAATATTCCCAGAAATTCCAACAATATAAGCAGGATAAATAACAAGTCCATGATGATTGCGCAACTCTATTTCAACAATATAACTGCTATCTTTTTTAGAAGATAATACAACAGTTCTATCTTCAACTGGACTCTTACTAGAAAACTCTGTTAGAGCAAATAATCCAGATGCATAACTGATAAATGGTGCAGACCATTTCCAAAACAATCTGGTTCGTGTAATCAAGCTATCGTCATCTTCATGACTAGCATAATTCATTCGTACACACAGAGGACTGATCTGGTCAACCTTAACATCAACTACTTTTTCTGCTTTCTTATGAAAAATATTGCCATCAGTTACTGGATCAGTTAATTGAATAGGAGGATTCTTATTTGCAAAAGGAGCAACTCCATAAAAGAACAAGACTTTCCACAGAGGATTAGCTAATAAAACCCCAGCAATAATGTAAAGGATGCTTGTCCAATTTGCTTGAAAATTTACTACCAATAATTTCCATACTCCGCCCAGTTTTTGCTCTAAATCTTTAAGTTGGATAAACTTTTGCCCCAGTTGTTTATTAAGCTCTCCCAGTTGCTTCTCTCGTTCAAGGTAGTCATTTTCTATTCGTTGATATATTTCTTTTTGTTTTTTCTCTGCTTCACAAGCTAGATTTTTTTCAAAGTGCTTATTCGGATTTATCCAATCATACCATTGAAGACCAGACTCACATTTGATTTTGATTTGGAGATCTATTTCCTGCTTACGGCGATCTATCTCTTCTTTGATTTGCGGTGTTGTATTAGTTGAAAGCTGTCCAATCTCGTCTTTGAGGTTACTGATATCATTACTTAATTTATCAACAACTTCCTGTGTATCTTTTCCTGTAAATTGATTCCATAAATTCTGACCTAATGGACTGAGAGTATCATTGGCAGTAAATAGGATTGTCAACACAACAATAAAAGAAATAATGATGGTGATTTTATTAATCAGCCATAAAACGATAGCAGACATCAGTTTCATGAAATATTAGTGCTTATGTAGGATGATCTTTATCTTACCCACTTTCTAAACGATTTTTGGCGTTACATATGGCAAATTCAATCAAAAGAAGCACATCAGCATTACGACGAAAGCAGTCAAGGCGATCGCGACTGGTATTAATCCAAACATATTCTTCGAGAGTTTCTATTTGCTGATAGTCTGCAAATTTATCACCGCGGTCAAAGGCTTCCGTCGATTTTGATAGAACCTCGATAATTAGTTTCGGAAAACTTTTGTGATTTGGTGTTTGAATGTCTCTAGAGTCGCAGGTCACCATCACATCGGGATAGTAAAATCGGCGCTGAGAGTCAGTTTTTGCGTTTATATCAGAGATATAAACGCGACATTTGGAACCACGCAAATGATTACGAATCAGCATAAAAGCATTGCTAGATATCGTCACATGGGGATCGCTTGCGCCAGCCATTGCATGAATATATCCATCGATATATTCATGCAATGGCTGGCGCTTTGTTCTTCCATTTTTAGATATTCTTAGGTCGTTATGTACACAAAATCAAGTTGAGGACTAGCAATCATTAGTTTATAAGTTAAGGTTCTGAATTTGGGTTTATATTGCTCTTACTGGATCGCCTCAATTTAGTTGCAACCTATCCCAAAAACTTCTCGACACAACGTGCAAAAATTTCTACGCCAGCGCCCAAAGCATTCTCATCAAAATTAAATCTTGGATGATGATGAGGATAGGCTAAACCCTTATCAGGATTGGCGGAACCTAAAAAGAAATAGCATCCTGAGACAGCTTCCAAGAAGAAAGCCATATCTTCGCCACCCATAGTTTGACATTCGGGAACGATACCTGTGGGAGTTTCAATCACATTTTCGGCAACAGAACGAACTAAATCCGCGATCGCAGGATCATTGATTACAGGTGGATAAAGCTTAGTGTAGTCAAACTCGTAGCTAGCTCCGTGGGCTTGGCAGACTCCCGCGATCGCTTCTTCCAATCGAGTTAATAACTTCGCTCCCACTTCAGGATTAAAGAACCTCACAGTTCCACTAATTTTGGCAGAATCAGGAATGATGTTAGTTGCGGAACCTGCATGGAATTCGCCAATGCTGATCACGGCGGACTCCAATGGACTAACATTTCGGGAAACGATGCTATGAATAGTATTTACTACTTGTGCGCCTACTAGAATCGAATCAATAGTCTGGTGGGGAAGTGCGCCATGTCCACCGCGCCCGATGATTTTGCAATGAAAGTATTCTGTTGCTGCCATTAAGGCTCCACTGCGCACGCCGATGGTTCCAAGGGGCAGGTTATTCCACAGATGTAAGCCAATGATCGCATCAACTTGAGGATTTTCTAGCACTCCTGCCGCAATCATTGGTTTTGCGCCCCCAGGCCCTTCTTCGGCTGGCTGAAAAATAATTTTGACCGTGCCGCTAAAATCAGCCCGATGATCCCAGAGGTATTTAGCCGTGCCAAGGGCGATCGCGGTATGTCCATCATGTCCGCAGGCGTGCATTAATCCATCAATTTGCGATCGATAACTAACAATATTTTCTTCTTGAATCGGTAAGGCATCCATATCTGCACGGATCGCTAACACCTTATTCCCGCCTTGTTTTCTACCCACTATTGTGGCGACTATACCTGTCTCGGCAATTTCTGTTTGATGGGGGATGCCCCACGCTGTCAACTTTTCGGCGATCGCGGTGGAGGTGCGCCGTTCTTGAAAACCTAATTCTGGAAAACGATGAAAGTCTCTGCGCCACTGGACTAGGCTAGGCTGCAAGTCCAGAATCGCGGGGCGGATTGCGAAGTTGGGATGAGTTGGGGATGCAGTAGTGGCAAAGGACATGGGTTTAAGTTTGCTGATCGCAAAGATACAGTGTGCTTATCCCAATATAAACAATATTAAGGGGGCAGTTGCACCGCAACTGCCCCCTTAATATTTCTCTTCCACTAGGAAGCAAAACTAGCGATCGCCTGTTCGACAGTGGCTAGAGCTCGATTAACCTCAGCAGCCGAAACAATCAATGGCGGCACAAAGCGCACTACTTTCACACCCGCAGGCACTAGCAACAAGCCGCGCTCAATCCCCGCCGCCACTACATCACGGGCTTGAATATTGCTGGACTCTTGCAGAACCAGACCATCGATCAGACCCCAGCCGCGTACTGAGGAAATGTGTTGCGGACGGCGATCGCAGATTGCTTGTAGCCCTGTCCGCAACTGTTGACCACGTTCCCGCGCATTGGCGATCAAGTTGTCATTGACCATCGTGTTGCAGACCGATAGTGCCACTGCACAGGCAAAAGGATTGCCGCCAAAGGTACTAGCATGATCTCCAGGTTCAAATACATTGCAGTGAGCTTTACACATCATCGCGCCGATGGGAATACCGCCGCCCAAGCCCTTCGCCGAAGTAAATACATCAGGCTGAATGCCAAGGTTTTCATAGCCCCAGAGCATTCCACTCCGTCCCATGCCCACCTGTACTTCATCGATGATTAGTAGAATTTTCTTCTCGTCACAGATTTCGCGAATACGGGCAAAGTAAGCGCGATCGCCAGGGTTAACGCCACCTTCGCCCTGCAAAGGCTCCAGCATAATCGCGCAAAGTCTACCTTCATACTTGGTCACTGCGGCTTCCAGCGCGGCAATATCGTTGTAAGGGACATAGTCAAAACCTTGCACCAGCGGCGCGAAGTTTTTATGATATTTGGGCTGCCCAGTAGCTGTGACGGTCGCAAGGGTGCGTCCATGAAAACTAGCATTGGCAGTCAAAATTACGGGGTTATCAATGCCAAGCCTTGTGTGGGCATATTTGCGGGCTAATTTGATCGCGCCTTCATTGGCTTCTGCGCCAGAGTTACAGAAAAAGGCTTTGTCAGCACAGGAGTTTTCGACTAGCCACTTCGCTAATTGACCTTGAGGCGCAAAGTAAAACAAGTTAGAAGCATGGTGCAAAGTTTGGATCTGCTCGGTGACGGATTTGACCATGGCAGGATGAGCATGACCGAGGGTACAAGTGGCAATCCCCGCCACAAAGTCTAAATATTCTTTGCCCGTATTGTCCCAAACGCGGCAGCCTTCCCCACGTTCTAAGGCGATCGGAAAACGGGCGTAAGTGTTCATCACATATTCATTAAATTCCGTGATCGTATCGGCGGCAACATGGCTATCTATGTGAGCTGGATGCGCTTGAGGTTGTACTTCTAAGGTAATAGGAGGCATGGGCGAGTTATGGTAATTCTAGTAATTTCATTATCAATGATATAAAAATTTATGTGGGCATTTCTGTAGTGGAGTTAGCGAATCATGACCTAACTTTTGATCGCCATCAATTTATAGCGCGTTATTACCAGTGTAAAAATAGACATTAAAAACCTAAGAATTAGCGCCGCAACGCTACTTCTTGAAGATACTTTAATAGTAAAAATATGCCCTACATTGTCCAAAACCAAGGCACAGCCCAAGAACGGATCTGCGATTTAAAGCATGGTTTGAACATGATCGGACGCGGGTTAGACAATACGATTGTCGTGGAAGATGATGCGCGGAGTCTGTCGCGCCACCATGCGGAAATTATGGTTAGCGATCGCGATATTTACGTAACTGATCTCAACAGCAGTAACGGCACATTTGTGAATCAAACCAAAATCAAGCAGCAAAAGATCGTCCATGGGGATTTGGTGCAATTTGGCAGTGTCGTTTTTAAGTTGGTTGATGCTTTGCCCAAAGCTGATCTTGCTAGAGCCAGCCTTCCCACTTCGGGGCTTTCCATTTTGATGCGTGTTTCGCCCGAAAAGTCGCGCACCAATATGCAGGACTTGCTCAAAAATCAGAACTTTGCGCCGTCAGGCTCAGTACTAATGATTCAGGACAGTGATGAGTCCCAGCGCACGGCTGCTAAGTTGCGAGTTTTGTTAGAAGTTAGTCAAGAACTAGCTTCTCCAGAAGCTTATTCGGCTTTGCCTGAAAAGATTTTGGAATTATTGCTGAAAATCATGTCCGTTGATCGCGCGGTGCTATTGCTAGTGGACGAAAAAACAGGACAGCTTGAACCCAAGGCTTATAAATTTAGCAATCCCAACTCTACCGCCGACTTAAATTTTTACAGCCGCAAAATTGTTAATTTTGTACTACAACAGGGGGACGCGATTATCAGTGACGATGCCTCGGGCGATCGCCGTTTTGATAGTTCGCAGTCGATAATCTTACAGGCAATTCAGGCTGCCATGTGTGCGCCGCTCAAGCCCAGAGATCAAACAATCGGGGTTTTGTATGTGGATAGTCTCGCCTATGGTCATGCTTATCAAAAGGAAGATCTGGAATTTTTGAGCAGCCTTGCCAATCAAGCCGCGATCGCGATCGAAAATGCCCATCTTTATCGCAATATGCGCTCCGAAATTATTCGCCGTACTAAGTTAGAGCGTTTTTTTCCTGCGGCGGTGAGCCAAAAAATTGAAGAAGGATGGGACTTAAATCGGATCGTGGAGACGGAAGTAACGGCACTGTTTTCCGATATTAGCGGCTTCACCGAGATGACATCACAAATGCAACCCCGCAAGGTCTTGGAATTTTTAAATGAATATTTCAAGGTGATGGTGGAAAATATCGTCTTTCCGTTTGGGGGAACCTTAGAAAAATATATTGCCGATGCCTTATTAGCGGTGTGGGGATCCCCCTACCAAAAAGAAGATGACGCGATTATGGCAGTCAACGCCGCGATCGCAATGCAATGGGCAATGAAGCAACTCAATGAAGACTGGCTCATGCAAGGGCGCAATCTCCAAATTCAGATTCACATTGGTTTAAATACAGGCATGGTCGCCGCAGGCAATATTGGCTCCGAAAACTTAATTCAGTACACAAATATCGGCGATACGATGAATGTGGCTAGTCGTATCTGTACGGCGGCTCAGGCGGGTGAAGTATTTATCTCCGAAACAACCAAAGCCAAAATCGCTAGCCTAAACTTGCTAATGGAAACCTTAGAGCCAATTAAGGTCAAAGGTAAAGACGAACCTTTGCAGCTATATAAAATACTTTGGCAAAGTGTTGATGTGGGGCAACTTGTTAGGGCTGCGCCGTGAAGACTTTCTGGTGGCGCGGCGAAGCCGCGCCACCAGAAAATCGATCCTTTAGTGACATACCCGACACTCATTTTGTAAACAAATAGAGTACGGGCTTCCTCTTTCATTTGCCGAAGCCTAGACTAAGCGATCCTAGTTTTGGTCTTACTCAGCATCCGCAGGTTTTACTCACCGAGTACTAACTGGCAAGATAGTTTCCTATCTTCGAGGCAGACTCCCTGTGTCCCAAGGAGTGAATATTGTTTTTTTATTTTCACCCATCCATAAGCTCTTTTAAAGCTCGCCCACCACGGCT
>MNZA01000193.1 GCA_001873375.1 Oscillatoriales cyanobacterium CG2_30_44_21
CAAGCTGGTCTATTTGGCGATGCGGAATATTTCTAAGAAATGGACGATGCCGATTCGCGATTGGAAGCCTGCACTTAATCGCTTTGCTATCCTCTTTGATGATCGTCTCCATATCTAGGTTCTAGACTTTACACAATCTACTTGACAGTCTCTAAGATGCTTCGTAATACTAAGTTTTTAAAGCTTCTTCAACATCAGGATGAGATTCCCAAAAATATCGCAATCTGTTACGGGATAAAATACGCATCAAATTTGTGTTTGTCTTAATGTTTTATTTGTGGACTCACCTGTATTTATTTCTAAATACAGCGCTTTGCGCTTAACTAAAACCCAAAAATATTTCTGTACTACTCAAAGCCTCAATAGGCTGTATTAGACAAATATTAACTTATTTCCGAGATTTATGCTTTACCGATTAGGCGATCGCCCCTTATTCCATTGGTAACTTAATTATGCCTTTACCGCATTCTATCGAAGGAATATGTAAATCATACAGAATCCATTTGGTATATTTTTGAACTAAAGATATAGCTTTCAGGCAACCGTTAATTCGGCAATTCAAGAGTTTAGTAAGATTAGGAAGTTCTGTATGCCAAAATGGATGAAACCTAGACATCTGAGAGGCTTGTAGCATATGGACAAGTCACCAAATGGTTCCTACAGGGTTAGTAACGGGAGTTGTCACTGATGAGTGAGCCGATGATTTTCGCGGAAAATGTGCATAAGTGGTACGGCAACTTTCATGTCCTGAAAGGGGTGAGCTTGACCGTTAATCGTGGTGAAGTGGTAGTAATTATGGGGCCATCTGGCTCTGGTAAATCTACCTTTGCCCGCACTTTTAATGCCTTGGAAGCATATCAAAAGGGACGAATTTTTGTGGATGGATTTGAACTATCGCCTGAAAATCACCGCAACATTGATGTAGTTCGGCGGGAAGTAGGCATGGTATTTCAGCAATTTAATCTGTTCCCACACCTGACGGTTCTTCAAAATATTACGCTTGCGCCTCTGTGGGTCAGGAAGTGGTCACAAGCCAAGGCCGCGGAGGTGGCGATGCAATTGTTAGAGCGTGTGGGCATTTCCCAGCAAGCTCACAAGTATCCATTGCAGTTGTCAGGGGGACAGCAGCAAAGAGTAGCGATCGCCAGAGCTTTGGCAATGCAGCCTAAAATTATGTTGTTTGATGAGCCAACTTCATCGCTCGATCCTGAAATGGTGAGAGAAGTTCTTGATGTCATGCGATCGCTTGCTGATTCGGGGATGACGATGGTGGTGGTTACGCATGAGGTGGGTTTTGCCCGTGAGGTTGCTGATCGCATTGTATTTATGGATGGCGGCGTAATTGTGGAAGAAGCTCAGCCCAATGATTTCTTTGTAAATCCTCAAGAGGAGAGAACCAAAAAGTTTTTATCACAAATTTTGTAAGGGCGCAAAGCGCTGTGATTAAGGTTGTTCCGCCCGCTACGCGGGCGGAACAGCCTTTTGGTCAGAAGTGTTGAACGATAGGAAATAATCAGAAAAAAGCACTCCTAATCTTTTAAACTAGAAGCAATAAATTAAAAAAATAATATCTGTGATGTTATCCAACTTCCCCCATATTGTCAAACATTTGCTTTCACTTTTACCTCAAAACGATTATCCGAAGCTAGACACATTTTCGTTTGTAAGTTGTTGGCTAAGTTTTGTACTCGCC
>MNZA01000127.1 GCA_001873375.1 Oscillatoriales cyanobacterium CG2_30_44_21
TTTAGGGTTATTTAACTCGTTTGACTGTTATTTGATACGCACCCTGTCCTGAGCGGTCAAAGGCATTGACGATCGCCCGATATGTGCCAGTGATAGGCAACTCAAGGGTCATACTTGCTTGCTTGCGGCTAGGTAAGCCATTGTTTTCTAGTACCAACTGTTGGTTCGGTGAAAACAAAACTAAGTAAGGGTGAAAGTCGGCACTATTTAGATCAATCTGGATCACTTGCCCAGCTTGACCATTAAAGCTAAAAGTATCAAAACGGCTGCCATCCCTTGCCAAGATCCGACTTGACAGACCCAGTACACCCTTTTCTTGCAGTATCACTTGGCGATCGCTCAATCGTCTAGGAGGAACCGAGCCAAGGTGGTTGGCGAGACGGCTAGACAGACTGAAGGAGCCAGTTTGTCCAACTTCATAGGAATTGGCATAGATCGTATATTTACCTGTAGTCGGTAAGGTCGTGACAATGCGCGCATTTTTATCGCCAGCACTATCGTCATCTTCCGCAATTTTTTGTCCAGCCGCGTTAAACAGCACTAAGTAAGGGTCGATGCCATTGCCCCGCATCTCGATCTCAACTAATTGTCCCGCCGTCCCTTGAAATTGGTAAGCTTTGAAGTAACTACCATCAGGCAGCGTGTTGTCCGAAGCAGTTAAGACCGAAGTGATCGCCTGACCGCCCATAGAAATCACGGTGGGACTGGCTAGGGCTGGTTGAGGGATGTTGGCGATCGCCCCCTGCCTTGCTGAGGCGATAAATTTCTTGACTGTATCCGCTTCGATCGCTAAGCCAATGCCACTGCTAGCAGAATTTGCGGTAAATATGGCAGTATTCACACCCACCAATTCGCCGCGACTATTTAACAATGGACCTCCAGAATTTCCAGGATTGAGGGCGGCATCGGTTTGTAAAAAATTGCGATCGCGATCAATGCGACTGATAATCCCCGTTGTGAGCGTACCTGCAAATCTGCCAAAGGGATTGCCGATCGCAAAGGCTCTCTGCCCAACTTGAATGCTGCTGAAGCTGGCTATGGCAATTGTCGGCAAACTAACTTTGACATCTTCCAATCGAATAATCGCTAGGTCAGGATTGCGACTGCTGGCGATGACCACTCCCCGAAATTGGCGTTTGTCGCTGAGGGTTACATTCACCACATTTGCGCCGCGCACCACATGGGCATTGGTCAAAACTAAGCCTTTAGAATCAATTATGGAGCCACTGCCATTGCCACTGCGCGACTGGATTGACACGACTGCGGGGCTAGCTGATTTGTAAACCCGAATATTGGTATCTTCATCGGATTGGGCAAAAACAGGTGGAATTGGAAGCACGGGCGTTAAAGCGATCGCACCGCCACTTAGCAACAAACTCGATATTAAAAACTTTTCAAAAAACCTATTTATCACAACAATACCCTCGGTCATCGTTATTAATTCATACCAATTCACAAAAGCGTGACTACAATGTTTGTGAATTGAAAACTAAACCCAGTAAGGGTTTTTAAGTCGCTAGGTATAAGTAACCTAAAAACCAAGAATGTTGTTCCG
>MNZA01000018.1:0-5913 GCA_001873375.1 Oscillatoriales cyanobacterium CG2_30_44_21
TAATCCTATTGAAATGCTTTGGTCAGTCCTCAAAGCTTTTATCAGGCAGTTTAAACCTCAGACCTTATTTGCGATTCAACAAGTATTGCGAATCTTTTTGCTGCTCTTAGATAAATCCTTCTTTAAAAACTGGTTTACGAAGTGCTGTTATTGTACCCCTTAATCCCTCAATAGGCTGTATTCGTCAACAAAAAGATTAAAGCGTTGCCAAGCAACGCTTTAATCTTTTTGTTAATTGGGTTTTCGCTGTAAAACCAATCAAACTGTCTCATAATGAAAATTGCGAATCACTTATAGATTTTAGTTATGGGCGATCCAGTCATGCCGCAAGATGAGAACTTTCTGAGCTTTGATGAAATCTTTGAAGAACTAAACTATCGCCAAGCCCAAAGAACATTACGCGATATCGTCGCAAATTTGGACTTGTCTGAACGGGAACGACGCGGGCTAGAAGAGCCCCTCGAAGAGCTGCAACAGATGCTAGACAAACTAGAGCGTCAAGTTTTGCAAATTGCTGTATTTGGGATGGTCGGACGCGGTAAGTCGTCGGTACTAAATGCATTGATGGGGGGACAAGTGTTTGAAACTGGTCCTTTGCATGGAGTAACGACAAGCCGACAAGCCGCCGAATGGCAAATCTCCCGCGAAGCTATGCAATCCAATGGCGATCGCACTATTCTTAAAGCTTCTTTTCAGGGCAAAGGCGAAGCTAGAATTGAACTAATTGACACCCCTGGAATTGATGAAGTTGATGGCGAAGGTCGGGCGGAACTGGCGAAACGGATTGCCCAGCAAGCGGATTTAATTTTATTTATCGTGGCAGGAGATATTACTAAAGTTGAGTACGATGCGCTTTCTGAGCTAAGGGGAGCCAGCAAGCCGATTTTGCTAGTGTTCAACAAAATCGATCAATATCCCCCTGAAGATCGCCTTGCGATCTATGCCAAAATTCGTGATGACAGAGTTAAAGAACTGCTCACCCAAGATGAAATTGTGATGACTGCCGCTTCGCCTCTGGTGGCAAAGGCGATTCGTCAGCCCGATGGTTCTTTTGAGGCGGAGCTAGTGATCGGTAAACCACAAATAGAAGATTTAAAATTAAAAATTCTAGAAGTACTTGATCGCGAAGGTAAGTCTTTGATTGCTTTAAATACGATGCTGTTCGCTGATATGGTGCAGGAGCGCGTTGTGCAGCGCAAAATGTTTGTACGCGATCGCCAAGCCAATCGCATCATTTGGAATTGTGTGATCACTCAAGCCGTAGCGATCGCTGTTAATCCCTTCACGGTAGTTGATGTAATTACCAGTGCCATCATCGATGTATCAATGATCGTGGCGCTATCCAAGCTCTATGGCATCAATATGAGCAATCGTGGCGCAATTGCTCTAATGCAAAAAATCGCGATCGGCATGGGTGGCATCAGTGCCAGCGAGTTTCTGGCAAATTTCGGCTTGAGTTCACTCAAAAGCTTATTAGGCATCGCTGCGCCTGTTACAGGCGGTGCGACCTTGGGCGGCTATGTATCCGTGGCGATCGCCCAAGCAGGCGTATCTGGTTTCTCCACCTATGCATTAGGACTTGTCACAAAGGAATATCTCGCCAACGGTGCATCATGGGGAGCCGATGGACCTAAAGCGGTAGTTAAAAGGATTTTGGAAACCATTGATGAAGATTCCATCTTGGCAAGAATCAAAGATGAACTCCGCGCTAAGATTGATTGGAGAAGGTTGAGAAAAATTTAGCTAATACCAACTAAAGAAATGGCTTAGCCATTTCTTTAGTTGGTATTACATCGTTTTGCGTTCGGTGACTAGGCTGAGGCTCGACCATGCGCCCTTAGCGTCATAAGCGCGGATCATGCGTTGATGGAGATTTGGCTCTAAGAGCCATGACACCGATAGGCGAAATGACTGACGGGGGGCGATCGCGACAGGACAGGTCAAGGACGCGCCATCAGGCAGAAATAATGTCTGAACTTGATCTTGTGGAAAAGTCAAAATTTGCGGCTGAAAGGGATTAATAAACGCAGTTGCAGTTAAAGATTGCGTTCCCATTTGCAAAGACATGGTGACGCGATCGCCATTTTGATTCCATTCAGTCTTGGTTGCTATTACTTCTGGCTCTGACCAATCCGCTGCAATCGTAATTGCCTCACCTTCCCATTTGCCTAATAGATCATGGAGAGTCAGGATAGGTGGCTGAGAATTTTCGCTATGGGCTAAATGTTCACGAATTAGGGTAATGCGATCTAATTGAGCCGCCTTATCGTAGAGCAGAACTAAGCGCAAACGGCGATCGCCATCGATTAATCCCATTTCTGTCCCAAATTCTGCGTAAGGAGCGAATTGGGGCGAACCTTGAGAAAAAGCTCCATTCTCAAAGAAAGTCGTACTTTTATTAAGATTTTGATATTCTAAAACTAAATCTTGGGGCTGACCATCAATAAATCGGCGCACAGTTTGGCGCATTGTCTGGCGATCTTCCTTCAGTTCTAAAATTGTCTCACTAGGAATATCTTCTAGTATTGCTCCTTGGGGATTGAGTCGCGCGAAGGAGCCTTTCCAATTACCAAGATTTTTTAATAAACATTCCCATTGCGATCGCATATTTAGCTCAATACTTTAAAATTTGATTTGCAATATTTTGACATCAAAGCCCAGAAAAATATTAAAAGCGTGGCTTTGCCGCGCTTTTAATATTTTTCTGGTGGTTTAGTTGATCAGTAATTGCTACTTGCAGGGTAGATGTCAAAGTGCGGTATCTTTTAGGTGGGTACAACAGATTCCCTGAAACCCAAGAAAGTTTTTAAAGAAGCTGGCTTTGCCAACTTCTTTAAAAACTTTCTTGTAAATACTCCCTTACCGCTATAAAACTAGATATTAAAAATCAAGAATTATTGTTGCGGCACTTCGCGCCAAAACGTCTAATTTTTTACTAGAAAGGGAGTAACTACAGCAATTGCTGTATCTAGAATCAAAATCTAATTATTGGAGATCGAGGCATCTGTGTTAGAGGTTCGCAAAATCTGTAAATCTTATGGGAAGAAGCAAGTTTTGCAGGACTTGAGCTTTTCAATTCAATCAGGGGAGGTCTATGGCTTATTAGGACCAAATGGAGCAGGCAAGACCACCACGATCAGTATTTTGTGTGGATTAATTCAGGCTGATCTTGGTGACGTTTTGATGAATGGTCAAAATTCGCGCAGTGCATTGTCTTCCATGCGATCGCTAATTGGTGTTGCTCCGCAGGAAAATATTTTTTATAAAAGCTTAACTTGTGAAGAAAATTTACGCTTCTTTGGGCAACTGTATGGACTCAATAGAAGCACTTGTCAAAAGCAAGCGAAGCATTGTTTGGAACTCGTGGGACTGAGAGATCGCGCCCAAACTATTGCCGAAAAACTCAGTGGCGGGATGCAACGCCGCCTGAGTATGGCGATCGCCCTTGTCCATCAACCGCAACTTGTGGTACTAGATGAACCCACTACAGGACTAGATATTGAAGCTCGTTACGAAATTTGGGAAGTGATTCGCAATCTCTGTCGTCAAGACACAGCAGTTCTATTAACTACCCATTTACTAGATGAAGCTGAACGTCTCTGTCAAAGGATTGGCATTATCAAGCAAGGTACCTTGTTGGCAGAAGGTAGTTTAGAAGAGTTAAAGCGCTATGTCCCTGCCCAAGAAATTGCGATCGTTCATACTCCCACGGAGGATCTAGCGATCGCGAGGGCAACCGAATTGGGTTTTGCCTATCGTCACTATGGGCGGGAACTGGCTTTTTGGTTGCCGAGGGTAATGGAATTGAAAGAGATATTAGAGCATTTTGATGGAATTAAGATTGATTCTATTACCCGTCAGCCTGTGCGATTGGAAAATATTTATGTGGAAGTAACTCAAGGTGTAAGAATTACGCCTCCAAGCCCGAACCAAGAATAAATTTAAAAGCGTTGCGAAGCAACGCTTTTAAATTTATTCTTGGTTCGTTTGGTTGGAAGTGGCTGTCGCACAATTAATTGCGAACTGCTTCAAATAACCGTGAGAAATAGAAGGAAGTCGCTGTAAACTCTTTTCGCTTGATTGTGAAACCCAACTGTTTGAGAACGCGGCGGACATCAGACTCTTTGTGTAGATAGGCGCGAGTCGCTTTACTAGGTCCAGGAACCATGTCGCCGACCTTCTTCATCAATACATAATAAGGATTTTTGGGAGCAAAGCTAAGAATGAGTCGAGACTTAGCAAGGGAAGCTAAATGGGCGATCATTTCTTCAGAATCGCGATCAGGATAATGGATCAAGACATCCAAACAGATTACGGTGTCATATTCTCCAGAAAGCTTCGCCAAATCTTGAACCTCAAATATCGGATTTTCAGGATCAGATGCACGTTCCTTTGCTTCGCCAACCATCTTTTCAGAGATATCACTAGCATAAACCTTTGCCCCCATTGCCGCGAGGGGAATGCTCAAGCTACCAGTTCCACAACCAGCATCACAAACACTATGTCCAGAGGCATTCTTATCATTCTTAAACCAAGATAAAACATAGTCCACAGTCTGTTGATGTCCAGTACGAATGTCTTGTTGAACTCGATTGACATCCCCTTCGCCATAGATGCGCCGCCAGCGATCAAAGCCAGTGGAGTTAAAATAATCACGAACTATTTCTTTGTCTTTAGGAGTTTCTTTAGTGGATGAATTGGCGATCGCTTTGTTAGTCATAGTTAGGTAGAAAGTTTACAGACAAACAATATTACCCTAAAAATCAAGAGCCACTCTAAGTTCTAGCCCCAGCCAAGAAAGATTTTAAACTGCTCAGTTGGTCAAAGTTGCGGGATTTTCATACTAAACTAGGGCAGCCGCCACAAATTATGCCATGCAAATTAATCGCATCATTGCTCTTACCCTAGTCGTTGTTTGCTTCATTGCTGCCACTTTCGGCATCCAGCGCCGCCAAGTGGAAGACTCTTTAGATTTTCAGCAGGCTCTGAATCGCGATCGCCTTGAGCTAGTCTCCATTGATGGAGCAATTTCAGGCTCTAGTTCCTCAGCATCAGGGGCGATGGCAGTACGCGATCGCCTCCGCGAACTGATTGACGATGAGTCAGTCAAGGGCGTACTGCTATCCATCAATAGTCCTGGAGGAACGGTCGGCGCAAGTAAAGAGTTATACCAAGCTGTCCAAGATCTCACCGAAAAAAAGCCTGTTGTGGTCAGTATGCTTGACCAAGCTACCAGTGGTGGCTACTACGCCGCCAGCCCCGCCACCAAAATCTATGCCAATGCTGGCTCCCTAACTGGCAGTATCGGCGTGATCTTGAATGGATTTAATGCTAAGGATTTACTAGATCGAGTTGGGATTAAACCACAAACCATTAAAACTGGTCCTTATAAAGATATTTTTTCACCTTTTCGAGAGCTAGCCGAACCTGAGCGGCAACTACTGCAAGACCTATTGCAAAGCACTTACCAAGAATTTATCAACGATGTTGCTAAGGGGCGAAAAATGGATCTAGAAGTTGTGCGGCGTTTAGCTGACGGTCGGATTTTTACAGGTAGACAAGCTAAGGAAAATAAGTTGGTTGATGAGTTAGGCACTCAAGATCAGGCGATCGCCGACTTGCGGGGACTAGCCAGAAAAAAATTCAATTTACCTGAAACCAGTGAGCTACCGATCAGCGAGTCGCGAGGTTCTTTTGGGAGATTGCTAGAGCAATTACTGGGGCAAGTCAACTTCAATGTAGCTTTACCATTTTTCAAGATTGCTGGTTCTAATGATGTTTATAATTCTATTTCTGAGGTGATCGCCAATCAACTTTCCCTCCGCGTAGCTGGACAAAATCCTCAAGCCAATAGTTTCGATCCACCGATTTTATTGATGCCTAGCCTTCCCTAGAGAGAAAGGCGGCGCTTCG
>MNZA01000018.1:5922-15105 GCA_001873375.1 Oscillatoriales cyanobacterium CG2_30_44_21
CTCTCTTATCCGAGACTGACCAACTTAGCGCTCAAGTCCCACATTCTCTCTGCTTTAGAGTCATCGCGAGCTTGAGGAGAAACCGTCTGCACAAAAGACTTACCATCTTTCTTCTGGCGATTGCCCCAACTCCAGTAAGCGCCCGACTGTTTATATTCAGGGTCAGCAACGACCGCCGCCACCCTCTGTCCTGAAAGCTCCTGACTCACATATCCCTTGGTAATGTTTTTTTGGAATAGAGGAAATAGCTTTTGGAAGAGGGGATAGTGATTGCGAAATAGTGGTGTGTCAGCGACGCAGCCTGGATAGAGAGAACTGAAAGTGATACCTGTGGAGTCATGGTAGCGGCGATGCAACTCGCGCATGGTCAAAATATTGCAAACCTTACTTTCTTTGTAAGCACGCACAGGCTCAAACTTTTTGCCATTTGCCATCGAGATTGGTGGCTTAAACCCTTGTTCAAATCCTTCAAAATTGCCGAGATCAGGCTGGGGCGGAATCTTGCCACCTAATTCATCAGGATTATGAGTAACAGTACCTAGAAGCACCATCCGTTTATCGGAATAGCGGGATTTCTTCATGTCTTCTAACAACAAGTTACATAGCAAGAAATGACTTAGATGATTAGTGGTCATCGTTAGCTCAAATCCTTCAGGCGATCGCAATGGTTCTTTGATTAGAGGTAAATAAACTGCCGCATTACATAGAAGTGCATCCAGAGACATTCCCATGGCTCGAAAACTTGCCACAAATTCGTGGACGCTTGCCAAAGAACCGAGATCTATTTTAATAATTGTGTAGTTATCCTTAGAAATACCTACAGAAGCAGCCGCCTGTTCAGTTTTAGGGATGTCCCGACAAGCCATGACAATCTGCCAGCCCTTGTCAGCAAGCGCCTTTGCCGACCACAGCCCCACGCCCGAAGACGCACCTGTAATGATAATTGTTGGTTTTTGAGAGTATGACATTTTAATATGTAAAATTATTAACTTTGCTTAAAATTTTACAGCGAATGGGGTTACTCAATCATCTACAACGCTTTGAGCTAACTTAAAACCCAGAGATAATTTTGATCATCGATGTAAAGCGCCAATGATCAAAATTATCTTAAATCATTAAAAATCTCGAAACCAGATCAAAAAATTAATCGCTGACTGATTTTTTAATCTGTTTTGTATCAATGGAAAGCGATCGCCAACCCTAACAAAATACCAATTACTCCAACTATAGTTAGGAAGAAATGAAACAGCGAAGTACTGCCTTTCTTGACCATATTTCGCATTGCCAATTTCACAAAGCTATCTTTTCCTTTGTTTGGATTGACACCATCAAAACTAGTTCTAGTTCCTTTGGCTGCATCCACATTATTCTGAATATTTTGATCTTCAAGCTTGTCATTCATAAGTTCGATATTTTTTAAAGTTCAATTAAGTTTAAATTAACAAAAAACTAGATTTTTATTAACGTGGATTTGCCGTGCCTTTAAAAGTCAATCCCTTGCTTTACAGTCTATTGAGGCTTTGAGTAGTGCAGAGAGACTTTTGGGAACGGCGCGGAACAACGACCACCAAAACTCCTCTAGGTTTTAGTTAAGCACAAAGTGCTGTATAGGAAGTGTCTCACTCATACAATAAAAAGCGCAAAAATATTTATCAGCTCTAAACCGATTATAAAAGTCTAATTCATGGAATTTACTAGTACTATAGTTACTTTCTCTTAAAGAAAGTTTATCATTTAACCCTTTGTTAGAAGGTAGAATTAACAAGCTTTCTTTAAAAACAAGAAGCAAAAAACAAAATGCTTAGTACAAATTAAGTATAAGTAATTTTGCTGTTGTGTAGTACAGTTTGCACAGGCAGAATTTAGATGCCGAATGTAATCAACTCACGGAGAAATCTATCATGGCTGTTGAAAAAGTAAACTCTTCCTCTAGCTTGGCGGAAGTTATTGATCGTATTTTGGACAAGGGAATTGTCATTGATGCATGGGTCAGAGTCTCTCTTGTAGGGATTGAACTGCTCTCTATCGAAGCTCGTGTTGTGATCGCCTCTGTCGAAACATACCTCAAGTATGCTGAAGCAGTTGGTCTTACAGCTTCAGCGGCAGTACCTGCGGCTTAGTTTGAATGGGACTCTAGCCATAGGCTAGTTACTAATCTCTGAACAATTGGGTTATTAGCCTACCGATTTCTTTTACACTCCCTTCTCACTAAAAATTATTCTGTCAGTTTTTTGCTGACTTGGCAATAAATTTTTAGCAGGGTAGTTACGGTGAGAAGGGGGTTTAAATGAAAATTCAAGAGAACGCAAATATTTTGAGTCTATTGCAACATTTCAGGGACATCTATACCAAATTTACAGAAGTGTAGTCACGCTTTTATAAATTGAAAACCAAACCCAGCATGGTTTTTTAGATAAAGAAATGGCTACGCCATTTCTTTACTTGGTATTGAGTAGCTAGGCATAAGTAAACTAAAAATCAGATGCTGTTCCGCCCGCTACGCGGGCGGAACAGCATCTGATTTTAGATCTTAATTAAACCCAGATACTTACTGAATAGATGGTTAAAATGAACAGAATTTGAGGATAACGTTATGGCTTCTTTGATGCAGAAATTTGCACAAGCAAATCAGCAACGATTGCAAGAAAGAACAGATTTTTTGGCAGCCTGTGAGCAGTCAAGACAGAAAAGAGAACAAAATTTTCAAGAACAGGCTGAGGCAACCGCAAAGTATCTTGCCCATGCTGAACAAAATCGCTTGGCATGGGAACAGGGGCGGCAAGCGATCGCCGAAAATGCTTTGGCGCAGCGACAAGAGGAATTACAAGATCGTGCTGATCAGGTTGCCAGTTATTTACAAGGACTAAATGAAACTCGCGTCCAGCAGGCGGCGGAAGATAGCGAAGAACGCGCCCAAGAAGTACGCAGCCGTACTTTCAAGTCCAGATCTCAGCTAAAACACATTCACAAAGCCCGCATCCGCAATGGCGCTGCCGCGAGACAGCAACGGCAACAGTTAACCAAAGACCGAGAGATTCTCACCGCAATGCAATTAGATGACATTCAAAAATCGCGTCTTGCCAATGCCAAAGTTGCCACAGAGCAGCGATCGCAGGAAGCAGCTTCACGAGCCGCCGCGGTCGCCAGTCAACTGCAAGACATCACCAATCAACGCATTGCCACCGCTAAGGTTGACATTCAAGCGCGATCGCAGGAATTTCTCAGTTTAGTTGCTGAAGTGCGTTCTTCCCTCAACGCTATTAATGCTCAACGCCTAGCTGCCGCCGCCGCTCAAGCTGAGCAACTACGGAATTTTCGAGCCGACCTCAAAGCTTCTGTATGGAGTGGCGATCGCACTGTCGTTGCAGTAGCACCAGTCGCTAAAGTCGCTAGCTTGACCGTCGAGAAGAAGCCCGCTAAAGCCTCGAAAAAAGTAACACCGATTGCTGAAGTAAAGGTCGCGGAAGCTCCTAAAGCGGTAGAAAATAAAGAACCTCCCCAAGAAGCGGTCAAAACTCCCAACAAAATCGAACAGTTTGTGGTTGACTATGTATCCCAACTATCGACAAACTCTAGCCTGTTAGATGTTGTCAATGATCGCGATACCGTGAGAGATTTACTCGCTCAAGGAGCCAACACCCTCAAGGTTGATCCTTCGGATATCCTTAATACCCTGCTACAAATGGCAGAAGCCTGATAAAAAATGACCACAGTTCTCCAAGCCAGCCCCCGTCAGTTCATTAGTACTGACTTTACTAAGCAAATTGTCCGCCGCGCTCTGCGCTACTTGCAATCTGGATTTGCGATCCATTTGCGAGGTCCTGCGGGTACGGGTAAAACCACGCTCGCTATGCACCTCGCGGGTCTAGTCGGACGACCAATGGTGTTGATCTATGGTGACGAAGACTTGCGATCATCGCAGTTGATTGGTTCCAATTCTGGATATAGCCGCAAAAAAGTTGTGGATAATTACATCCACTCTGTTTTGAAGGTAGAAGATGATTTGCGTCAGAGTTGGACAGATTCACGGCTGACATTGGCGGCTAAGGAAGGTTTTACCCTCATTTACGATGAGTTCAACCGATCGCGTCCTGAAGTAAATAACGTTTTACTCAGCGCTCTCGAAGAAAAACTGATTGTCCTGCCCCCCGATAGCTCACAGTCGGAATATGTGCGCGTCCATCCTATGTTTCGGGCGATCTTCACATCTAATCCAGAGGAATATGCAGGGGTGCATCCCACTCAAGATGCTTTACTTGATCGGATGATCACGATCAATATCGGCGAAGCGGATGTGGAGACTGAAAAGCAAATTCTGGTCAATCGGGTCGGGCTAGAGCGCACCGAAGCTCTAAAACTAATTAACCTGATCCGTAGTTACCGCCGTCAAGTGCAGTGCAGCAAAGCTTCAAGCTTACGAGCTTGTCTGCTAATTGGCAAAATCTGCCATGAGCATGAGATTGCTATTTCTGGAAAGAATGAAGACTTTCGCGATCTTTGCGGTGATGTCTTGATTTCTCGCTATGGTAATGGGGAGCCTGAGTCAGAACTGGGGCTTGCTAAATTATTGGATCAAATACCTTAAATGTCTCAAGCGATTAAAAACAGTACTACAGGCTCTTCCCTTGCGGACATTCTCGAAAGAGTGTTGGACAAGGGCATTGTGATCGCAGGTGATATTACGGTGTCTGTGGGGAGTGTGGAATTACTGAGCATCAGAATCCGCTTACTGGTTGCATCGGTGGATAAAGCCAAGGAAATCGGCATTAATTGGTGGGAATCTGATCCTTATTTGTCATCACGAACTCAGGAATTGCTAGCTTCCAATCAACAATTATTGGAGCGCGTCAATCTTTTAGAAAGAGAGTTGGCAGCGGTAAAGCAGCTAGAAGGCGAAACCCAAAAATAAAAAGCGCGGCTAAGCCGCGCTTTTTATTTTTAGATAATGGCGGCGCGAAGCGCCGCCACTCGCTTATTTGCGTGATTCTTTAAGCTGGTCATCAATGCGCCGTAGCACGCCATTGATAAACCGATAGCCATCTTCACTGCTATAGCGTTTAGCCAGTTCTACCGCTTCATCGATCGCCACTTTGCTTGCCACATTCATAAACATCATCTCGGCGGTGGCAATCCGCAAAATGTCTTTGTCTAACTGGGCGAGGCGGTCAATTTGCCAATTGACTAGAGCGGCGCTAATAATTTCATCAATTTGCGATCGCTTGATGTTGACAGTTTTGAGAATATCAACGGCGTAATTACGCACTTCTTCGCGCTGGGAAAGCACCAAAGTTACGGGAAATTCTAGAGCCGCACCAATATTATTGATGGCATTCTTGGTTAATTCGATCGCCTCACGCACCATGCCCTCAACCGCTTGGATATCTTGGCGCAAGTCGCTAGTGCGATTTTCGCTAGAAGTAATCCGATCTTGGCTGCGTTGTAGCTCCGCACTGGCGGTTTGTAATAGCTCCTTAGTTTCATCATGAAGCGATCGCACTACAGCAGTCACGATATCGTCCAAGGTTTTTGTTTCGAGCTTTTGCGGTTGGCTAGGCAATTGGTTGATGCTAAATAGCGCAAGTTCGCGGGCAGTGTGGCGGGGTTGCATAGGAAGAGATAAAATTGAGCCAGTTGCACATCATATCACTCACTCTACGCAATAAAACTTATAAAAATGACTCAGACCTTTACTGCGACCTTACATCATCAAGGGCAGACTTTTACTATAGCTGTGCCTGAAGATCAGCCAATCCTTGACACTGCGATCGCGCAGGGACTAGATTTGCCCTGTTCGTGCTATGCGGGTGTATGTACGACCTGTGCGGCGCAAATTGTGAAGGGACAGGTCGATCAAAGCCAAGGCATGGGGAGCGGCGGCATGGGCGAAGAGCTAGATGCGAAGGGTTACATTCTTTTATGTGTTTCTTATCCCAAGTCAGATGTGGAAATTTACACTGACAAAGAACAAGATGTTTATGCCATTCGCTTTGGATCTAGCTCTTAGTTAAAACAAATAGCGGCGCTTCGCGCCGCTATTTGCTATTTTTTTAAACTGTCACTAATTGCGCTGGCAGGCGCTTAAAGGCAAGCCGTTCATTTTCGATATCTACAAAAATGGTGTCACCATCAATGAAATCACCGCGCAGAATGCTCTTAGCAATCTGGGTTTCCAATTGACGCTGAATGATTCGTTTTAATGGTCTTGCCCCATAAACTGGGTCATAGCCAACTTCAGCAATGAAGTCCAGAGCCGCATCAGCAATTCTCAGAGTCATCCGCTTTTCTTCAAGGCGCTTTTCGAGACGTTGCACTTGCAGCTTAACGATGCGGCGCAACTCCTCACGGCGCAGGGCATGGAAGATCACAATTTCATCAATGCGGTTCAGGAACTCAGGACGGAAACTAGAGCGCATTGATTCCATGACGCGATCGCGCATTTCTTCGTACTTAGAATCATCACCCGCAATATCGAGAATGAACTGCGAACCCACGTTACTGGTCATGATGATGATCGAGTTCTTAAAGTCAACGGTGCGACCTTGAGAATCTGTCACGCGACCATCATCAAGGATTTGCAGCATAATGTTAAAGACATCGGGGTGCGCCTTCTCGATTTCATCAAAGAGAATCACGGCATAGGGACGGCGGCGCACGGCTTCGGTGAGTTGTCCACCTTCTTCATAGCCGACATAGCCAGGGGGCGCACCGACTAGGCGCGAAACGCTGTGCTTTTCCATATATTCCGACATATCGATCCGCACCATTGACTCTTCAGTATCAAAGAGATAGGCAGCGAGTGCCTTCGCTAGTTCGGTTTTACCAACGCCTGTAGGACCTAGGAAAATAAAACTAGCGATCGGGCGATTGGGATCGGCAAGCCCTGCGCGGGATCTTTGGATGGCATCAGCGATCGCCGTGACCGCTTCCTCTTGACCAACTACGCGATCGTGCAGCACATCTTCCAGTTGCAGGAGCTTCTCTTTTTCCGATTCCACCAGTTTGCTGACAGGAATGCCCGACCATTTAGAAATGATTTCGGCTATATCTTCTTCAGTGACTTCTTGACGCAGCAGCGATCGCCCAGAGGTTTTCGCCTCTTCCAGATTTACTTCCGCAATTTCCAATTGACGTTGCAAATCGGTGAGCTTGCCATATTTCAGTTCCGCCGCCTTGCTCAGATCATAGTCACGTTCCGCCTGTTGAATTTCCACATTCACATGGGCAATGTCATCCTTGATTTTGCCAAGGTTGTCGATTACTTGCTTCTCAGCTTCCCAACGGGCTTTGAGCGTGGTTTGACCTTCCTTCAAATCACCCAGTTCTTTATTCAACTTCTCAAGGCGATCAATTGATTCGCGATCATTTTCTTTTTTCAAAGATAAACATTCCATTTCCATCTGAATGATCTTGCGATTAATTTCATCAAGTTCTTCAGGCTGAGAAGTAATTTCCATCTTCAACTTTGCCGCCGCCTCATCAACTAAGTCGATCGCTTTATCAGGTAAAAAGCGATCGCTGATGTAGCGATTGGATAGGGTTGCCGCCGCTACCAGCGCCGTATCGGAGATGGTGACATTGTGGTGCGATTCGTAGCGATCGCGCAAACCTCTGAGAATGGAAATCGTATCTTCGACATTAGGCTGATCGATGTACACCTGTTGGAAACGGCGTTCTAGGGCAGCATCTTTCTCAATATATTTGCGGTATTCATCAAGGGTAGTCGCGCCGATACAACGCAATTCACCCCGTGCCAACATTGGCTTCAGCAAGTTCCCTGCATCCATTGCCCCTTGGGTTGCACCTGCGCCCACGACTGTGTGGATTTCATCAATAAATAGAATAATACTGCCATTGGATTCCGTTACTTCTTTGAGAACTGCCTTTAAGCGTTCTTCAAATTCACCGCGATATTTTGCCCCTGCGATCAAGCCACCCATATCGAGAGCAATTAACTTGCGGTCTTTCAAGGATTCAGGCACATCACCGCTAATAATCCGTTGGGCTAACCCTTCGGCGATCGCAGTTTTACCCACCCCTGGTTCACCAATGAGAACGGGATTATTTTTGGTACGGCGCGAGAGAATCTGGATCGTGCGGCGAATTTCGTCATCGCGTCCAATTACAGGGTCAAGCTTGCCAGCATGGGCGAGTTCTGTGAGATCGCGACCATATTTGGTGAGAGCTTCATATTTGTTTTCAGGATTTTGGTCGGTCACTTTTTGATTGCCTCGCACTTGTTGAATAATATTACGCAGTTTTCCTTCATCGAGTCCCATTTCTTGAAAGAGCGGCTTGCCAAAGCGATCGTCTTTGCAGTAAGGCAGCAGCATATGCTCAATGGAAATAAATTCATCGCCAAAGTTTTTCTTTTCCTTTTCGGCGCGATCAAATAGCACCTCTAAGTTTCGCCCCAGATAAACCGATGTATTTGTGCTAGAAACTTTGGGCTGTCGGTTGATAAATTCATCAATGCGATCGCGTAATTTCTGAATGTTAATCCCCGCCTTGCTGAAAATGCTACTAGCCAGCCCTTCTTCCTCCAGCAATGCTTTTAGTAAATGCTCAGACTCGATCTGCTGTTGCTGAGCCGCTTTGACCACATCGGGGGTCTTGGCGATCGCCGCCCATGCTTTTTCCGTAAATTGATTGGGGTTAGTTGGTTGCATCGCCGCCTCCTGTGGTCTAGGTTATTTCTAAATATTTTAGGCTGTCTGGCTCTTGAACGGGAGCGGTTCTACATGGCTAAGGAGTGCGTGTTTCCGTACCAACTAGAGAAAGTTGGCTTGTTTGGCGGGCTAATACTAATTCACAAAAGTGTGACTACAGTTTTGTGAATTAAAAACCAGTATGGGTTTTCAAGTAAAGAAATGACGTACAGCCTATTGAGGCTTTGATGGGTACAGAGAAAATCCTAAGTACAGGACAGCAATTTAATGGAGTTAAAGAATGCTTCAGAATTAGCGTGAAGATCGAAGATGATATGCCGAAGGAAATCAAAACCAAGGCGAAAAATACTTTTAGGTAGCCGACCATGCTTTTTGGGCTTGAGGGGATTAAGTTGAGCAAGCCAAAGCCCAGAAGAAAAAGCCCAACATAAAGCGAGAGTAAGCAACGCAATGAGCTTAGAGAGGCGCTCGGAGTCTTGAAGATGAGTAGACTCCAAACAAAAGCCACGGGTTTTAA
>MNZA01000176.1 GCA_001873375.1 Oscillatoriales cyanobacterium CG2_30_44_21
ACCTCAAAGTCTCGAAAAAACCTCTGTAATCTCTTGTAGTGCGATTCAACTTTGGCTTTGCCGCTAAATCCTGTGGCGATTTCCCCTAGGTTTACTGTCTTTACTCGCATTAGCGCGGTCAAGAATATCGACACAAAAGACAGTCTTGCCGCATTCCAAGGCAGATGTTGCTGTAATTTTTCGCGGAATAGGTTAATCTCTTCCATAGGGGTTTTACGGATGCTGTAGTTATCTTCTATAAAACCCCTTCCTGTCTATCTTTGCAACTTTTTGTCCTGTACTAAGGAATTGGTATAAAAAGTGGCGTATTCCGCCGCTTTTAAAAAACAAAAAAATGGCGGCGCATTGCGCCGCCATTTTTTTGTTTTTTCTATGCTTCAGTTGCTACTTCTTCGGTGACTTCTGACTCACTGATTTCCTCAACAATTACTTCTTCAACTTCAGGCTTTGGCTTAGTTGGCTTTGGCCCTCTCACCAATGCGAGATTGACAGGTGCTGGTGGCTCTTCACTGCGGGAGCCGCGTTTATCTCTTTTATCGCCCTTGCCTTTAGAGTCCCTGCTGTCTCCACGCTGGGAACGCTTGCCTTCAGACTCATTAGACCGCTTAGCACCTTCACCATTTTCAGTTTGGGGCTGACGGTCGGCTTTTTTAATAGGACGCTCTACCATGATTGCTTTAATTCGTTTTTACGATGAGTTGTATTCTTGTATCCTAGCCTGTTTTAGGGCGATCGCTCTAAACAGAATAACGAATAAAAAAGCACCGCCCAAGGGCGATGCTTTTTTTATATTTTTGTCAACGCGGCATAACCGCGCCGACAAAAAATTGTTTATTTGTTAGCCTGACCTTCTTCGCGGCTAGCTGTTTGGATATACAGAGTTAATAAGAAAACGGTAGGTACAAATACGGCTAGCACGGTTGCCAGTAGACCAAGAAAATTAACTTCCATAATTTTGACTCTCTATTTTTAACTTTAATTTTAAATATTGCCAGAACTATTTATATATTAAGCGAAAGCAATGGTTACGCTTGCAAAGTTTTAGTGAATAGCGGTGCTTCGCGCCGCCATTCACTGAGGTTAAACGTTTAAGCATCCCAGAGCTTACTGATATTTTTTTCTAAACGCTCTTCCGCTTCGGCAAACACCTGTGCTGAACTCTCAAGCATTTCACCTGCGTGAAGCTCTAATAGCTTGGTGGAAAGGGCAATGCGATCGCGAGACTGATCAATATCCACCACTACGGCTTTGATCATGTCATTAATTTGAAATACGCGCGTAGGATCGCTAACTGGCTTTTGACTGATTTCTTTGTTGTGCAGTAGCCCTGAAACACCCGAAAACTCGACAAATACACCGAAAGGACGAATATTACTGACCCGACCATTGATCAATTGACCTTTAGACAATTGAGTCATGGCGGCTAGTTTAGCGGCTTGGCGATTGGACAAAACTAACTTCTTGCGAGTTTCATCGGCTTCTAAAACCATAACTGGTAGCTTTTTACCAACTAGCTTGGGGAGGTCAGTTGCATCAGATAGGTGCGATCGCGGTACAAATCCACGCAAGCCAATACAATCAACGGTAACGCCGCCGCTATTTGTGCCAATCACCTTAGTTTCAAAAACCGTTGACTCGGCTTGATAGTCCCGAAGAGTTTGCCAAGCTTGCTTAAACAAGAGACGACGCACAGACAACTTAACTTCACCATCAGCGTTCTGGTTACTAATGATCAGAAATTCATATTCATTACCAATCGGAAAAGCCTCGTCATTAGAACGCGAAGACCCACTAAGACTCGCCTCATCGATCGGCAGGAATCCTAGAGACTTAGCACCAATATCAACATAAATGCCACTGCTTTCCACGGACACCACCTTACCCTTGACTATCTGCCCCACTACAAATTCGTAGTTATGTTCGGCGAGGGCGTTGGCAAAGTCATCGGCGGAAAAAGATTGAATATTTGTTGTGGCGTTCATGGATATGAATATGCGTAGCGTTGCTTGCGTGTAATTTAGTGTAAGTAGCTCATCATAAATTAAATCCAAAAACTAGAGGTCGTTCCGCCCGATACGTGGGCGGAACGACCTTCTTGGTCTTTAGGTAACTTATGTCTAGCTACTTAATTGTCTCACAGCAACGATAAAGAATGTGAGGTATATTGCCAATGCACTAAACTATATAGATAGTTAAATCAACCGATTACCGCATGACGGGGTTATCAAGGAGCGATAGGCAGTGATGTCTTCTAGAAAACAAGTATTTTGGGCAAATGTTTGGCAGCGCGTTAAAGTAGCCGTGATCAGCATATCGATCATGCAGAGCGTAGCGATCGCCTCGCCATCATCCGCCAGAGCTGATGCTGAAGGATCGGCAACGATTAGCTACACCGAGCTACTTGCCAATGTCAAGGAAAATCGAGTCCAAAAAATCGATCTAGAAAGTAACGGACTTTCAGCCGAAGCTGTCCTCAAGGATGGACGCAAGGTGAGGGTAGACCTCATCGCCCGCGATGGCAACACTGAGCTGATGAAATCTCTCCGTGAAAACAAGGTAGATATTGCCGTCAAAGCCCCACAACAGACCACCTTAGTTTGGCAGTTAGTAAGTGCTTTTCTGATGCCAATGCTATTGATTTTTGTGTTGTTGATGGTGTTGCGTCGCCTCAGTAATGCCCCTGGCGGTCCTGGACAAACCCTCAGCTTTGGTAAAACCAAAGCGAGATTTTCGCCAGAAGCAAAAACGGGGATCATGTTTGAAGACGTGGCGGGAATCGATACTGCTAAAGAAGAATTGCAAGAAGTTGTAACTTTCCTGAAGCAGCCCGATCGCTTTACGGCAGTGGGAGCAAAAATTCCCAAGGGCGTATTGCTAATTGGACCTCCTGGAACTGGTAAAACTTTGCTGGCTAAGGCGATTGCTGGGGAAGCAGGAGTACCTTTCTTTTCGCTGTCAGGTTCAGAGTTTGTGGAAATGTTTGTCGGCGTGGGTGCTTCTCGCGTCAGAGACTTGTTCCAAAAGGCGAAGGACAACGCTCCTTGCATCATTTTTATTGATGAAATTGACGCAGTCGGTCGTCAGCGTGGATCTGGCATCGGCGGCGGCAATGATGAGCGCGAACAAACCCTGAACCAGATGCTCACGGAAATGGATGGATTTCAGGGCAACTCAGGCGTAATCGTGGTGGCAGCAACTAATCGTCCTGATGTCCTAGACAGTGCCTTGCTCCGTCCAGGCAGATTTGATCGCCAAATTACGGTGGACTACCCTGACTACAAGGGTCGTCAAGAGATTATCAAGGTTCATGCTCGTAACAAGAAGCTAGAAGAAAACGTCTCCATTGAAGCGATCGCCCGTTTAACCCCAGGATTTGCAGGCGCGGACTTGGCAAACTTGCTCAATGAGGCGGCTATTCTGGCGGCGCGGCGCTACAAAGAAGCGATTGGTGAATTGGAAATTGCCGATGCGATTGATCGCGTCACCATCGGGCTAAGCATGAAGCCAATGCTGGATAGCTCTAAAAAGCGTCTAGTCGCTTACCACGAAGTCGGTCACGCCTTGGTGATGACTCTCCTCAAAAATGCCTCACTCTTAGACAAAATCACGATTGTGCCGCGTTCTGGTGGCATCGGCGGCTTTGCTAAGGGCGTACCTGATGAAGAGTTTGGATTAGAGTCGCGATCGCAGATCCTTGACACGATTACGATGATGCTGGGCGGTCGAGCCGCTGAAGAAGTGGTTTTTGGCGATGGCGAGATTACTACAGGTGCTTCAGGAGATTTCCAACAGGTCGCCAAATTAGCGCGGATGATGGTGACTCAGTTTGGAATGTCCGATTTAGGTTTGGGCGCATTGGAATCGGAAACAGGCGAAGTATTCTTAGGGCGCAACTTTATGCCTCAGAGTGACTACTCAGTTAAGTTAGGCGATCGCATTGATCGTCAGATTCGCCAAATTGCCCAAGCCTGTTACGACACCGCTAAACGGCTCATTGAAGAAAATCGAGATCTTTGCGATCGCCTAGTGGACATCTTGCTCGATGTGGAAACCCTAGACGGTGAAGAGTTCCGCAAGATTGTTGCTGAGTACACCAAACTTCCCGAAAAGAGAGCTGCTTTTGTAAAATTTTAGGTCAAACCCAATGAACAAATGTCGGCGCTTTGCGCCGACATTTGTTCATTGGGTTTTGTGAGTAGTGACATCTACTGCTGCAAAAATATAAAGGACTAGCTCTGCTAGTCCTTTATATTTTTTTAGGCTTACCATGACGACGATCGCTTATCTTGGTCCTGCGGGTACATATTCAGAAATGGCAGCCCTGCGCTATTTGCAGCTTTGTCATCCAGATTTAGAACTTGATCCTTCACGGATGTGTCCCTATCCCACGATTCCGCAGACGATCAGCGCCGCCGAACAGGGTCATGTCGATATCGCCATTGTCCCTGTCGAAAACTCGATCCAAGGCGGCGTAACCATGACCCTCGATAGTCTCTGGCAGTCAGAATCTTTACAAATTCAAAAGGCGATCGTCTTGCCGATCGCCCATGCCCTGATTAGCCGCGCCACCAATCTCAATCAAGTTCAAGTTATTTACTCCCATCCCCAAGCCTTAGCTCAGTGCCAACAATGGATAGAGCAGAACCTTCCCACCGCCCAACTAATTGCCACTGACTCCACCGCCGACGGCGTAGCAAATGTATCTAGGGATCAATCAATCGCCGCGATCGCCTCACAACGCGCCGCCGAAATTTATCAAGAACCGATTTTGCAATATCCAATCAATGATCAACCTGACAACTGCACAAGGTTTTTAGTACTGGGACGGACTGTCTCGGCAATCGGCACCCATTCTTCTTTAGCTTTTAGCCTCAAGCGCAATCAGCCTGGAGCCTTGGTCAAACCTTTATTAGTATTTGCTGATCGCCAAATCAACCTCAGTCGCATCGAATCGCGCCCCACTAAGCGATCGCTGGGAGAATACATCTTTTTTATAGATATTGAAGCACCTGTGGGCGATCCTAACTTTGCCGAAGCGCTAGCCGAATTGCGATCGGTTACTGAGAATTTGAAAATTTTAGGAAGCTATGAAGTGATTGAATCTTGAAACAATAATAGCGGTGAAAAGCACCGCCTTTATTACAGAATTTACAGCGCTGAAGGCGCTGTAAATTCTACTTTCGAGAATTAGCTAACCGCTTATTGCGTAGCAGTACATTACTACCCTCATTGGTTTGTTCAATCACCAATAGCGGCGTGGGCTTAGCCGTTTGATCCCAACTGATTACCGCCAACTTTCCTTGAATCGTAGGCTGCCAATTACGATTTTCATCAGAAGCTGACACAAAGTTTTCTAATCCTGCTGCCAAGTCTTTGAGAATACTCTGCGAACCGTGAGTTGGTATTTTTGCCAACTTTACATGAATCCGAAATAGAGTTCTAATCTGAGAATCATCATGGTGTTCAGGTTGAAATGAAACATCAAAAATCACATCAACTTTACGAACTTGTCCACCATCCTCTTCCGTTGGCATTAGCGCTGGGGCAACCCTTTGGCGAAGGTTTACCTTGATTTGCGCCAAAATTATTTCACAAAAATGCGGCTCTTCCATCCGCATACTCAAGTAATCGAGATTAAACTCGCGAGAATGAATGAGATCAGGATTATGCTCATGTTCGTCAATGGTATGTAAAGCAAACTTAAATTTTTTAGCGAGATCATGAGTTTTCAGACGTTCAATTTTAAGTTGCTGACGGGTTTGCCTGAGTCTCCAAAATTGATAGACATTTATACCGATCGCACTTAAAAGCAAAACTGCCAACAAGCCAATGCCACCAGCATTTTGCAAAGGTAAAGTGGACTGCTCAAAATTTCCCCAAGCTCCTTCGCGATCGCCTGTTTGCACAGCAATACTCATCTTTGATTTTTCCAGCATAGTCACTTACCCCTTGTCCCAACTTAAATTTCTCAATTCCTATTCCCAAAATCCCAAAAAGCCTACAGCGCTTTGCGCTCAAGCCCGAACCAAGAATAATTTTGAAAGCGTGGCGAAGCCACGCTTTCAAAATTATTCTTATGGTTTGTTTGATCATCGCGGTAACTTTTCATGACCATATCGATAAGCAGCGCGATCTGACTACACCCAACAAAGCCAAATAGTTTAAAACCAGCGACGCAATGTATGCGTTGCGGAAATCCTATTATTAGTGCGGCGCTTTGCGCCGCACTAATAATTATTTGGCTTTATATTCGCAACACTTTCGCAGGTTGGCATTACATCTTTTAAATAGCTCAACATAATTAAAACCCAAAACCAGAGGTCGTTCCGCCCGCTACGCGGGCGGAACGACCTTCTTGGTTTTTAGATTACTTATGCCTAGCTACTTACAAGGCGATTGGGATATGATGAATACAAATAGCTCACAGCCCTCACAGTAAGCCTTGACTAAGTTTCAGTTTGATTCTGTTCCCGATGCCCTCCAAGATCTGCAATCTGGTCGCCTCATTGTCGTTGTCGATGATGAAAACCGCGAAAATGAGGGAGATTTGATTGGTGCGGCTCAGTTTGCCACACCTGAAATGATTAACTTTATGGCGGTCAAGGCAAGGGGCTTGATCTGCCTTGCCTTGACAGGCGATCGCCTTGATGCGCTGGATTTGCCTCTGATGGTTGATCGCAATACCGATAGCCAACAAACCGCTTTTACGGTCAGCATTGATGCTGTCGAAGGCACATCCACAGGGATTTCGGCTGAGGATCGATCGCGCACAATCCAAGCCGCCATTAATCCTCACACTAAACCTGATGATCTGCGCCGCCCTGGTCATGTATTCCCGCTGCGAGCCAAGGATGGCGGTGTACTCAAACGCGCAGGTCATACAGAAGCAGCCGTGGATCTGTCGCAAATGGCAGGACTATATCCTGCTGGCGTAATTTGTGAGATCCAAAATGACGATGGCTCGATGGCGAGACTGCCCGAACTAATCGAGTATGCCAAACTGCATAGTCTGAAATTAATTAGCATTGCTGACTTGATCAGCTATCGACTGCTTCACGATCGCTTTGTCAAGCGGGAGGCGATCGCTAACTTGCCTTCACTATTTGGCGATTTTAAGGTTTATGCCTATCGCAATAGTCTCGATGACACGGAACATTTGGCGATCGTTAAGGGCGACCTTCAAGAATTTGCAGACAATGAAGTCTTAGTGCGCGTACATTCTGAATGTTTGACAGGCGATGCGTTAGGTTCGCTGCGGTGTGATTGCCGCGGACAGCTCCAAAGCGCTTTAAAAATGATTGAGTTTGCCAACTGGGGCGTGGTTGTATATTTACGCCAAGAAGGACGCGGCATTGGCTTAATTAATAAAATCAAAGCCTATGCACTGCAAGATGGCGGTTTGGATACAGTTGAAGCCAATGAAAAGCTGGGCTTTGGCGCTGACCTGCGAACCTATGGCGTGGGAGCGCAAATACTTCACGATCTCGGCATCAAAAAAATGCGCCTGATTACCAATAATCCCCGCAAGTTAGCAGGGCTGAAGGGCTTTGACATTGAAGTTACAGGGCGATTACCTCTGCTCATTGAAACCAATGAACATAACCTGCGCTATCTGGAAACCAAGGCAGAAAAGCTAGGGCATCTACTTTTGCATACTCGATTAGTTACGCTGGGGATCAACTGGCAGACCGATCAATCTGCAGAAGTTTTAGAAAAGTTGCGAGGACTCGCCTCCGATAATGATTTACTTTTGCAAGCAGAAACCTCTCCCAAGTATGCCAATCTCTTCGCTAATGCCGACTCTGAAAATCCCGACCGCAGCAAAAAACAAGATTTAATGATTGTGCATCTCGGTTTTGACCAGTCCAATGAAGCGGTGGAAGACTGGCACCTTAATCCCAATCATCCTTACCGTCAGGCAATTGTGCGCTTATTTAAAGCCCTTAAGCTGTGGAGACAGGTCAAGAATTTCCAGTTTTGTGTGGGGATTGAAGGCGCGGATCTTCCTGAATCCTTTGAACAAACGATTAATTTGGGACTAGTGTGGCATCAGCCTTGGCGAAAAGACTGCATTTACGAATGGTTTAACTTTTTCCTCGACGACGGCGATCTTGCCATTCTAGATAAGTGAGATAGCCCACGCCCGTTGTGGCGATCGCCATTAGGACAATTGCAGCCCAGAAAAAAGTGTTAAGAAGAATTGCTTCTGACATTAAAGTGATTTTAATAACTTACAAATATTGATTTTAGTTATGAGCGCTTGGCACTCATAACTAATTTTTTAAAGTCCGTTGCGTCCCCACACTACGAAGGCGATCGATAGTGTGAACATTCCCAATACGCCATACCAACCTAATGACAAGATATCCATATTTTTTTAATTGTAACGATTTGTATACTTAACAATGATTAAAAAGAGAACTTTTCTGATCTTAATCATACAGCGCTTTGCCCTGACTTAAAACCCAGAAGGCTTTTTGAAAGCAAAGCACTGTAAGGGCAATTCATGAATTGCCCTTACAGTGCTTTGCTTTGCAATGTTGGGGTTTTCAGCACCCTTGGTGCTAAAAACCCCAATATTGGTTTTAATATTTAAGTCGTATGTCGCTAGCAACTTTTTTTAAAAAGTTACATTCTTACTTAGATGTAAAGGTCATCAAGCAGCAGATAAAGTACAAAACAGCTACAAGTCGCGCATGATAGCAATTTACAAAAGTGTAGCTACACTTTTGTAAATTGAAAATCAAACCCAGTAAGGGTTTTCAAACAAAGAAATGGCATAGCCATTTCCTTGTTTGGGATGACTTGGAAATGTAATTCAAATTCTCTGGAGGCGATCGCATTATGTTTTTTTCAAAAAGTTTTAGCGGCAAACAAATAATGACGGCTAGTCGTCCTTGGCTTATCGCAGGATGCATCATCCTATCCTTGACCTCCGCTGTCCAAGCCCAAAGCCGCAGGGTAAAATATGTGCCGCCCAGTAACGCTGGCGCACCCAAGGTATCTGTCCCAGGGATTACCCGTAGCGCTTGCGATGGTGAGTTGAGTTGCCTAATTGCCCTAGTTCCAGACTTAAAAGTTGATCAAGCGCCCGTTCCTCAGACTATTTCCAAACGCCCCACAATTTATTTCCTGACTCCAAAGATCGATGGACGAATTTACTTTCGTCTTGACGAAGATTTAGGCACAGAGAGTCAGCGTAAAAGAGTTTATCGCAGTAGTTTCAAAATCAAGAATGATGCAGGAATAATTGCCTATAAATTGCCAGATGACGCTCCTGCTCTGGAATTGAATAAAAAGTATTCATGGAAGTTAGACATTGACGATCTCAGTAACACTCGCTCTGTATACGGCTCCATTAGGAGAGTTGAACTGGATGCAGCAAGTGAAAAGAAGTTAGCAGCGGCTACTGATCCCCTCGAACGGGCAGCGATACTCGCAGCACAAGGCGTTTGGTATGAGGCTTTACAAATCCTTGCGGAAGCTCAGATCACCGTTCCTAAAAATATGGAGATTATTGAGCAATGGACATCCTTGTTAAAATCTGCCAACCTCGATCGCGTTTCGCCTTACTCTCTGGTGATCCAAAAGCCATCAGTCACTCAAGCGCCCAAACCTTCAGAACCTAAAATTTCAAATCCATACTAGGTTGTTCCGCCCGCTACGCGGGCATAACAACTCGGCGGCGCGATGCGCCGCCGATTGCAGTTGAGATGTGCAGTCAAATGTAATCAAATGTAATCAAAGTTAATGGCATTGTACAAACGCCTTAAAAATATTCTATGGACATGGCGCGGTATTGCGATCGCCGCTCCTACAATTTCTGTAATCGTAATCGGACTGAGGCTAGTGGGCGCACTAGAAGCTTTGGAACTTGCCACCCTCGATCAATTTTTTCGATGGCGATCGCCAGAGCCTGCCGACTCGCGCATTATCATTATCGGCATTGATGAAGCGGATATTCGTAAATACAACTGGCCGATTGATGACCAGTTGCTTACGCAATTATTAAGTCGCGTTAAACAACAACAACCCAGAGCGATCGGGCTAGATCTGGCTCGCGATCAGCCCATTGGCAAAGGTTACGCGGCATTAGCCGAGCTATTTAAAACTACGTCCTATTTGATTGGGGCAACCAAAAAGGCCGATCTAATCGACTCCAATTTTGATGTGTCTAGCTCTGACATCAAGCCGCCGCCCGTCCTTGCCGAACTGGGGCAAGTGGGCGCGGTGAACTTACCAATTGATGATGATGGTCGGATTCGGCGGGGTTTACTGTCCTTGCAACTGCCTGATGGCAATGTCACCCTCAGTTTTGGTTTGCAGCTAGCTTTGCTTTATTTAGATAAAGAACAGCAAGTTCCCTTTGAGGCGGCGCTCAATCCTCCCAGACTAGAACCGAATGATGGCGGCTACAGGGGAGTCGATGTGGGCGGACATCAGTTTGTGATTAACTACAGGCGATCGCAGGGCTATCAGATCGTGCGGATGGCAGACGTATTGAACGGAAAGGTTGCCCCTGATCTATTTCGCGATCGCGTGGTAATGATTGGCGTGACTGCCGTAAGTTTGCGAGATTGGTTTTTTACACCCCTCGATAGTGGCTTGGGCAGTACGCGCATTTTCACTTCAGGCGTGGAAGTCCATGCTCAGATCGTCAGTCATATCCTCAGCAGTACCCTTGATGGCAGAGTAACAATCCAAGTATGGAACGAGTATTGGGAAGCTCTCTGGATCTTTGGTTGGGCTTTGGCAGGCGCAACGCTGATTTGGCAATGGCGGAATGTCAATACTAAAGACCGTGAATTATTGGTCATATTCTGGCGATCGCTGAGTGCCTTTTTGCTTACTAATCTGCTTTTTTGGTCATGCCTGATTGCTCTAAACTATGGTCTGTGGTTACCTTTTGCCCCTGCAATGATCGCTCTCTTGGGAGGAGGCGCGATCGTGACTAGCTATCTTGCCATCACTGCCGCCCAAATTCGCACCTATTTTAGCCGCTATCTTACGGATGCAGTGGTCAAGAGTCTTTTGGAAACTCCTGAAGGGCTGAAACTGGGAGGCGATCGCCGCAAAGTCACGATCCTAATGTGTGATCTGCGCGGATTTTCGTCATTATCAGAAAAGATGCCCCCTGAACAAGTTGTCGATATTCTGAATGTATTTTTAGGAACAATGACAGAAGCGATCGCGCCCTACCAAGGCACAATTGATGAATTTATTGGTGATGCGATTTTAGTTCTCTTTGGTGCGCCGATTTATCGCGAAGATGACGCTGCTAGAGCCGTCGCCAGTGCGATCGCCATGCAAATATCCATGCAAACGGTGAATAAAAAACTAGCCCAAATGGGACTACCCGAAATTGCGATGGGAATTGGGATCAATACAGGCGAAGTCGTGGCAGGAAATATCGGTTCCCAGTCTCGCGCTAAATATGCCGTTGTGGGCAATCATGTCAATTTAACTGCTCGCATCGAATCCTATACGGTGGGCGGACAGATCCTAATCTCAGAAAGTACCTACGCCGAAGTAGAGGCGATCGTCAAAATCAATGGAACGATGAAAGTAGAACCAAAGGGAGTCTCGCAACCGATCGCCATTTACGACGTTTGCGGAATTGATGGGGACTACAATCTGGAACTTTCATCAATTAATGAATCTCTGCAAATATTACCTTCTCCAATTCCATTTACCTATCGAATTTTAGAAGAGAAGCACCTTAGCACCCAAGTTCTAACTGGAGAAATCCAGCGGCTGTCTCTTTACGGCGCAGAGATTATCACGACTCAAGATATTCCAGTTTTGACTAATCTAAAAATATATATTGGCGATCCCCAACCAGAAGGCGAAATTTATGCCAAAGTTCTCAAACATCAACAGACGAGTCCCATAGTTTTAGAACAGTCCATATCAGAGGATTTGAGTGATTATTTAGTGTTAGAAAATAGGCTAGTTGTTGCCAACTCCTCTCAAAAATATTTCAGAAAGTCATTGTATATTCACTTTACTAACGTTCCTAGCAACCTCAGAGATTGGATTAAGGAAGTAAACTCAAAAGGCTGAATCGACCGCGGAGCTGTCGATTCAGCCTTTTATCAATGGCGCGGCGAAGCCGCGCCATTATGATTCTTTAGTGACGTAATCTTTCAGGCAAGCAGTCCTGACGCAGTAGATCTTCCGTAGTTTCCCGCTTAATGATCAAATTTGAGTCTCCAGACTTGACAACGATCGCCGCAGGCTTAGTCAAACGATTGTAATTAGAAGCCATACTGTAGTTATAAGCCCCTGTACCAAACACAACTAGAGTATCTCCAGCCTCAGTCTTAGGTAACTGAATATCTTTGATCAAAATATCTCCCGATTCACAGTGCTTACCTGCGATCGTTACAGTTTGTGCCAAGGGTGCACTCATCTGATTTGCTACCACCGCCCGATACTTCGATTGGTAAGTAATGGGGCGAGGATTATCCGACATTCCGCCATCAACGGTGATGTAAGTACGAATATCAGGCACAGTTTTACTGCCACCAATCGTGTAAGCGGTCACGCAGGTCGCGCCTACCAGCGATCGCCCTGGTTCGCAGAGTAGTTTTGGCAAAGCCAATCCTGCACTTGCAAAGGCTTCGATTACACCCGCACAAACAGTTTTAACCCATTCCTCAATGCTGGGGGGATCATCAGATTCCACATAGCGAATCCCCAAACCACCGCCAATATTTAGCTCCGCAAAAGGCAGCCCATATTTTTCACTAGCCAGCTTAAACCACCGCACCATTACGTCGCCGATGTCCTGGTGTGGTTGCAGTTCAAAAATCTGGGAGCCGATATGGGCATGAATACCGATACAGTTCAGGCTAGATTGCGAAACAAAAGCGAATACAGCTTCAATTTCATTGGGATCAAAGCCAAACTTGCTGTCGATATGCCCTGTCTGAATATATTCATGGGTATGACATTCAATCCCAGGAGTCAGGCGCAGCATCACTCTAGGAGCAATCAAACTCGCCGAAGCCGATCGCTCCTTAGCAAGCTGATCCAAATTTTTTAGCTCATGCCAATTGTCAACCACAATCGTGCAGCCTGTCTCAAGGGCATAGCCCAACTCCGCCACTGACTTATTGTTGCCATGGAAATAAATCAAGCTAGGGGAGACTCCCGCACGGATTGCCGTCAAGATTTCGCCCGCCGAAACCACATCAATACCCAGCCCTTCAGAACCCGCGATCGCGCAAATCGCCAAACAACTCCAAGCCTTTGACGCATACAAAACCTGTGATTGTCCTTGATAGTGCTTAGCAAAAGCATCGCGATATTGCTGGCAAGCTAACCGCAGGCTAACCTCATCCAAAATGTAAAGCGGCGATCCGTATTGCTGCACCAATTCCACCACATCACATCCACCAATTTCTAGGTGGTCTTGGTCATTAACAAGAGCGGTCAAGGGTAGAAGCTGTTGATTGGGAGAGAGCTTATCTAGGCTCAAATCAGTATTTCTTGATAAATCTACACCAATTGATTCTGAACGTAATAAAACAGTAGACATTAATTACCAGTAAAAATTTTCAAAATTCCTAAAATCTATTATAAAAAATTAAGGGGCAAATTACCGCCTTTTGCAATTAGCGGTGCGGCGCTTCGCGCCATACCGCTAATTGTTGGGTTTTGATGCTTTTTAATCAATTTTTTCTAATTTTAGCGATCGCTGCAACTCTTCAATTTCATCTTTGTGAGCGCGAACTTTAAGCTTTGCATCAGGCAATAGTTGCAAGCTAACTCTGCGCTCGCGAGGAGTCCCACGCCAGTAAAATACACCAGCGATCGGCGATACAACGGTGAACCATAGCCAAAGATTTCCCAAATCAGGAATCAAAATACCAATCACCAGTCCCAAACAAACCATGCCAATGGCAGCTAAGGCGCTTAAAAACACTGCTAAAAAAAGACTAGGTTTGACTTGCCCAATTAAATTTGCCACATCTCGCTGGGGATCAATATCAACCACCCTAAAAGCTCGCTGATTGAAATGATTGCGAACCTGCTTTAACAAATGATCATCAGTCGTACCACTATCAATCGCAAATAATGCATCCACAGTGCGATCGCGAATGGAACCCCGCAAAAAAGAAAACAGTCCGTAAAACAGTAAGGCTGTCAAGAGCAGCGTAGAGTATATGGTGGGAATTGTGGCAGGCATTCGATCTAAAACTCTAGGTAGCTAAGATGCAATCTAGTAAGTAGTTCGGCATAAGTGACCTAGCAACCCAGAAGGTTGTTCCGCCCGCTACGCGGGCGGAACAACCTCTGGTTTTAGGTTTTAATTATGTCGAGCTACTTAATTGCTGAGCATTTAAAACTTTACAGCGCTTTGAGCTTCACTAGAACCTCGACAGATTATCCAAATCCAGTATGATTCTTCAAATAAAGAAATGGGGCAGCCATTTCTTTATTTGGGATTAAAGCACCGCTTCAAGCTATTGGGGGGTGTTTGACCAAATTCATAACAATGGTCTAAAAAATTGATAATCTAGTGAGCACAGCAGAGAGTCGCCCCTCATCTTTAGGTGCTACGCAAAACTTGTTTTGCTATATTAACTAGGTGCGTTCCGACACTCACTTGGTTTGCTATATTCTGAGAATTTTGCTATAAGAGTTAGCGATTAGGCGTGTATCGATTTAGAAATACTAGGATTAAAATACAACAATGACTGAATATCCTAAAGCTAATTACGTTGGCAAGTACGTTGATGACTCCTTCAAACTTGCCAAGTTTTTCCGTATATTACGGAAACGTTGGATCGTCATTGTTGCGGTTTCCGCTTCCGTTTTTGCTGGAACTACTTACTATACTTTTACCAGAGTTCCCCAATATAAAGCAGGAGCCGCTCTCTTAATCAACAACTCCACCATTGCCGTATCTGACATTCAGATTCCAGGGTTGCCAGGAACTTCTTCAATTAACCTTGGCACAGAAATAGGTATTCTCAGAAGCCGCCCCCTGATTGAAGTGGCGGTAGCCAAGATGAAGCAATCTCCCACGGCAAGCGCTTACAGAGAGATTGACGCTGGCACGATTATGGGTGGGTTAGAAATTCGTCCAGAAAAAGACGCTCTCATCCTGCGATTAATATACACAGACAGCGATCCCAAACGAGCGCGTGAAGTACTCAACGCCCTTTCCCAAACTTATGTGGAATATAGTCTGAGCGATCGCCGAACCAAGTCCAGTACAGCGATCAAGTTTATTCAAGAAAAACTGCCTCAAGTAAAACAGCAGCTTGAAAAATCAGCCTTAGCGGTTACGCAGTTCCGTAAAAGCTACAACATTGTTGATCCAGAGACCTATGCTGCCTCGGTATACTCCATGCGTGAAGCCCTAGAAAAACAGGCTCAGGAGTTGCAGATTCGGATTGCCCAAGTGGAGCAGCAATTTGAAATTTTAAGCCGTCAAGTCGGCAAAACTCCTGATGCGGCGATCAGTGGAGCCATTTTACAGCAAGACATTCCTTATCAATCCCTAGTTAAGCAATTTCAGGAAGTGGAGACTAACTACTTCTTAGAACGCACTAGATTTAGAGAAGATCATCCCAATGTCTTAGCCCTCAAAGATCGCCGCGACGAGCTTTATCGGCTACTAGAAACACGCGCCCAGTCAGTTGTTGGCGTTGGTGCTAACAGCAGGAACCTCACCAATGAACCAAATAGCCTAATTCAACAGACTTTAGCGACACAACTGTTTGAAACCCAGACAAACTTAGCTGTCAGTGAAGCCCAGCTAGCGAGTATTCGTTCGGCTCAGTCAGAGGTTTCCCGAGCTTTTTCGGGCATTCCCCAAATTCAACAGAGATATGTGGAAATTCAAAGGCAGTTAGCCCTTGACACATCGACTTACAACAAGTTGACCGAGAAGCTAGAAGAATTAAGAATTTCTGAAGCTCAAGAGATTTCATCTTGGAGGGTGTTAGAACCGCCCCTAATTCCCACGAGACCCTCATCTCCAGATATTGAGAGAAATCTGATGACTGGAGCTTTTGTGGGCGCTGTGTTAGGTATATTATCGGCACTAGCTTTAGACCGATTGGATCAACGGATTCGTGAAGTTGAAGAAGTTAAAGAAATCATTGATGTACCTCTACTTGCCTCAATTCCCATAACTGAAGTGACTTCTTTGAGCGCAATGGTTGGTCAAAGCATTTTGCCAAGTAGTAGCTACTATGCTTTTAAAGAAGCCCTTAGTTCTCTGGCCCTGAATCTGCGCTATCTAGGTACGGACAACATGATGAAAGTAATTGCCTTTACTTCATCTGTACCATCGGAAGGGAAAAGCACCCTCACTTACAACCTCTCGACAATTTTGGCAGTACTTGGCTATCGCGTACTGCTTGTCGATGCGGATATGCGAAAGCCCACAATCCATAAGCTCTCTAAGTTGCCCAACAAAGTTGGCTTATCGACAGCCCTAGCCACCCCCACCCCTTGGCAGGATTTGATTCAATCTGGCGATGAAAAAGGAAACTTGGACGTTCTAACGTCAGGCTCGATTCCTCCCAATCCCATGATGTTGCTTGAATCAACCAAAATGAATGCATTGATTCAAGAATGGCGGCAAGAGTATGACTATGTTCTGGTGGATACCCCCCCTGTTATCGGCATTACCGATGCCCAGTGCTTAACTTCTAAGGTAGATACATTTATACTTGTTGCTGCAATTAACCGCTCAACTAGGAGTGGGATTTCCCGCGCTTTAGAGGTGCTGGCATCGGCGAGAGCGAATGTTTCGGGACTACTGATCAATATGATTGGTACTTCTGATAGTGAATATCATTATGGATATTACGATCAGTACTATCTCAATCCATCTGGAGATTCTGAAGAAGAATTCGAGGCTGATGCAAATACTGTTGAGTTAGGAAAATAGGGAGGCGGACTTTAATTAAGGTACGCAAGACAAAAAATCTGGGAAGCGAAGCAGAGCGTCGCTTCCCAGATTTTTTGGTTATGTTAAAGCACCAAGCACTATAACTAGGAGAAATATTCGCTAATAATTGGGAAGGGGATTATATGAAAGTTTCAAGGCTATTTAATATATTTGTCTCACTTTACTGGTACGATTCTTAGTAAGTCATGTAGTTATGTATAAGGTTTTATGAGTAAAGCGCTGGGTATTGATTTAGGGACAACGAACTCAGTGGGGGCATTTAGTGAGGTTGGGGTAGAAATTGTTACGGGGGCTGACAATACTTCTCCTGAGCGTAAGTTGACCCGATCAATTGTTAGCTGCATCGATAATCAAATCAAAGTGGGGGAACCCGCGTATAACAATTTAGGGCATAGTCCAGAAAATACGATTAATTCGATTAAGCGACTAATCGGGCGTGGTTTTGCTGATCCGAAGGTGCAAGAGCATAAATCGAAATGTGCTTACAAGGTGACAACGCCTAGCGATGGTACTGAAAATAGTATTGGCGTTTGGATGAGCGGTAAAGAATATTCCCCTGAAGATATTTCTGCAGAAATTCTTAAAAAAGTTGTGAGCAATGCGGTTTCTTATCGCCGTGATCGCCTTGGCAAGCAAAATGAAGTGATTAATCAGGCAGTGATTACAATTCCTGCTTATTTCAATGACAAACAGAAAAATGCCACGCGATCGGCTGCTTACAAAGCAGGATTGACACCTTTAGAGTTGCTATCAGAACCAACGGCGGCGGCGATTTCCTATGGATTTAAGCCAGATAGTGATGATGTCAAAACAATCTTGGTCTATGACTTCGGTGGTGGGACATTTGACGCTTCATTGATTGTGTCTGCGGGTACTCAGTTTATTGAACAAGGTAAAGCGGGTGATCTTTGGCTTGGTGGTGATGATGTGGATCTCAAGTTGACTCAATTTGTGAAAGAACAAGTTGCCAAACAAGAAGGTATCAAAGATATTGATCGCCTGATTGACAAAATGCCTCACTACGAGAAATTACGGTTTATTGCCGATCTCAAGTTAGCTTGTGAAAAAGCCAAAGTGGAGTTGAGTAAATCTGTATCTACGATAATTGCGCCTTCTACGCCTCTCAAAGATGATTTAGGGATTGGGATTCCTGTAGAAGTGGAGATTTCGCGATCGCAATTTGAGCAAATGATTAAACCATTGGTGGCACGAACAATTCAGATTTGTCATGAAGCTTTGCAGTTATCGGAATATACACCTGATTTAGTGGATGTAGTGCTTTTGGTTGGTGGTTCGTCGCAGATTCCTTATGTGCAAGCACAGGTGAGGGCTACATTTGGCAATGAGAAAGTTATGATTCATCCACGCCCGATGTATGCGATCGCTGAAGGCGCAGCAATTGTTGCGGCGGGGCGAATTGATAAAGTGGGTACTGTGGCGCGGGATTATTGCATCAAGTTAGTAGATGATCCGCGTTACCGCATTATTCGGCGTGGCGATGTTTTACCTGTGCAGAGTTCACATACGTTTAAATTAATTGCTGATGGACAAAGGTTGATTCATTTCCAATTCTTTAGCCCCGATGAAGTGAGCAAAGATCTCGATGGTATTGGCAACGATGAAAGTATTGGAGATGTTTGGCTGTCACTAGATCAGGACTATCCAAAAGGAACCGAGATTCAGACTTTTTTAGAGTTGGATGAAAAAGAAAGTTCGCTCAAAGTTCATGCTCACTTAAAAAATAATCCCAGCGTAAATGTATCTTGTCAATTTTCACAGGGCAAATCTGATGAGAAGGTGCTTAACGAGACAGAGAGCGTAATTCAAGAACTTAACGAACTTGGCTTAACTAAGCTCGGAGTTGCCGCAGCTACCGAAAAAATCTCTGCTGTTGTCAAATCCGCCAATCGGATTGTTGACAAAAATACAGGTGAAGTTCGTCCTGATATGCGTCAGGCTGCTAAGCAAGAACTTGAGTCTCTCAAAGTGATGATGTCAAAAGAGCGCTTGGATGCAGAGCTATACATTAATGAAACTGAGCTATTACTCAGGCTTTGCGGAGAATTGATACCTACCGCCCAGAGTAAAAGGTTGCAGAAATTGTTACTCGAACTTCAAGAGGCAATTGACACGAACAATATTTCAGGAATGCAAGTCTTTATGGAGCGTATTCGAGAAGAGATTAGCAGCCTACCTGAGCGTGTTACTTTGATTGGCATTTTGATGATGGGAGTGCGTAAGGCAAGCCAAATCAACCCGTCAGAGAGTCAAGTTATGGCAGTTAAGCTAGACAGACTGATTGCTGCTATGAAAAACGATCTAGATATGGAAGTTTCTAGACTTGCACAAGAACTATTTCCAATGGTGGAACGCTATGTTGATACGCCGATATCTTCAGCCGCTATCAGTACAGGTTTGTCTCGCTAGTTTTATTCAATTCTATTTTCGCAAGAGTTCCCATGATTGAATCTATCAAACTTAATTGTCCTGTCTGCGGTTATCAAGATATACAGAAAAATATCTGTCCCAATTGCGATACGGATGTGTCTTTGTTGCGATCGCTTTTAGAGTTACCAATTTTGCAAACTGTAAATGATGCAGTTATTGAGAATATTCAAAATGTACCCAAGAAATCAAAGCTTCCCAAAATTTGGCTATTAGTTTTGTTGGGTATAGCAATTGGTTTTGCGATCGGAGGATGGACTGGTTACTCTATGTTTCAATCTGTCATTGGCGATCGCATTACCAATAATCCCAATCCATCATTAGTAAACAAGCCTGAAATTGTAGCAACGATAAAAGCTACTCCAAAAACTCAGCCGATATCGACTAAAAGTTACATTGTTCAAAGTGGTGATTCTCTTGAAGATTTAGCCCAAAAGCTATGTGGCAATAGCGAAAAATGGCGTGATTTTGTGATTGCAAATCCTAGTTTAATCGGGAGAGAAAGTGTTTTAGACGTTAGGGAGAAATTGATCATTCCTCAAAGTTGCAAAGGAGAATGATGATCAATGTTTTCTAAACTAATAAATGCGTTTACTAAATTCTGGTTAGTATTTTTATTACTTTTTAGTGTTGGTTGCGGGATAGGTTGGCTGACTTACTCAATCACACAACCATCTAAAGAAAATCTTCAGAGTACATCTCCGCCCATAGAGCTTATCTATGTTGTACAAAGTGGTGATTCTTTGGTTGATTTAGCAGAAAAATCCTGTGGTAATCGCGAAATTTGGCAAGATTTTGTGAGTGTGAATCCTAAGCTTATTGGCAGAGAAAACAATTTAGAAATCGGGGAAACATTAATCTTTCCTCAAGTATGTTTGGAGAGCGCCGCTTCTGCCAAAGGAGGTAATCAGATTTTGAACTACTCTCTATTGACATTTTTAGTAATTATTATTGTCTTTCTTTCCTTTTTTCTATTTCTATTTGCTACAGGACTCTGGTCTGATAACTCTATGTTCACTAAACCAATTAATTCTCTAACTATCATTTGTTGTGGAGTGGGAATATTTGATATTCGCGATCGCGCAAATCAAACGAAAAATCTTCTCGTCAAATCTGAAGAAAGGGCTAAAGCAAAGCGACTCAAAGAAGCAATTCAGCTTGCTAAAAGTGGAACACGCCTTTGGAGTCAAAATCCTAGCTTTTGGGAGCAGTTATTTCGGAAGTGGTTTCTTAGTGATTATCTGATCAAGCTAGAAGAATACTCAAAAAAATGGAGTGGGCAGCTACAAAATGCTCAACGCCTAATTCAAGAGGGAAATAATTTACTAGCCTTAGTTTCTGGTGATCCCAAAGAACATGAAAATCTAGAAAAAGCGCTTCAATGTTTACAGAGAGCTAAAAATTTACTATTCGATCCTAAAGTCAATGAGCAGATAAAATCCTGTAGTGCTGAACTACAACAACGCAAACAATGGTTAGAGCTTTTTGAAGATGCACAGGCAAATGCTTTAGCTAAATATTTTCTGAGAGCATTACCAATTTATGAAGAAGCTCAAAAGTTTTATAATACAGATGAGCTAAATTATCTAATTGGCGTTTGCAAGTCAGGTGTAGTCACCGAGAAACAGTATTGCCAAGATTTGAAGAATGCCAAATCTTTCTGTCATCAGGCTGATTTTTTAAGAGCTTTTAAAATCACAAAAATAGCTGTTGCCTCTTTCCCCCGTCAAGATGGACAAGAGTTTTTAAGCAGTCTTGTAAACATTCTCGAAGCTAAAAGTAAGTTTAAAAAGGGGCTGCAACATGAACAATCTAGGGAACTAGATCTAGCTTTAGATTGCTATACCAAAGCTTATAAGCTAATGCCAGATCTACTAGAATGTCGCTTTCGCCAAGTCATTGTTACTTGTAAACAGGAAAATTGGGAACAAGCATTGATTTTTCTTGATGGTTTGAACGGCGATCGCGCCAGTTATTTTCGTGGTTTTGTCTTTGCTAAGCAACAAAAATATTATGACAACGCAAGAGAGTGGCAAGAACTAAGATCTTCTGAATTAGATACTCAACGCTCAAAGTTGAACATTATCAAACAAAAAGCATATTTTTTGAACTTGCAGGCGATCGAAAAATTTGTTGATCGAGGTGATATTGAGAAAGCCGCCGATGTAAGTCACAAAGCACTAGAGCGTCATCCTCAAGCCGAAGTCATCCGCAAAAATTTAGATACACATATTCTCCCACGACTAGATTCGGAAGCATGGAAACAGACTGAAATAAACTGGAATACTTTGCTAGAAAAGACTCGCTCAATTTGGTTAGAACGTCCCAACTTACAAAGCTTACATAATTGGGCTGTCGCTGCTTATTATTGCGCGATGAATAGAGAGTATCCAAAGCTAGACTTGATCATGGAATTTAATGCGAGTTGGGGAACAGCGATCGCCAATCTGCCAGATGATCCTTCATTGAGCAATTTACCTTGGTTGGGTAATGTAAAAGCAGACCGCGCTCAACTCAAGCAAAAACTCGAAGAGCTTTGGGATCGAGTGTTGGATCGGTTCAAAGGGCATAATCTCAACACCTATATGCAAATACGCGATTGGCAACGCCTTGATCGATATACGTTGAATATTCTTACAAGTTCGACTAAACCGATCATTAAGCTAGGTTCAATTTGGATTTTACCTAGTGCCATAGATTTTTTACAACAACTTGAGAAGTTAAATAATAATTTGACAAAATCTATGCTTGACATGCAATATCAACATAAAATTTTGCCGACATCTTCTCAACTATCACTTTTATATTCTCCATTAGGAATAGCGATCGCGGCTTGTCTTGATGGTGATGTTGAACGAGGCTTACAATTAAAAAACTATAATTCGGGATATTTGAATCACAAAGAGCATCTCAACAATGCCCACGCAATGCTCTCTTATTTTGAGTCTTGTCACCTGCTGAAGAAAAATCAATGGCAAAATGCTCTGCAATTAGCCAAGCAATTCAAACAGTTGATCCAGAAAAATTCTGAATGGTTTAATGAAATAGATCGTCTATGCGAATCAATAGTGAGAGGATTGGATGAAAGAGATCAAATAACATTTGCTAAATCATGGCTAGAAACTACTGATAGCAAAGCAGCACGCAACTATTACACAGAATGTAAAACCGAAGAAATTCGGATGCAAATTGGCAAAGAAAAAATCACACCTAAGCAAGGATTGTCAAAACTGCGCGAATTAACTGATATTGATACTAGTAATCCTGTTTATCGTGATCTCGTCAACCGTATTGAGGTATTACTCGTAAATGAAGAAGTTCATCAGTTCCTAAAAAGAGACGAATTTGAAAATGCTGTTAATCGTGCTATGAGTTCTGGTAATCATGAAGTCAAGCAAACCTTAGCTGAAGTGTTATTAAGGATCTTGCAAGAAGCTGATAGACAAGGCAGGATTAGTTATGGGGAGAGAGCGCAAGTAGTTGGCTGGATTACCAAATTAGTCCCTGATCTAGTAAATTAGTAACCTTAAAACCAGCAAAGTTAGTTAAAGATACTCATGGAACGTAACCCTTACGATATTTTAGGTTTAACATCAGCCTCATCTAAAGCTGAGATCACGAAAGCGATGGCTGTAGCCATGAAGCAAAAAGCTTATCCTATTGATGCGATCGCTAAAGCTCAAAAAGCTCTCATGAAATCAGAGGAGCGATTAGTGGCTGATTTCTTACGTCCGATCTTACCAACACTGCAACGCTTTCAGCGCTCAGATTTATCAGCTTTACAAGAAGAATTACCAACCCTAGAAATTTTGTCAGAATTTGAAGGACTACACGATACAATTCGCACTAGCAAAAATGTTTCTGAACTTGACATTCAGATTGGTAAAACTTTAGCAGACTCACTTAATTTAGATTTTGAGGAATAGATAATGATTAATCAAAATACGAACTTTGTTATTAATACAGAATTACGCGATCACATTTTCCAAGATATCAGTAGTTTACAAAAAGAAAATGCAAAGTTAAAACAAGATATTCGTAATAGCAAAAATGATATTGAAGCTGAAAAAGATACCTTCTTTCTAGAACTGTTAGAAGTTATCGATACTCTCGATAATTTGACAACATCTTTAGAAAATAGCCCTGAAGCTCTACCAGAAAGCCATCAACGTCTACCTCGGGCAATTAGTTCCATTCAACGTAAACTTTTGGCAACATTACAAAAACGAGATGTTTATCCAATTGTCATTCCTAAAAAAGAAGCTGTTGATGTAAATCTATGTCGCATCATTGAGTCTGAGAACCGTGATGACCTGCCAGAGCGATCGCTTGTAAAAATCCTCAAAACTGGTTATATGAATGGTGACAAAGTTTTGCGATCGGCAGAAGTTATTGTGACTAAATCTACAAATTAGAACCATAAGGCTTAAAGGTTTCGTTTAACTTGGTAAATACAAAAACTAAAGTCATAGCAATTCACAAAAGTGTGACTATGCTTTTGTGAATTGCTATGACTGGTTTAGATGTGCTTAGAGGCTTTCGCTTATTAGCCACTAGCTTTTTTTAGAAATCTACGCCCCGCTTTAGATCCACGCCTTTTTCCGCGTAATGCTTATGGCAAACCATTTCTGAATGCACCGAAGCAAGATCAAAATAAGCAGGTTGATTAAAACATCGACCCGTGATGATTATTTCTGTGTCGCGAGATTTTTTAAGCAAGGCGTCACAAATTGGCTCAACAGGAAGCAAGTCGAGATCGACTGTAGGGTTTAACTCGTCAAGAATGATGGTTTTGTAAAGCCCTGAAGCGATCGCTGCCTGAGCAATTTCCCAACCTCGCTGCGCTTCGATGCAGTCCATTTCCTGCTGTTGTCCCCGCCAGACGATCGCATCGCGACCACAGCGCTGATGATCGATCACATGGGGGTAGCCGCGCTTGAGAGCCGCGATCGCCGCATCTTCGGTATAGCCCGCACCGCCCTTGAGCCATTGCATGATCAAAACTCGATGGGATAGATCGCGGCTGATGCCAGTACCGATCGCCTTGAGCGATCGCCCTAGCGCCGATGTACTTTTGCCTTTACCCGCACCCGTATAAATCTCAATTCCAGTTACGTCATATCTTTCAGCGTGAGCTTCATCATGCGATCGCATTTCTGAATGGAGGTCAGCAATATCAATCAAAGATTGCGGTGCGCCTCGACCTGTGCAGATTACTTCGAGATGCGGCAATTTATTTTTTAAATCTTTGACCACACGATCTATAGGAATTAAACCTAAGTCAAGAACAGGGTTAATTTCATCTAAAACTACTACTGAGTAAAGCCCTGAAGCCATCGCACCTTTGGCGATCGCCCAGCCACGTTCGGCTTCTTGGCGATCAAAGGGCGTGATATGTTCGGCATCAAAAAATTCAGAGCGACCAGTGCGTACATGATCGATTAAATGGGGAAACCCTTGTTGCAAGGCAGAAATGGCGGCATCTTCGGCGTATTCACGCTCAGAACCTTTGAGAAACCGTAGCAATAAAATCCTTGTACCAAAAGGCGATGTATCGGACATACCCAAACCAAGCGATCGCAAAACTACCCCCAAAGCAGCCTGTGATTTGCCTTTGCCAGTTCCGTCATAAACATGGATTTGTCCAACTTCTCTTTCTGGACGCACCTGTGCGGTCATAATTCCAATTGCTGCCATCTTCTTGCCTAAGCTCGTTTGTTTCTCATTGTGATTATATCGAACACCCAACAGCAAGTCTTGTCGTAACAATCAACTTTTTGAGAGCCAGCCTTTGGCTGGCTCTCAAAAAGTTGATTGTTAGCTATTGTCACCTAAAACATCAAAAGCAGTGAGCGCTGTAATCTTCAGTATGGCAAAATGCTAAAATCTAAGCCCCAGAGCGAATATATTTGTGTCATGAGAAAACTTGCAGCGCGATCGCTAATTACCCTTGCAGCAATGACTACGGCTATGTTAGCTACGGCTACAGCAGTGCGATCACAGCCAAACACAACAACCTCAGTCGAAATTACGCGACCACAGAAACTAGAAACTCCTTCAAGCAAAAAGTCTAGTTATGTGAAAATGTTTGAAGATATGGCGATCGCACCGAGATTTACACCAAAAGTAATCGAACTGCGTGGTATTAGCGGCGGGATTATGGAAACTCAAAAGAAATCAGAGCGCAAAGTTACTGAAACTGGCGAATGTATCGGTTTTGTTGACTTAGAACCCGATCATAAAATCACTTTAACCAAACCGTTTCGCTATCTCAAATTACAGGTCAAAAGCTCTGGTGACACAATAATGCTAGTTCGCGGGCCAGGGGGCAGTTGGTGTAGTGACGATGTTAGCGATCGCAATCCAGAGATTGGCGGCGACTGGCTAGAAGGAACCTATGAAGTATGGGTTGGCTCTTATGAAGAAAATACTTCTTTTCCTTATTTACTCCAGCTTACAGAGCAGCCATAAAACAAATTTGGGCAACGCTTAGCACTGCCTATGTTTACTAAATTGGGCAACCTAGAGTTTGGCGACTGTCGTTTTTAGTGAATGGGTGAGTGCCGCTAGCGATCGCGCACAAATACAGACGCGTCTGGTCATCTAAATTCCGAACCCCCGAAAATTCTCCATCTACACAGCTTTGCAGACTCTTAAATATTGCACTTCTTAAATTAGTACCGCGCAGATTGCAACCATTCATAAATGAGCCTGTGAAATCAGCCTCGATAAGATTTGCACCACTAAAATTAGTAAGACTGAGATTTGCACGGATGAACTTGCTGTTTGAAGAATTTGACCAAGTTAGATTTGACCAGCTTAAATCTGCATCAGAAAAGTTTGTGCCTCTTAGCATCGCTCCTCTGAGATTTGTCTCAATCAAATTAGCGCCCGTCAGATTAGCGTCAATTAGGTTAGCACTACTCAAATCAACTTTATTCAGAGTTGCGCCACGCAGATCGATACCAATTAGAGAAACGTTACGCAACAGAGCATTACTAAGGTCTACATTAGAAAAATTACGTTGTCCTTGTTTGTATAGTTCTAACAGTTGAGAGACTTCCAAAGCGATTACTCCAACAAATACTGATATATCTACCGTAGCTTCGTTACAGCGCTTGGGACTCAAACTCTAACCAAGAATAATTTTGAAAGCGTTGCGAAGCAACGCTTTCAAAATTATTCTTGTGGTTCATTTGCTCGACAATAGCTGTAATTTTCAACGTAAGCTTTTAGACTTTTATTTTTCAGAGTTTAGCTTATTTTTTAACCCTTTGCCCTCGATGAAACCAATTTTGGGTTGTTTCACGTAGAAGGTGCTACTCCCTTTCCAGCCAAGAAATAGCGGTGCATGGCAAAGCCACGCACCGCTATTTCTTGGTTCTGGTTTGACTGCAAAGCGCTGTAATATATATTTGAATCTGAGTAGAAACTTAATAAATCATGAGTACAACCGAACTTCCTAAACAATACGATCCACTTGAGTCTGAAGCCAAATGGCAAAAGTATTGGGAGGAGAGTGGCGTATTTGTGGCAGAGAGCAACAGCGACAAGGAACCCTATTGCATCATGATTCCACCGCCCAATGTAACGGGCAGTTTGCACATGGGACACGCTTTTCAAGAAGTTCTCATTGACATTCTGATTCGCTACCATCGGATGCGCGGATTTAACACGCTTTGGCTACCTGGTACAGACCATGCCAGCATTGCTGTCCAGACTATACTTGACAAGCAAATTAAAGCCGAAGGCAAAACTAATCAAGAAATTGGTCGCGAAAAGTTTCTAGAGAGAGCATGGCAATGGAAAGCCGAATCGGGCGGCAAGATTGTTTCCCAATTGCGACGGTTAGGCGTATCGGCTGACTGGACACGCGAACGCTTCACGATGGATGAAGGGTTGTCCAACTCAGTAACTGAAGCTTTTGTCAAACTCTATGAGGCTGGCTTAATTTATCGCGGCGAGTATCTAGTTAACTGGTGTCCTGCTTCCCAATCAGCCGTATCTGATTTGGAAGTTGATAGCAAAGAGGTTAATGGGCATCTTTGGCATTTTCGTTATCCCTTAACTGATGGCTCTGGCCATTTGGTTGTTGCCACGACGCGCCCTGAGACCATGCTCGGTGATACGGCTGTAGCGGTTAACCCTGAAGACGATCGCTATCACAATTTAATCGGTAAAACGATCATGCTGCCTCTGATGAATCGAGAGATTCCCATTATCGCTGACTCCTATGTTGATCAAAAATTTGGTAGTGGCTGCGTTAAAATCACTCCTGCTCATGATCCTAACGACTTTGAAATGGGTAAGCGTCATCAACTTCCATTGATCAACATTCTCAATAAAGATGGCTCCATCAATGAGAATGGTGGCGAGTTTCAAGGACAAGATCGATTTGTGGCGCGAAAGAATGTAATTGCCAAACTTGACGAGTTAGGATTAGTCGAAAAAATCGAAGACTATACCCACAGTGTTCCCTATTCAGAACGCGGCAAAGTGCCTGTTGAGCCATTACTGTCAATTCAGTGGTTTGTCAGTATTAAGCCCTTATCTGACTTTGCATTAGAGAAATTTGACAAACACAATTCGCCCACTTTTGTACCTGATCGCTGGGGTAAAGTTTATCGCGATTGGCTGATTCGTCTCAAGGATTGGTGTATCTCTCGACAGCTATGGTGGGGACATCAAATCCCTGCTTGGTATGCACCTGATGGCACTATTTTTGTAGCTCACAATGAAGACGAAGCCTACGCTCAGGCAAGGTCTAAATTTGGTGAAGATGTGATCCTTGAGCGCGATCCTGATGTCCTTGATACATGGTTTTCATCGGGTTTATGGCCATTCTCAACTTTGGGTTGGCCAGAGCAAACGCAGGATTTTGAAACTTTCTATCCCACCAGTGTTTTAGTTACTGGCTTTGACATTATCTTCTTTTGGGTAGCGCGAATGACGATGATGGCGGGTTACTTCACAGGTAAGATGCCTTTTCACACAGTCTATATTCATGGACTAGTGCGCGATGAAAATAATCAGAAGATGTCCAAATCCAAGAATAACGGCATTGATCCGTTAGTTCTGATTGGCAAATATGGAACTGATGCTTTGCGCTATTCCCTTGTGAGGGAAGTAACAGGCGCGGGGCAAGATATTCGCCTTGATTACAACCGCAAAACTGATGAATCATCGACAGTTGAGACTGCCAGAAATTTTGCTAATAAACTTTGGAATGCCTCGCGATTTGTGATGATCAATCTTGATGATAATCATGGCTCCGCCGCGATTCAGCCTGACAATTTGGAACTTGCCGATCGCTGGATTTTGTCGCGATATCAGCGCACTGTTTTGCAAGTGCGCGAGCAGCTAGATGCCTACAGCATGGGCGAAGCGACTAAAAGCATCTATGAGTTTTTCTGGGGTGATTTTTGTGATTGGTACATTGAGTTAGTCAAGTCACGATTGCAAGAAGATGCTGAGACTGTTTCCCGCGCCACCGTGCAGCAGACGCTTAACTTTATTTTAGATGGAGTTTTGCGATTGTTACATCCATTGATGCCCCATGTTACCGAAGAAATCTGGCAATTGCTCACCTACGGCACTAGCGATCCATCTAGCGATCATCCTGTTCTAGCAGTTCAGCCCTATCCAGAAGTTGATACTGCATATATTAACGAAGAGCTAGAAGAACAATTCCAATTGATTTTGGGGACAATTCGCACAATTCGCAATCTTCGCGCTGAAGCAGAAATTAAACCCAGCGTCAAAGTTAAGGCGATTTTGCAATCTGATCGCGATCGCGAACTCACTCTACTAGATGCAGGACAAAGCTACATCCTCGATTTGGCAAGGGTAGAGGCATTGCAAATTGTAAATAATGTGGATGAATCGGCAACCGAAGAAGCGATCGCTGGTGTAATCGGCACGGTGCAGGTAATCGTTTCTCTGGTGGGCGTGGTCGATATTGCTCAATTGGTTGCAAAGCTAGAGCGAACACTCAAGAAACTAGAAGGCGCGATCGCCTCTAGCCAATCACGCTTAAACAATGAAGGCTATATCAAAAAAGCACCACCTGAATTGGTGGCAAACGCAAGGGCAGAGCTAGAAGAGTCCTTAAAGCAACAAGATATTCTCCGCGCTAGGTTAGCTCAATTACAAAAGTAATCGGCTGCTCCTTGCGCTCCGCCCCAAAGGAAAACTTGAAAAGTATTGCTTCGCAATACTTTTCAAGTTTTCCTTTGGGTTTATTTGATCAGCAATTGGGTAGAATTCAAAGGGTATTTCAAGCAATAATCCTCGCAAGGACAAAATCAATTATGCGAAAACTATGGATGCGACTATTAGCCGGCTGCTTAGCCCTTTTAGTCAATCTCACCGCAACTGGTGCAGTTGCCGCAGCTAGCCTGTCAAGCAACGATGATCCCAAGTTTCAAGGCATCCCCCTCCAGTGCTTTGTCTCCCTAGCTGATGCAGGCAAGTCACCCGAAGCTAAAGTTGCCGCTTATTCGGAAATTGCTGGCAAGTACTTGGAGTTTGAGAAATTAGAAAATGCCAAACAAGTTCTTGAAAAAAGCCTAGCCGCCGCCAAAGAAATCACCGCGCCCTCAGTAAAAGCTTTCGCGCTCCTAGATACCGCTAGTCGCTTTGGTAAAGCCGAGGCAACCAAACTAGCCGATGAGTCTATTGAGTTGGCTCTCAACCTCACCAAAGAACTATCTGACCCAGTGGATAAAGTTTTTGCCAATATCAAAATTGCTCAAGCTTATAACGAAGTCAAGGAAAAAGATAAAGCTCGAGATTTGCTGTTGGAGGCAACCAAAGAAACGCCAGAAATTATTGATGCCTATGCGCGATCGCGAGCTTTTTCCGCGATCGCCAATGCGTACACTGATTTAAGCGATGACTTTGCTTCAGAAGCAGCCATCTCGGCGGCAACAGATCTATTGCCAATGATCGAAGATCGCAATGCCAAGACCAGAGCAAGAGTCGAGATTGCTGGCAGCTATGCCCTTGCCAGCAATCACGCCAAAGCCGTTGCCTCATTGGATGCTGTTTTTCAAGAATTTGAGGCTATTCGTGACAATGCGATTAGCCAAGCCAAGCAAGCTGCCGAAGTTGCCAAAAAGCCCACAAAGTCTGCGTTGCCAATCCTCATCGGCAAAAAAGCTCTTAAACAAGCTCCTGTAGAAACTACTAAAGTGACAGATTCTAAACCAGATGTTAATGAAGAGTTTAAGGCTCAAGAGCAGTTGGAAATCGCCAATGCTGAACTTCTGAAAACCCGATCGCTATTTTTAGTGGCAAGTCAATACATCACCTCCAAGCAATACGACCGAGCTTTAGAAGTGCTATCTAATCTCAATGAGCAATCCTTAGAAAAAAGTGTCGGCACAGCAAATGTGGCGATCGCCTATGCCAAGGATCAGAAAACCGAGGAAGCAAATAAACTATTCGAGCAAAGTTTAGATGGATTAGCCCGCATTGCTCCTTCTATAGATTCATTTACGCTGATCCTTGAAATTGGTAGACAATATCAGATGCTCAAATCAACGGATTTGGCTGGTAAAACTTTTGCTCAAGCTTTAGAAGTAGCCCAAAATTTACCGCAGCCAGCCGAACGACTATTTGGTCTAAATAGCATCGCTAGCGCTTATGGTGAGTTCGGCTTTACCAATAAAGTCGCTCCAATCTTAGAAACCAGTCTGGAGCTTGCCAAAACTGCCCCCGATTCAAATATTCGTTCCAGAGCTTTTTCGGATATCAGTAGCACTTACTGGGCAATTGATCTACGCGATCGCGCCCAAGAGATCGCTGCAGACATCCAAAATCCTGTGGAAAAAGAACAGCTAAACAAGCTATTTGCTTGCGCCAGCTAAGCTAAAAAAACAGAAAGCT
>MNZA01000154.1 GCA_001873375.1 Oscillatoriales cyanobacterium CG2_30_44_21
ACTCACTACTCTTTGGATTTTTGGAATAATTTTTAAATTATGTTGCTCGAAAATTCCCTTTGGTGTTATCTTAATAAAGCGCTAAAAAAGCGAGTCGCCGGGATAGCTCAGTTGGTAGAGCAGTGGACTGAAAATCCACGTGTCACGAGTTCAAATCTCGTTCCTGGCATAAATAAGAAGAGTGCCTTTGCTTCGCAAAGGCACTCTTCTTATTTATGTAGCAGCGCCTTGCGCTGCTACACCGTTTGATTTATGCCCTGTGCGGCGATCCATGCGGTTGTCCAAGCATTTTGAAAATTAAAACCGCCTGTCACTCCATCAATATCTAAAATTTCACCCGCAAAATATAAACCTCGACAAATCTTACTCTCCATAGTCTGAAAATTCACATCCTGCAAGCAAATACCGCCACAGGTCACAAATTCTTCTTTAAAAACCCCTTTCCCTGCGATCGCGTATTCACTTGCCGTTAATGCATTGAGAATTTGCTGCATTTCTTTATTGGAGAGATCCGCCCAGCGCTTTTCTAGTTCCACATTTGCCTTAGTCAATAGATATTCCCATAGGCGCAGGGAAATTTCCACGGGACAATAATTAGAGACAAACTTTTTGGGTTGCTCCGTCTTCGCCGTAAGTAGAATTTGTTTAACCGCTTCGGCTTTGAGCGCAGGAATCCAGTTAACTGCCAGTGGCGCTTGATATTGGCAATCATGGAGTTGGCGGGCTGCCCAAGCTGACAACTTCAGCACGGCGGGACCACTTAGCCCCCAATGGGTGACGAGCATCGCTCCCGATTGCTCTAGTTGATTGCGAGATGAGTTCTTCTTGGTTGGACTTACCCCTAAAAGCTTCACATTTGCAGGGTTAACGCTCACTCCTGCTAGTTGATGCAATTGCGGATCTTTGATATTAAATGTAAATAATGAAGGGACAGGCGGCTCAAGGTTGTGACCCAAAGATCTGGCGATCGCATAGCCAGAAGGACTGCTACCTGTGGCAAGTAAGAGGCGATCGCAAACTAACGTTTCCCCACCTTTTAGCAATAACTCAAATTTAGATTCTTCATCAGATTTTCCTAACTTCTCAATCTTCTGCACCAAAACATTATTGCGAAGATGCACACCCGCTTTTTTGGCAGCAAACATCAGAGCTTCCACAATCGTCTCGGAATCATCAGTGATCGGAAACATTCTGCCATCGGCTTCCGTTTTTAATTTCACACCTTCGGCGCTAAACCAATGCACCACATCTAAGGCTTGAAAACGAGAAAAGGCTCCCCGCAGTGCTTTACCACCCCTAGGATAGTTCTGCACTAGCTGCGAAGGCTCGAAACAATGGTGAGTCACATTACAACGTCCGCCGCCCGAAACTCTGACTTTGGTTAGGGGTTGTCGTCCTGCTTCTAGCAAGGTGACATGGGTATGGGGTGCTTGGGCAGCATGAATCGCTCCAAAAAAACCCGCCGCACCACCACCAATAACTATAATTTCCATACTTACTCCCTTCCCAGCCAAGAATTACTGTTGCGGCGCTTCGCGCCGCAACAGTAATTCTTGGTTTTATATGTCAATTCTATGGCGGGAAGAGTGACGCATATTGTTTTGGTGAGTTTATTTACGCGCTGAGGCTTTGATTTTACAGCGCTTTGCGCTTAAACCCAAACCAAGAATAATTTTGAAAGCGTTGCGAAGCAACGCTTTCAAAATTATTCTTGGCTCGTTTAATCTGTGATCCCAGTAAAGAGCAGTGGCGGCGCAAAGCGCCGCCATATTTCTATCATCAGGATGACTGCATTGATAACGGTTTCGTGACAATATCTAAATGTATGCCCCGATTTGTTTGAGCGTTTGAATGAAATCTCCTGACCGTTTATTAATTGTCGATGATGTCCCAGATAATTTATTTCTGGTCAGTACCATCCTTGAAGATGAGGGATACGAATTAATTACATCATCCAATGGTCAGGAAGCTCTGAAGATTATTGAGACAAATCCTCCCGATCTAGTCTTATTAGATGTGATGATGCCGATCATGGATGGCTATGAGGTGACACGGCGCATCAGAGCCATGAAGGATTTGCCATTTATTCCAATTTTACTAATCACTGCCTACGATCGCGCTAATGCTGTGCAAGGACTAGACTTAGGTGCTGATGAATTTATCCGTAAACCTATCGAAGCCGATGAGCTATTGGCAAGGGTGCGATCGCTGCTGCGATTGAAACATAGCATTGCTGAGCGCGATCGCATTGACCGACAGCGACAGGACTTTGTATCGCGCTTAACCCATGATCTCCGCACGCCACTAGTGGCGGCTGATCGGATGTTGGGATTGATCCAAGATGGCGTATTAGGTGAAATTTCACCACAAATTGGCGAAGCGCTAACCATTATGGGACGCAGCAACCGTAATCTGCTGGAGATGGTGAATAAACTGCTGGATGTCTATCGCTACGAATCAGGTAGCAAGACGATTAACTTGCAGCCTTTAGACTTGCAGGAACTGCTCAAGCAGGTTGTCGAAGAACTCAAACCGATCGCTATTTCTAAAAACTTGGAGTTAACTGCCGATCTCGATCAAGTCGATCAAGTCAAAGGCGATCGCCTCGAACTTTTGCGGGTCTTCAATAACCTCATCGGTAACTCCCTCAAGTTCACCGAGTCAGGCAGCGTGAATATTTCCCTCAAGACTGCTCTGGGAAAGCCTGAAGCAATTATTGCGATCGCCGATACAGGCGCAGGGATTTCTCCTGAAGAACAACCGTTTCTATTTCAGAGATTTCGCCAAGGCAATCACCAAAAGCAAGGTAGTGGGCTAGGTTTATACTTGTCTCACTATATTATTAGCGCCCATAGTGGCAAAATCTTAGTAGAGTCACCCAACCCAGAAACAACGCAGGGTTCCACATTCTTTGTGCATTTGCCAACGATCACGCCATGAGTAACTTCCAGTATCGCTACGATCAACTCCTCAGCCATTACAGCAGTCCCCTTGAGGCGATCGCCCTTTTGCGGGAATATCGACCATACTTTGAGCTGATCCCTAGTTTGCGCCGCCCCAGCGATAGCTTGATTTCGATTCCATTTCCCGTAGTGCAGCTTACTCAACCCAACTTAACTCAAAGCAATCTGCAACTGCAATGCGATCTGGCGCTGATCATGTGCGATCCTGACTGGAAGGTAAAAACTGGTCAAGAGATATTTGTATTTATCCATCGCCCGAACGAAGATTATTCAGCATTGCTGCAACGTTGGCGACAAGTGGAAGTTGCCCTCGGCGAAGAATATTATTGGCTATTACCTTGGAAACATCGCAGCATCATTAGCGATCGCGGTGAACATCATTACCCACTTTTTGTAACCCTCGACTATTCCCCCGCCCGAATTACCAAGGGTTTAGAGGGGGCATCGTTACCCCATGTGAAAGCTTCTACTTTGGAAATTGAACCTCCTCTCGAAGACAATCAAGAAGATCCAATTTACGATCCAACGGAGTAAGGGATGGAAGTTCTAATCATTTTTTTTAGAATAAACTGATCCTGAACATGAGTTGTTGGTTGTGGCGATCACGCTTTAACTTGAACCTATTGAGGGAAACTAAATAGATTATGGAAAGTACTAATCACCCTTCTAGTAGAAGCTTTCGAGATTATTTAATTGAGTCACTCCAAGATCCTGAAAGGGCATCTGGCTATATTACGGCGAAGTGAACATCATGCGACTTGGCGAGACAACCGTGATAATTCTCAATATTTTATTTGGGCAACTGATTTTAAGATCCGAGTCACCCAAGCTATTTCCGATTGGTTGCCCAAGGTTGGCTATGCCGCGGGGCTTTTGTTAGAGTCCCTCAACAAAAAAACGGCTCAATGGTGGTATTTCCTTGAAGATCCCCTTGTCCCTTCTGATAATAATCGGGCTGAGCGTAATCTCAGGCTTGCCGTTACCAAACCCAAAGTTTGTGGCGACTCATCCTTTTGGGGTTCTGCTTTCTACTAAGCACGCTCTATTTGAAGCTTTGATTAACCAAGAGAAATTTTAGGAAGGGTTGCTCCGCACCCCTTCCTAAAATTTCTCTTGGTTTTAATTGAGCGCAAAGCGCTGTAACTGGGCAAGCCGCTATAAAATAAGCTAAGTAGTTATTATTTAAGCCTACAAAAAGAATAATTTATGTCGTTAACGCCTGCTTTATTTGGTCAACTCTCACAAGGAATGGGCGTATTTGTTTTGGCTTGCGCTTTGGTCACAGGGCTAGCGGTATCTCAACAGTGGAGTTGGCGCTATCGAATGGTGGGCGTGACTCTGTTTTCGGTGGTGCTAGTGGTGGGCTTGTTTTCCCTAAGCTTTGAGCCAATTACCCGCTCATCGGTTCAAGGTGCTGTGCCGTTTAAGCTGGTTTATGATCGCTTTGGATCGCGAGCCACGATCGCGGTTGCCCCCTCGATTGCCTATGATGAACTTGAGGCAACCCTCAAACAAGCCGGCAGTAATTTATTTTCCTCTGGACGAATTAATCAAGGTGACAAACAGTTGACTATTTACGCCAGAACGATTGTGCATCCTCGTGATGGCGTATCTCAGCCAATTTATCTTGGCTATGTCAAGCGATCGCTAACCTTGCGTAATGATCCAGACTTAGAAGTAAAAGTTTTTGATGATAAGTTTGCCGAGCTTACGCAAATTCGAGGCTAGTTTGATTAAGAAAATGGCGGCGCAATGCGCCGCCATTTTTTTGTGATTTTGATAGCACGCTAAATAATTTAGATGTGCTATACGTAATTTAGTCAAAAATTTATCCACTCACTTCAGTGGTAGCTGCTATGCGTGAAGAATTATCTCAGACCCTAGCCTCACTGCTCGAATGTGTGAATCGTCTTAGCAATGATCAAACTTTAAATCCAGCGCAACAAGCAGACATCCTAAGTATTAAAGACTCTGGAGCAAAACTATTTGATTATTTTAATGAAATAGAAAGAGAATCTCTCAGCCTTAAACAAAGATTAAGGCAACTTTATCAAGCGCAACCTCACAGCGATCTCCAAAATGAAGACAAGATCTATACATTACTAGCTCTAATATTTTCTCGGTTGAAACAGTCAATTGACTTAGAAGAAATGTTAGAAACATTTGTTATAGAAATCTATCAATTACTGCAAATTGATCACATCATCATTCATCAGTTAGCAGATCAGTCATCAAGTCAGTCGGACACAAATATCCAATATGAATTTGTCAAAGATTCGAGCCGATCGCTATTAGGTGAGGCGCTTCCGTCAGTTTATACAGATCCAGAATGGCTTAGTAACTATCAAAAATGTATCAGCCAAGTTATTGATGACATTGATACTTTCAATGGCGATCGCGCTGTTATTAGTAATTTAAAAGCTAAGGGCATCCACTCCGCAATTATTGTCTCCATCCCTGATGGCAAAAAACCTTGGGGCTTGCTGATTGTGCATCAATACAATCAAGTCCGCCGTTGGCAAGAGTGGGAAATTGAGTTTCTTGAAAAAGCTGCCGTCCAATTGGCAATTTCTATCCATCAGATGCACTTGCTGACTAGATCGGATGCCATCAAAAAAGAGCGGGATCAAATAATTGCTGCTTTACACTACAACCAACTCCATGATGCTCTGACAGGCTTGCCCAATCGAGACTCATTTATGGAATTGCTGGACTTGGCTTTTAATAAGTTCCAAACTGATCTCAATGCTAATTTTGCGGTGCTATTTATTGAATGCGATCGCGATCGCCTAGCCGATGAAAGTTTTGGCATCTCCATTGACGATCAACTATTAATTAGTATTAGTTCGCGCCTTACCAAATATCGCAACATTCAAAAATCTCTCGCTAAGATTGATGGTAATAAATTCTTAATCTTAGTTGAAGATATCGAAAGTTTAGAATCGGTCACAAATCTCGCTGATCAAATTTTAGAAGATATCAATCAGCCCGTTGAAGTTGAAGGCGATCGCTTTTTCTTGACGGCAAATATCGGTATTGCCATTAGCGATGCCGAATATATTTATGCTAATGAGATCCTCAGAAATGCCAATATTGCCATGCACTATGCCAAGAAAATCGGCAAAGGGGAAAAAGCTGTATTTAGTAGCGATATTAATCAAGGTGCTAAGCTGCGTTGGCAACTAGAAAATGACTTGCGGAAGGCTCTCGAAAGAAATGAATTTCGCTTAGTTTATCAACCCATTGTTTCCATTCATCAACATCTACTTACAGGCTTTGAAGTGCTGTTGCGATGGCAACATCCTTTGCAGGGAATGATCTCGCCGCAGGAGTTTCTAGCTGTCGCTGAAGAGATTGGTGAAATTGTGCCAATCGGTTACTGGGTGCTAGAAAAAGCTTGCGAGCAATTATTGATTTGGCAACAGAGTTTTCCTGATTTGACAAATTTAACTTTGACCGTAAATGTCTCGATATTGCAAGTTGTTCAGCCCGACTTTATAGATCGCATTCAATCGATTATTCGCGATCGCCAAATTTCGCCTAGTTTGATTAAGCTAGAAATCACCGAAACAGTTCTGATGGAAAACATTGAAGTTTCTTCGCAAAAATTAGAACAATTACGTGAAATTGGAATGCAGGTTTATATCGATAATTTTGGTGGTGGCTATTCGTCTTTTAGTTATTTACAAAATCTTCCGATTGATGTTTTAAAAATAGACCACAGCTTTACAAATAGGCTGTTTTCTGATGTCAAGAGTAAAAGAATTATTCAATCGATCCTGCGGCTCGCTAACACTTTGGGCATGGGGATCGTGGTGGAGGGTGTCGAGACAGCGCAGGAGCTAAACTATTTTGAAGATATTGGCGGTAGTCGAATTGAGATTCAAGGATTTTTTATCTCGCATCCTCTCGATAGTGACAGAGCGACCCAATGGATTTGTTCCAGCTTGACAGCATAAACATAAAAAAAGAGATGCTAACGCATCTCTTTTTTTATTAAACTCCCCGGGCGGGATTCGAACCTGCGACCGATCGGTTAACAGCCGATTGCTCTACCGCTGAGCTACCGAGGAATGTAGGTGCTTGAATTAGTTAATAAATTAACCTTTGGCTTCAGCGTTAATAACTATAGCGTATAAATGGGGCGATCGCGCAATACTTTTTCAATATTTTTTCAAAGCCTACCAACAGTGACGCGGCGCGATGCGCCGCAACACTATTTTTTGAACTTAGTTTCGCTCAAGGAGATGGTCACAGAACCGCAGATAACCGCGATCGCGCCGACCCAGCCCAATAGACTCAAGGGCGATGGCGATAGCAATTGGGGGATAAAGTTGGGTAGCGCCAATGAAGCTCCCAAAGTTACCAATGGGGTCAGCGTCAGCACGACACTGACCCGTGAGGCTTGCCAATGTTCGAGGGCAGCGGCAAAGGCTCCGTAAGCAATCAGGGTATTTAAGGCGCAGAATATCAAAATTGCTAAGTGCGATCCTGAAAGGCTGAACAACTTGGCGGGACTCGCTGCGGGCGTAAATAAAATCGCGGCACTCAGATATATGCAGAGCATGATGTAACTGGAAGGCAAAGTCTGGAGCAGTTGTTTTTGAGCAATGCCATAAAAAGCCCAAACCACAGCCCCCAGCAATAACAAAGCATTGCCCCAAACATAGTTGTCAAAGGTGGTGACTAGCGATCGCACTTGCTCGTTAGAAAATAAAATCAATCCGCAAATTAAAATGCCGACACCAATCCATTGGCGGTAATTATATTTTTCTTTGAAAATAATCAGGGAAAAAATTCCCATCATCACAGGAGCAATTTGGGTAATCACTTGAGCATTGTTTGCAGAGGTTTTGCCCAAGCCGATCAAAAACAAAATGTAATTGAGCGATAGACCGACAACGGCGATCGCGAATATTTGCCAAGGTATTGTTTTTAGCTGTTGCCATGTGGGTAGTTGCTGGCGAATTGCCAAATATATCCCCAGTAACAGACCTGCAACGGTGAAGCGAAACCAAGTCACTGTAAAGGGATCTAACTCTTGGGTGACGATTTTGAGCGCGACGGCTAGCACCCCCCAAAGTAAAACGGTGAGCAACGATAGGGCTAAGCCTAAACGCGATCGTCCAGAAACTTGATGTAAAGGCATGAAAATTTCATCTTGTAAATTAATTAGAGAGATGGCGCAGCAATTCTCATTATAAAAATTGATTTTTTGAAAGCCAGCCTGCGGCTGGCTTTCAAAAAATCAATTTTAGAGTTTTCACCGCCGTAGGCGGTGAAAACTCTAAAATTGGTTTCGTAATGAGAATTACTGGGGATACTCCTATTAATCTTAGGCAAACATATCTACGCTAGAGGAGTAGATTGGTTCGACATGAATGGCAATGACGCGCTTAGGGCGCACCAACAAGATTTCATTTAGCTCGGCTTTGATAGGAATAGGCATCAGATCATCCTCTCCCGCTTTTGCCTTGAACTGCGATGCGTACCAAGTTTTAACTTCTTCGATGGTGGTAAATTTTGTGATGACTTCCTGCCCACCTTCTAGCTTCAAATGCACAATGTACTCATTAGGTTTTTTCGGTTCTCTTGCCATCTCAATCTCCTCCGTCTAATTTTCAGGTAATCATGGCGAATTATATAGCGTTTTCCTGTCTCGCGAAGCATCGCTTTAACCAAAAGGCGAGTGGCGGCGCTTCGCGCCGCCACTCGCCTTTTGGTTTTGCAAGGGTGCTAATTAAACGAACCACAAGAAAAA
>MNZA01000004.1 GCA_001873375.1 Oscillatoriales cyanobacterium CG2_30_44_21
CGCCGACCCTTTTTTTATTTAAGTCAAGGCGGATGCGCCACCGACAACTTCTAGAATTTCTTGAGTAATGGCTGCTTGACGAGCTTTGTTGTACTGCAAGGTCAATGACTTGATCAGATCAACAGCGTTTTCGCTGGCGTTGTTCATCGCGGTCATGCGGGCAGCAAGTTCGCTGGCGACTGACTCTTGCAAGGCTCTGAGGATTTGATTGCTCAGATACAGAGGTAACAAAGCATCAAGAATTTGTTCAGGATCTTGCTCAAAGATTAACTCTTTGGGCAGTTCCTTAACGGTGATTTCGCGCTTTTCCCGTTCAACTTGGAACTTACCACCACGAGTGATCAGGCGGAAAATTTCATCATCCTTTGGTTCTAGTCCTTGAGGCTCTAGGGGCAACAAGGTCTGTACCACAGGGCGAGAACTAATTAGTGAAACAAAGCGGGTGTAGATTAACTCAACCCGATCAATTGTGCCGCTTAAAAATGCTGATGTAATTTCATCTTGGATGGCATTAGCTTCGGCAGCGGTGGGGATTTGATTTAAGCTCGTAAACTTGGCGGCGATCGGTTGCTCGCGGCGTGAAAAGTACTGAACTGCCTTACGTCCCACTAAAATGAAGGTGTAATTCAATCCTTGTGCTTTTAATTCTTTAGCACGAGTTTCGGCATAACGAATAATTGTTGAATTATAGCCACCGCAAAGCCCGCGATCGCCAGAGACTACAAGAATGCCGACAGTTTGGACAGGACGCTTATCGAGTAAAGGCAAGCTGACATCCTCGAAGGTGATGCGCTGCTGGAGACGATAGAGAACTTGAGCGAGGCGATCAGCAAAGGGGCGGGTTGCCATAACTTGCTGCTGGGCGCGTCTGACCTTTGCGGCTGCGACAAGACGCATTGCTTCAGTTATTTTGCGAGTATTCTTAACACTGCCGATGCGATCGCGGATAGATTTGAGGTTAGCCATGAAACTAAGTTGCTACTTGCTATAGGAATACTATTGAAAATTTGAGATATTACAGAAGACACTAAAGTATCCTAAGTATCTTAGTAAAAAACTGCGCCCTGAAACCGCAATATTATGATCGCCAACTCGTTTTCCCTTGCTTCTCATGATTTGTCCTTAGATCAAAACCCTGATGATGTCCTCGAAATTGCGGGGCGTAAGTTCCGATCGCGCCTCATGACTGGCTCTGGGAAATATGCCGACTTCGAGATCATGCGTCAAGCGCTGGCGGCTAGTGGTTGCGAAATCGTCACTGTAGCAGTGCGCCGTGTTCAGACTAATGCCGCAGGACATCAAGGACTAGCCGAAGCAATCGACTGGGAAAAATATTGGCTACTGCCCAACACGGCGGGCTGCCAGACTGCCGATGAAGCGGTGCGGGTGGCAAGATTGGGGCGAGAAATGGCAAAGATTTTAGGACAGGAAGATAATAATTTTGTAAAGCTAGAGGTCATTCCTGATCTCAAATATTTACTGCCTGACCCCCTTGGCACTTGTAAAGCCGCCGAACAATTGGTTAAAGAAGGTTTTGCGGTGCTTCCTTATATAAACGCTGATCCACGTTTGGCGAAAACCCTTGAGGAGATTGGCTGCGTCACCGTCATGCCCTTGGGATCGCCGATCGGTTCTGGTCAAGGGATTAATAATGCGGCAAATATTCGGATTATTGTCGAGGAGTGCCATGTACCTGTCGTTGTCGATGCAGGAATTGGTGTACCCAGCGAAGCGGCGGCGGCGATGGAATTGGGCGCGGACTGTTTATTAATTAATACGGCGATCGCCTGTGCGAGTAATCCTGTAGCCATGGGTCGAGCCATGGGCATGGCAACGGAAGCAGGGCGCACCGCTTATCTGTCGGGGCGTATTCCTGTTAAGGCTTACGCCAGTGCCAGTTCACCCTTGACGGGATTAGTTGCTAAGTAAGCTAAAACCCAGAATTTTTTTAGAAGCGCGGCGGAGCCGTGCTTCTAAAAAAATTCTGGGTTTTAAGTAAGCGCAAAGCGCTGTATGTTGTAGTTGTCTAAACCTTCGTCCTAGTAAATCCATGCCCGAATCTATCTGGTCGTACGTCACTCCTGGCATTCCTGACGAACTATTTGAGCGTTTGCCAGGGATACCGATGAGCAAATGTGAGACAAGACTGCTAATCATTGGACAACTCAGGCTCAGGGCTAACTCAGTGCTGTGGGATATTGGCGCAGGCACAGGGACGATTCCTGTGGAAACGGGACTGCTCTGCCCTAATGGGAAAATTTTGGCGATCGAGCGCGATGAAGATGTGGCGGGGCTAATCGTCAAAAATTGCCGTAAGTTTAATGTGAATAATGTGGAAGTGACTGTCGGCAGTGCGCCCGAATGTCTACATAATATCGCCGATAAGCCTGATCGCATTTGCATTGAAGGTGGGCGATCAGTGTCGGAGATCTTGGAATATTGCTGGGAACATTTGCAGATCGAGGGAAGGGCGATCGCGACTACAAACAGCCTTGAAGGTTTGTATGCGATCTCGGCAAGTTTTGCGATGTTACAAGCAAGAAATGTGGAAGTAGTGCAGTCATCGGTTAACCGATTAGAAACTCGTGGTAATCGTCAAGTTTTTGCGGCGGTTAGTCCCATGTTTATTATCAGTGGTGAGAAGCTATAAACAGAATGGCGGCGCTTTGCACCGCCATTAATCTTTTAGATTTTAATGTGATCTCACTAAACCAAGGGGACAGCGATCTTGTTCGCGAAATTTCCATTTGAGCGCTCCGCATTCTCCTATTATTCACCAGAAAATGAGCGGCGGCGCGATGCACCGCGCCGCTAATTTTTGAGCAAGAAGAGCGTATGACAGTCTGGAATCTGCTTTAATTGTTTTATAAAATTTATATAGTGCTTTGTGTTCACTTAAACCCAAAGAATAATTTTGAAAGCGCTGCTTCGCAACGCTTTCAAAATTATTCTTAATTTGCTGTATATTTTTCAGTTGCGATCAAGAGGAATGTGGATGCAGTGGTTTATCAATATCAACTCAGTTGCATTCATGACGCGCACAATCGACATACTTGCAGTGTTTGGCTTGATTTACCTGATGCTGTCGCTTAGCAACGATCGCCGCACTTTATTAATGGTGCGGGGCATAATATTTTTGCTGCTGGCAAGTGTCCTCAGCGATCGCCTTGGACTACACTTACTTAACTTTGTACTCGATAAGTTGTTGATCGTGGCGGCGGTGGCAATGGCAGTAATTTTACAGTCCGAGCTAAGGCGTTTTTTGGAACGTCTGGGGCGTGGCGATCTGATTTCATTAGTTAAACCCACCACCAGTCGGCGATCAACAGGGGAGTCGGACTCAGTGATTGAAGAAATCAGTGAGGCGGTGATCGAGCTTTCGCAAAATCGCACAGGAGCTTTAATGATCATTGAAGTTGGCGAACCAATTGATGATCGAGATTTTTCAGTGCCAGGCGTAAAGCTCAATGCTCTATTGTCAAAGGAGTTATTGCACACAATCTTTCAAACCTCCACATTGCTCCATGATGGCGCTGTCTTGATTCGGGAAGATCGCGTATTGGCGGCGGGCGTAATTTTACCGATATCCGAACGCGCCGCCTCTCGCGAAATTGGCACAAGACATCGCGCCGCGATGGGCATTACAGATCGGGTCAGAAATTGTTTTTGTATTGTAGTTTCTGAAGAAACTGGTTCCATTGCGATCGCAGAAAATGGCATATTAGATCGTCCCGTGTCCAGCAGTCGGCTGCGGGAAATCCTTGAAACTAAACTTGGCAATTATCGTCCAACCACCCTAGGAAGGACAGTTCCGCGCTTTAATTGGCTTTGGTTAAGTTCAAGTTTTAAAAATTTGGTAAGTCGAAAATCGTCAGAAAAGAAATGACCGCTAAGCTATTGCAAACTTTGCCACCAGATCTCGATCGCCATCGCCTCCCTAAACACGTAGCTGTCATTATGGACGGAAATGGGCGTTGGGCAAAAAGTAAAGGAATGCCCAGAATTGCAGGACATCGGCAGGGGGTAGATGTTTTGAAAGATTTACTGCGTTGTTGCAAAGATTGGGGAATCGCGGCGCTGACCGTTTATGCTTTTTCGACAGAAAACTGGAGCCGCCCTGCCCAAGAAGTAGATTTTTTGATGGTCTTATTTGAGCGAATGCTCCGCCGTGAATTGCAGGAAATGTGCAATGAAGGGGTTCGCATTTCTTTTGTTGGCGATCTCGATTCTTTGTCTGATTCTTTACGATTAGAAATCGAGCGATCGCAAGCGGCAACAATTAATAATCAATCCGTGCATTTTACCGTTGCGATTAACTATGGCAGTCGGCGAGAAATCGTGAGAGTGTGCCGCCAAATTGCGGAAGCTACTTTAGCGGGGCAAGTTAAACCTGAAAATATCGATGAAAATCTTTTTGAACAGCATCTCTACACCGCAGGCACTCACAATCCTGATCTTTTGATTCGTACCAGCGGCGAGATGCGTCTAAGTAACTTTTTACTTTGGCAAATGGCATATACAGAAATGTACTTTACGCCCACTTTTTGGCCAGACTTCAATCGCAATGAGTTTCATCGCGCCCTAATCGACTATCAAGAGCGCAATCGTCGTTTTGGAAAAGTATAAAACGAGAGGCGGCGCAACGCGCCGCCTCTCGTTTATGAGTTTGAGTGCAACGTGCTTTAAGTTGGTAAGTTTTCAGGATCAATGCCTTGCGATCGCAAGTAAGCCGCCAACTTATTAGCCCTTTGGCTTTCTACATTTGCCCTCTGGCTTTCTGCCTCAACTCTCTCAGCTAGCGTGGGAATCCAGCCAGTCTGGTCGTACCACCGCAGCCATAGCCCTTGAGTCCCCTGATAAATACCTTGCCATAGTCCTAAGCCTTGCCCTAGGCTGGGAATCCAGAAACGCTGTTCCACTAGAGGGATTGGCTTGTAGACATTAGCCGTAATTTCAAAGGCGCATAGATTATTTTCGTAGCGATCGTAAACGATGTAGTAGGGGACTCGCAAAATGCGCTCATAGACTTCCCACTTAGTTGGTGGTTGATTGACCTCTCGCAGCTTCTGCCCTAGATCGTCATCCTCCGTACCTGGGGACAATAGCTCCACAATCAAAAAAGGAGTAACGCCCTCTTGCCAGATCAAATAACTCAGCCTTAGCTCTTCTAGTTGATTTGCCTTTGGCACACCCAAAACCATATACCAGTCAGGACGTTTGTACCATTGGGTATGGCGAGGATCGTAGTAGAGGTCAAGATCACTTGCGAGTAAAATTTCTTCGGGTAAATAACCCACAGGTTTACAGGTTTCAGTCAGCAAGTCCGCCTGTATTAAGTGAAATTCATCGGGCAAACCAGATTCTCCTACCAATTCACTTGGTAAATCGTACATGGTGGGCATTGTTTCTAATGGCGATCGCGGATGAATTGGCTGATACATGGTATGCCTAGCCTCAAGTAACACTTTCTTTCATAGAATTTTAAACCACTTTCGAGTTCTCCGTTATCCAGTAAATGATTGGCGGCGCTTCGCGCCGCCAATCATTTACTGGGTTTAACTAAGCGCCAAGCGCGGCATAACAAAAGCCAGAAGATGAGGGGTAGTGCTTCGCCTCATCTTCTGGCTTTTTGTTATGAAAATTGATATGGGCAAATCTTTTTGACACTGATTAATGCGTACAATACAAAGTCTAGTATTTAACCAAGCATTCAAGATTTCGACTCATGGAAGACAAGTTGATGTTAATGATTCCAGGACCAACACCTGTGCCTGAACAGGCTCTGTTGGCTCTGGCAAAAGCTCCCATCGGACACCGTAGCGGCGAATTTAGTAAGGTCATGGCAGATGTGACCGCCAAGCTCAAGTGGCTCCACCAAACCACAAATGATGTACTGCTCCTGACCGTCAGTGGCACTGGGGCAATGGAAGCAGGAATCATTAATTTTTTGAGCAAGGGCGATCGCGTGCTTGTGGGCGACAACGGCAAATTTGGTGAACGCTGGGTCGAGGTTTGCCAAGCCTATGGCGTGAATGCTGAAGTGATCAAAGCCGAATGGGGCAAAGCCCTTGATCCTGAAGATTTTCGAGTTAAGTTGGAAGCAGACACTAATAAAGAGATCAAGGCGGTGATCATTACCCACAGCGAGACTTCGACTGGAGTTCTCAATGACTTAGTTACCATCAATCGCCATGTTAAAGCCCATGAAAAAGCTTTAATCATTGTCGATGCTGTCACCAGCTTGGGCGCGATGAACGTTCCTATGGATGAATTGGCCCTAGATGTCGTCGGTTCGGGATCGCAAAAGGGCTACATGATCCCTCCAGGGTTGGGATTTGTGGCGGTCAGTCCTAAGGCTTGGGAAGCTTATAAAACTGCGGATTTGCCTAGATTTTACCTAGACTTGGGCAAAGCTCGAAAAGACGCGGCGAAAAATTCCACTCCTTTTACGACTTCCGTGAATATGGTGATGGCGCTGCAAGTCTCCTTGGATATGATGCAGCGCGAAGGTTTAGAAAATATCTTTGCCCGCCATTTGCGCCATCGTGACGCGACCCGTGCGGCGGTCAAGGCTCTAAATCTGGGGCTACTTGCTCCCGATGATGCAGCTAGTGCTTCGATTACTTCAGTAGTTCCACCTGAAGGATTGGATGCCGAAAAAATTCGCGCCACAATTAAGAAGAAGTTCGATATTGTTATGGCGGGTGGTCAAGATCACCTCAATGGCAAGATCTTCCGCATTGGGCATTTGGGCTTTGTCGGCGATCGCGATATTTTGACCGCGATCGCGGCTTTAGAAGCATCGATCTCGGCGCTTGGCTATAGCAATTTCACCTATGGCGCAGGTGTGAAAGCGGCGATCGAAGTTCTTAATAGTTAACAAGAATCAAAATATTAAAAGCGTTGCTTTGTAACGCTTTTAATAAGTAGCTCAACATAATTAAAACCTAAAAACCAAGAATGTCGTTCCGCCCGCTACGCGGGCGGAACGACATTCTTGGTTTTTAAATAAAGAAATGGCGTAGCCATTTCTTTATTTGGTATTACTTGTGCCTAGCTACTTATTTTGATTACTTTATATTTGGGGTTGCACCGTAAAATCAGGAATCAACTTTTAGTGGTACGGCGAATCTGCACCATTAAAAGTTGGTTCCTTTTTAAATTGCCGAAACCTTATGTTAAGTGCTTTCTTAATTTCACTCTTGACTTCTGTAACGCCGATCGCTAGCTCTAGTGCCATAGCTCAAGCCCCGCGCCAGATAGTTTTAGACCCTCAACAAATGCGCCCCCTCAATGGCGGTTTAGACGAAGTGCCGATGCTGAATAGCAATAGCCCTGAAATCGTCCAAACCGAAGGGATCTTGCTATCCGCTTTTCCCGCTGATGGGATGGCTTATCCAGAAGCGCATCTTAACTTTCCTTTTCAAGGTCGCTTTGATCTATTTACCCACCATATCTCTAAAGCCCCACCGCCTGAGGATTTGCGGACTTTATACATTGGCGCGATCGCCCATAATCCTACCGATGAGCCTGTAACTATTGATGTCCTGCAAGCCGCCAGTTACCTCAGTCAGCCCGATGCGCCGTTTTATGAAGCTCCTAATTATTCTTTAAATAACGATGGCTCTATGTATCGTGGACCAGGCGATCGCGCCATGCTCGATATTTTGCGCGGTCGGCGACAAGATATTTTTCCTGCTCAAATTATGATTCCGCCACAGCAAAGCCGAATGTTGATCAATGTGCCAATCCCTGTAAAGGAGTTAGAGCCACCTTTAAATGGGCGATCGGGCTTGTCGCGTTTACGCAGCAATGGCAAAGTCTATGTGGCGACCTTAGCTCTTTATGCGCGTTCCAATCCTGATGGTTCCGAACGCGCTCCCAATCTTGAAGAATGGGAACAGATTCTCCAACAGGGCAAGTTAGCATTACCACGCGATGTCGTTCCTACGCCGCCAGACTTAACGGAAGGAAGATTTGAATATAGCCGTGTCGCGGGCGTGCAGATTGGTTCGCAGTGGTTTGGGAACTTAACTGACAAAGATAGCAATGATCTCGCCATTCCCAAATTTGGTGAATCCTATTCTTACGGACTGAGCCTATTGCAGTACGGCACAATGGGAACTGAACAGGTACAAACGGCTCCTCTCAAAGTTCGCTATCCTGATACAGCCTACTCCGCGCATGGCAATTATGGCGTGCAGTATAACTTGACCTTACCTCTCCACAATCCCACTCAACAAACTCAAACTGTCGTTCTCACATTCCAAAATCCCATCAAATATGACAAGCCCGTGGGTGGATTGCAGTTTTTTGAACCATTACCTGAGGATGTCTTCTTTCGTGGTTCCGTGCGAGTGCGATTTCGTGATGACAAGGGCTTAGCGCAATCTCGTTATGTGCATCTGATGATGCGCCGTGGCGAAAGAGGGAAGTCGTTGGTGACATTAACCATGCCGCCAAGCGATCGCCGCGTGGTGCAGTTTGACTTCCTTTATCCTGCCGATGCGACACCGCCACAAGTTTTGACGGTAACGACCACAAAATAAGTACAGCGCTTTGCGCTCGAACGCAAATAAATCTTGAAAGCATTGCGAAGCAACACTTTCAAGATTTTCTCCTTAGTACAGGACAAAAAGTTGCAAAGATAGACAGGAAGGGGTTTTATAGAAGATAACTACAGCATCCGTAAAACCCCTATGGAAGAGATTAACCTATTCCGCGAAAAATTACAGCAACATCTGCCTTGGAATGCGGCAAGACTGTCTTTTGTGTCGATATTCTTGACCGCGCTAATGCGAGTAAAGACAGTAAACCTAGGGGAAATCGCCACAGGATTTAGCGGCAAAGCCAAAGTTGAATCGCACTACAAGAGATTACAGAGGTTTTTTCGAGACTTTGAGGT
>MNZA01000270.1:0-7219 GCA_001873375.1 Oscillatoriales cyanobacterium CG2_30_44_21
CAAGTTTTACACTGGTATCGCTGGCGAGCGGATTGTGTTTCATCTTTCCCTCGCTTTATTACCTCTGAGCCTTTACATTTTGGACAGCAAACTCCTGTTATCCATCTCATTTGACGCACTGTTTCGTAGCATTTTGCGTCATCGATTAAATGTGTTAAGTTTATGCTCAGCATAGCGATCATCGCTTATAGATTTCCATACAATATTACCAATTTCTTCTTTTGACTCACCTCCCCGAAACACCTATTGAGCCAAAACTCATACAGTTGTTCCGCCCGCGTAGCGGGCGGAACAACTGTATAGGCTTTTAGGCTTTAATTAAGCCAAACTACTTATTAATTTGCAGGATAATTCTTGAAGCTGAGCAGACTAAAATCAGTAAAATTTAACAAATTCAATTAAGTAAAAGTTAAATCTGACACTGTTCAATATGTATATTCTTATAGCATTGTTTCTCTAGTAACAATAGTGCTAAATCTACTTATGCTGGCTTAAAAACTATATAAGCGTTGCGAATCAAACCTCTTAAAGAAATTTTAATATTTAATCCGCGGATCGATCCATGCATTGACGATATCTACAAGGAGGCTGGCGATCGTGACAATGATCGCAAAAAATACGATTATTCCCTGTACCACAGGATAGTCTCGTCCTAAAATCGCCTCAAACAGACGGTTTGCCAATCCTGGCCAAGAGAATGTCACCTCAATTAAAACCGCTCCGCCAAGCATGGAAGCCAAGGTTAAGCCCAAAATCGTAATTACAGGAATCATGGCATTTTTAAGGGCATGATTAAACAAAACGGCTCTTGGCTTAATGCCTCTGGCTCTAGCTGCTTCCACATAGTCAGAGAGCAAAGTTTGTCGCAAGTTGACACGCACAATGCGCTCAAAGATGCCGCTAATCACTATTCCCAAACTCATGGCAGGTAAAATCAAATATCGCAAACTTGTCCATAGGGCTTGCCAGTTTCCGTTAAATAGAGCGTCTATTGTATAGAGTCCCACCACTGGAGTGGGCGGTTCGACTCCTACAGGAAATCTTGCCCCACTTGGCAACCAGCCTAATTGAACAGAAAACACTAACTGCAAAATCATCCCCACCCAAAACATTGGTAAGGCATAGGTGACAATTCCGAATAAGCGACTACCGACATCCCACTTGGTATTAGGTCGCAAAGCCCCAATTATTCCCACTGTTAGCCCTATTGTCACAGCCACTATCAAGGCATAGATTGCTAATTCAGCGGTTGCGGGAAAGAAGTTCTTAATGATTTGCCAGACTGTCTGATCGCGAGTACTGATCGATTTGCCGAGGCTGAATATCAACTTGCCATCGTTAACGTGACATAGTTCATACATATAGCGTAGGTATTGCGACAGTAACGAACCCGTTAGCCCCACTTGCTCTCGCAGCGCCACTTTTACTGATTCGGGAGCGCGGGGTCCCAAAATCGCATCAATCGGGTCGCCGGGGGTAGCTCGCATGAGCAAAAATACGACTGAGGCGATCGCCAATAACATAACTGGCGCTAGCATCAATCGCACTGTGATGTAGTACAGAAGAGCTTTGAGGCGACTAGACATAATTGGAGACTTTTAAAATTTTGATTGGGTTTTCAGGAAGCGCAAAGTACTGTGAGGCTATTTAATCAGTTTAGGGCGTTACCACATCATCAAGCCAAGAAAAATATTAAAAGCATTGCTTCGCAATGCTTTTAATATTTTTCTTGGAATTAGTGCCGCACCGTTAAGGGACAAGATTGTTCCGCCTGCGTAGCAGGCGGAACAATCTTGTTTGGTATTACTTGGGCGCGATCGCTGTTTCCATTTTCACTTCATTTTTGCAACTTCCACTGCGCTCAAATTCTGTAACATTGGCGAGGGTGGTATCAGCGATATTCGAGAGTGCCTGACTGGTAAAGAAAGCTTGATGTCCTGTGACGATCACATTAGGTAAAGTCAATAAAAGTTGAAATGTATCGTCATGAATCACTTGATTGGAGAGGTCTTCAAAAAACAGATCCGCTTCTTGTTCATAAACATCAATGCCCAAGTAACCAATTTTTCCAGATTTGAGTCCATCGATCGTCGATTGAGTATCGATCAAGCCACCGCGACTGGTGTTGATTAACATCAAGCCCGACTTCATCTGGGCGATCGCCTCAGCATCGATGAGGTGGTAAGTCTCAGGAGTGAGTGGACAATGAAGAGAAATAATATCGGATTGGGATAGAATTTCAGCCATAGAGACATATTCCATTCCCAAATTTAAACAAGTTAGATTTTGATAGGAATCATATCCTAGTAATTTGCTCCCAAATCCTTTCATAATTTGAGCAAAAATTGCGCCAATTTTGCCTGTACCAATTACGCCCACAGTGGCGCTATGCAAATCAAATCCCAAGAGTCCTTCGATGGAAAAGTTACCTTCACGAACACGGTTATAGGCGCGGTGAACCTTGCGATTGAGACACAGAACCAAGGCGATCGCGTGTTCCGCTACGGCATAGGGCGAATAGGCAGGTACACGCACAATCGTCAGCCCCACTCTTGCCGCCGCCGCTAAATCTACATGATTGAATCCCGCTGATCGCAATGCTAATAGTTTTGTACCGCCTTGGGCAAGGTTTTCCAAAATCTTGGCATCAAGATAGTCATTGATAAAAACACAGGCGGCAGGAAATCCTGCGGCGAGGGAGATCGTTTCATCGCTGAGATGGGACTCAAAAAAAACGATCTCATGCTGGTGTTTTTGATTCGCCGCCTTGAACGATTGGCGATCGTAAGACTTGGTATTAAAGAAAGCAATTTTCATATTTTGAGCTTCATATTTTAAGAAACATAGGACTTAGCCTAAGAGAGAAATGTAAAAGCAATTCATGAATTGCTTTTACATTTCTCTCTTAGGCTCTAAAACAAAAAAAGGCTCGCCTAGCGAGCCTTTTTTTGTTGGGAGTCAATGCTTAATGCTTGACATTGAGAACCGCTTTAGCGGGGTCGTAAGCTTCCATTTCCACCTTAACAGGTTGAACATTCCAAATCTCATCGCAGTATTCCTTAATAGTGCGATCAGAAGAGAACTTGCCAGAACGAGCCACGTTGAGAATACTCATGGTCGTCCACTTTTCCTTATCTTTATAGGCTTGGCTGACCCTTTCTTGACAATCGGAATAGGATTGATAATCAGCCAAAAGCATATATTCGTCATGGTACTTGAGGGAATCGACCAAGGGCTTGAATAAGTCCTTATCACCAGGGGAGAAATATCCCATACCTAAGCGATCAAGAATATTGCGAAGTTCCTCATGGCTATTGTAATAGTCCATAGGATTGTAGCCATCGGCTTTCATCTGATGAACTTCTGGCGTGGTCAATCCAAAGAGAAAGAAGTTCTCATCGCCGACTTCTTCACGAATTTCGATATTCGCACCGTCAAGAGTACCAATGGTCAAAGATCCATTCATAGTGAACTTCATGTTGCCAGTTCCCGAAGCTTCTTTACCTGCGGTAGAGATTTGCTCCGAGAGGTCAGCAGCAGGATAGATCAACTGACCGAGGGAAGCGCTGAAATTGGCAAGGAAGACAACCTTGATCCGTCCATGCACATCAGGGTCACGGTTTACTACATCAGCAACCGCGTTGACAGCCTTGATGATCAGCTTCGCCATCGTATATCCAGGAGCAGCTTTACCACCAAAGATAAAGGTGCGTGGCGTAATTTCCAGATTAGGATTTTGCTTGATGCGAAGGTACAAACCAATTACATGGAGTAAATCTAAATGTTGACGCTTGTATTCATGAATCCGCTTGACTTGAATGTCAAAGATAGAATTTGGATCAACTTCAACGGCATTGTGAGCGAGGATGTAATCCGCTAGCTTCTGTTTGTTAGCTTGCTTGATATTCCACCAGCGATCGCGGAAGTCTTGATCGTCAATGAAGTTTTCTAGCTTCCGCAATTCATCCAAATGCTTGAGCCAAGTATCGCCGATTTTTTCGGTAATCAATTCCGATAGGACAGGATTGGCAAGTAGCACCCAACGGCGTGGAGTTACGCCATTAGTTTTGTTATTGAATTTCTCAGGAGATAATTTGTAGAAGTCCTTGAGAACGTCTTGCTTGAGCAATTCAGAGTGCAGAGCCGCCACACCATTAACTGCATGACTGCCGATGGTGGCAAGGTTCGCCATCCGCACTTTTCTATTGCCACTCTCTTCAATGATCGAGAGGCGGGTCAACATTTCGGCATCATCGGGAAACCAAGTTTGCACATCTTGCAAGAATCGATGATTGATCTCGTAAATGATCTCTAAATGGCGTGGTAATAGGCTCTCAAATAGAGAGACTTCCCACTTCTCAAGGGCTTCAGGTAACAAAGTGTGATTGGTGTAAGCAAAGGTGCTTTGGGTAATCCGCCATGCTTCATCCCAATATAGGTCGTGTTCATCTACCAATAGGCGCATCAGTTCGGCAATGCTGATGGCAGGGTGAGTGTCATTTAGCTGAATGGCAGCGTGTTCAGAAAGATTGTTAAGGTGACCATACTTGTTAAGATGGCGGCGAATAATATCTTGCAGTGAGCATGACACAAAGAAGAATTGCTGCTCTAGGCGTAGCTGACGACCTTGAGGTGTGTTGTCGTTGGGATAGAGAACTTTGGAAATGGTTTCCGATTTGATCTTGGTGGCTACCGCGCCATCATAGTCGCCAGAGTTGAAGGCTTGGAAGTTGAAGTCTTCGCCTGCTTCGGCTTTCCAGAGGCGCAATGTATTGACAGTATTAGTTTGATAGCCAGGAACGGGGGTGTCGTGGGGAATCCCCTCAACAGTGAAGCTAGGAATCCAACGGGTATGGGGACGACCACGATCATCATTATAAATTTCCGTGTGTCCGCCAAACTTGACTTGGACGGTGGACTCGTAACGTACAACTTCCCAAGGATTGCCACAGCGTAGCCATTTATCAGGAATCTCCACCTGCCAACCCTGCTGAATTGACTGGTTGAAGATACCAAATTCGTAACGTATGCCATAGCCCATCGCAGGGATTTCTAAGGTTGCAAGCGAGTCAAGGAAGCAAGCGGCTAAACGTCCTAGCCCGCCATTGCCTAGCCCAGGATCAGGCTCTTGCTCTAATAATTCGGTGAGATCTAGTCCTGACTCGTTAACGGCTCTAGCGATCGATTCGTATAGATCTAGGTTGATCAGGGCATTTCCCAAATGTCGCCCCATCAAAAATTCGGCGGAGAGGTAGTAAACAGTCTTGATGTCTTGTTCGTGGTAAACCTTGAGGGTCTGGAGCCAACGCTGCAATAGGCGATCGCGTGTGGTGTAAGACAGCGCCATGTAATAGTCGGTGAAGTTGGCGACCGACGCAAGTTTGCCTTGAATATAAAATAAGTTGTCGGCAAAGGCACGCTTGAGGGTTTCGATACTTAAACCTGTGCGATCGTCTTCTACCGTAATCGTAATATTGCTGGTTTGAGAAGCAACATTTGTTTGCATAGAATTATCCCTGAATGATTACTTGGTCTTAATGCCGATTTGCTGACTCTAAAGCGGAGGTCAATGCCTCTGTCCTATCCAAGCACAAACTTTGAAATGTTGAGCATTTATTAACTGAGAATTTATGTTTGAGGCGGATAATATTTAAGATTTCCTGACATTACAGTCTATTGAGGCTTTGAGGGGTAGGGAGAAATTTTTAAGTCAGCGCAAAGTGCGGTACGATTTTTTACGCTGTTGCAACTAGATCCGCAATTCTCGCCGTAAAGCCCTGATGGGCAGTTTGGAAAACAGAATTTTAGCTAAGCAGAATTTGCCAAAAAAATAGCGGTCAATGGCAACGTCAAGTAAATCCATTTCCCGCTAACTCTTGTTCAATGAAACAATTGAGACGCATTGATAACTTCCCACGAAGCGAAAACGGTTTTCATCAGCTAAAGCGCTTATTTGAAAGGCTTTCAGGCTCAGCATTTTGGCTTGACCTTTAAAAAGTGGCGGCGCTTTTATTGGCTGTACCAAACACTCTCAAGGCGATCGCCTGTATCAATAGCTTGCTCATAGGTATCTGCCAGAACTGTGACATGGGCGAGTTTGCGACCCACTGTAGACTGGGCTTTGCCATACCAATGTAAATATGCGTTATCAAAACTGGCGATCGCTCTAAGTTTTGTTGCATATTCAGGACTATCGCAGTTTGCTTGTTCAAAACCCAGCAGATTGACCATGACCGCTACGGGAGCGACCATTTCTACTGCTCCCAACTGCCTTCCGCTCACCACCCGCAATAACTGCTCGAACTGCGAAGTGCGACAGCCCTCAATGGTGTAATGCCCAGAGTTATGGGTGCGCGGAGCAATTTCATTAACACTAAGCTTGCCTGTGGCAGTCAAAAATAGCTCAATCCCAAACACGCCGATCGCATCGAGGGTTTCCACTATTTGCTGGGCAATAGCTTTGACTTTTTCGGCAATATTTTGATCGATGCGGGCAGGGGCGATCGTGCGGCGACAAACCTGATCAATTTGGATAGTCTCCACAACGGGATAGATCGCCATCTCACCAGACTCTGATCGCGCCACGATCACCGCTAACTCTCGCGCAAAGGGAATGAATGTCTCGGTGATCGCAGGAACTCTATTAATACTCTCCCAAGCCGATCTTAATTTGTTCTCATCTTCAATTACCCAAGTGCCTTTGCCATCGTAGCCATGCCTTCTTGCTTTCAAAATTAGAGGATAGCCAAGATGCTTCGCGGAATCTATAAGTTCTGACTCTGACTCCACATTATAAAAATCAGGAGTGGGAATCTGATGATGTTTGAAATGCTGACGCTGCTTGAGCTTATCTACAGATATCGCTAGAGTTGCTAGGCTTGGCAGGAATAATACAGAATTATCGTTTAAGGCTTGCAAAGCTGCTAGATCCACAAATTCATTTTCAAAGGTAATGACTTGACAACTTTTAGCCAATTTTGCGGTGGCGATCGCGTCAGTTACTTTGCCATAGACTAGGCGATCGGCACTACGCGCCGCAGGCTCGTCAGGGCTAGCCGCCTGTACTATCAGTTCTAGTCCTAAATTTTTCGCGGCGATCGCGGTCATCCATGCCAGTTGACCTCCACCAATTACGCCAATTTTTTGCCGAGTCACTACTCTATTTCCTTAAATTACATCTAATCCTAAACCGAATAAGTGAGTGGCGGCGCTCTGCGCC
>MNZA01000270.1:7226-16000 GCA_001873375.1 Oscillatoriales cyanobacterium CG2_30_44_21
CACTTATTCGGTTTGAATTTTGCCCTCAGTAAAAATATATCTAGCTTTTGATATGCTGTGTAATAACTGACTGCAAATTTATAAAGAACTATGCCTAGATCGCAACGTAATGACAACTTCGTCGATCAAACCTTTACTGTTATTGCCGACACGATTTTAAAACTTTTTCCTGCCAGTCAGAGAGAAAAGGAAGCCTTTGCTTACTATCGTGATGGTATGTCTGCCCAAGGAGATGGCGAATATGCGGAAGCTCTAGCCAACTACGAAGAAGCCCTCACCCTTGAAGAAAATTCCTACGATCGCAGCTATATTTACTACAACATGGGCTTAATCCATGCCAGTAATGGCGATCACGACAAAGCTCTGGAATACTATGAGCAAGCGACTGAACTCAATCCCCGTATGCCCCAAGCCCTAAATAACGTGGCGGTGATTTATCATCACAAAGGCGAAAACGCTCAAGATGAAGAACAATCTGAAGAATACTTCAACATTGCCGCCGATCATTGGGTGAGAGCGATTCGCCTTGCTCCCAATAATTATATCGAGGCTCAAAACTGGCTAAAGACCACAGGCAGAGCCGACATTAACCTTTTCTTCTAAAAACCAAAGCCGTAGCGCACGCGAAACGTGCGCTATGGCTTCGATTTATATTTATCCAAATCTATTTAAAAAATTATGATTGATCGTGAACAAGTCCGCCATGTCGCCCGTTTAGGTCGTTTGCAACTAACCGAAGCTGAAGAAGTTTCTTTTACCAAGCAATTGGATAGTATCATCGATTACTTTCAGCAGCTAAATGAGCTAGACCCTTTACTAGAAGGCGTAGAACCAACAACTAGAGCCGTTAATACCGTCAATATTACCCGTCCTGATGTATTGCAACCCTTTGGCGATCGCGAGATCTTGCTAGATTGCGCTCCTGATCGCGAGGAAGACTTTTTTCGAGTACCGCAAATCATGGGCTAGATAAACACGGAAACTCGTTCTAAACCCAATAATTATCGCTAATAAAAAGGGGATTAATTCTCCGCCTCTGGCGGAGAATTAATCCCCTTTTTATTGAAAATTTTTAAGCTGCAACAGCTTCAACTTCGGCAATTTCTACTACAGGCGCATAAACGCTGATTTTCTTGCGGGTCTTGCCAAAACGCTCAAAAGTAACAACGCCATCAACAGTTGCATACAGAGTGTCATCACTGCCGCGACCAACATTATTACCAGGGTGGAACTTAGTGCCACGTTGACGCACCAAAATGCTGCCAGCTTTGACAACCTGACCGCCAAAACGCTTTACGCCAAGACGCTTAGCATTAGAGTCACGTCCGTTTCTTGTGCTACCCGTACCTTTCTTGTGTGCCATTTGTTTTATGTCCTCATGAATATTTTTGCGTTAGGATTACGGTGCAAAGCGCCGAAATCCCTAGGATTTTAGGTTAAGCCGCTTGACCGCTCAGGTTAATTGCTTCCACCATGATCCGAGTCAAAGGCTGACGGTGACCGTTCTTTCTGCGAGTCTTCTTTTTAGGGCGCATTTTGTAAACGATTACTTTCTTTGCCTTGTGATGACGCATGACGGTAACTTCTACAGTGGCGCGTTCCACTAAAGGCTGACCGATAGAAATGTCGCCGTCCATATTGACAAAGAAAACTTTATCAATGGTTAATTTACTGTCTTCTTCGGCTTCTAATAGCTCAACGTCATAAAATCTGCCGACTTCGACGCGATATTGCTTACCGCCTGTTTCGATGATTGCGTAACTCATAGTATTTAGATGTTTGGTAAATGCCGTACAGGTATTGGGAAATTAATTTCACCAATTTTGCAAATGACCCGATCCGAGCATGAAAGATCGTCCGATCTATAACTATACATGAATTTTAGAAATAAATTTTCACTTGATGAAAATTTATTTCTAAAATTCATGTATATACTCTCCCTACCGAAGAAATAGACATATAAAACCAAGAACTAGTGTTGCAACTCAAAGCGCTGTAGGCAATCACAGTGTGTATCTATGACAGCAAATATGCTACCATTTTGGGATGCAAATTAGAATTGTTGTCGATACTTGTGTTTTTGTGAGCGCTTTGATTGGAACCAAAGGTGCGAGTAGAGCACTGATTCGACAATGCTTGAGTGGTGACTTCCAGCCATTGATGGGAAACACCTTATTTTGCGAGTACGAGTCAGTGATTAATCGTGATGAGATTATCGCCCAGTCGGCTCTGTCAACTGAGGAGATCAAAACTTTGTTGGCTGCATTTATGAGTGTGTGTGAATGGAATCAGATCTATTATCTATGGCGACCGAATCTAAAAGATGAGGCAGATAATCACTTGGTTGAGTTAGCTGTGGCAGGAAATGCTCAAATCATTGCGACAAACAATATCAAGGATTTTAAGAATGCAGAATTATCATTTCCTAATTTAGCAATTTTGAAACCAGAGCAAATTATCAGGACTTAAATCATGGCTACTTTAACAATCCGACTACCCGATGACAAGCATTTAAGGCTGAAGAAGCTTGCGGAATCTAGAGGTGTGAGTATCAATAAGCTAATAGAAGAACTTTCCACGATCGCACTCGTTGAGTTTGATACGCATACTCGGTTTAAGCTAATGGCGGCTGAGGGAAATCGAGCCGATGGTTTGAGATTGCTTGACAAGCTTGATGCTTTGACGGGAGTTTAATTTGCAAAAAAATTTGGTGGGGTATGCAGAGCTTTGACTTACTTCAGCCAGCCTGAGCCGATCGCTACTAATAATAAAGTGCCAAAAACCAATCGATAGCCGACAAACACCCATGTTGTATGGGTTTGGAAAAACTTCAGTAGCCATGCGATCGCCAAGTAAGAAAAAATTACCGAGGACAATAGCCCGATCGCCAACTGGAATAGTCCGACCTCACCGAAGCCTTTTTTGACAATACTCAGTAATTCAACTAAACCTGCGAGGGTGATCGCGGGAATACCAAGTAAAAAAGAAAATCTCGTGGCGGCGACCCGATCTAAACCTAAAAACAATCCTGCGGTTAGGGTTGAGCCAGAACGCGATACCCCAGGGATCAACGCCATTGTTTGGGCAATTCCCATTAAAACTCCGTCAATGACCCGTACTTTCTGAAAAAGGCGCTTTTCTTTACGACTGCGTTGCCCAAATACTTCAGCGAGGGCGAGCAGACTGGACATCACAATGGAGGCGATCGCGATCGCGGTCAGACTTCGCAGAGGTGATTTGTCATAGTCTGGGACAAAAATTTTGATTAGTAAGCCACCAAATAAAATTGGGATTGTGCCGAGGGCGATCGCCACGGCTAACTTAAATTCTTGAGATTTATAGTCTTGCTCACGAATGGCTTTGATGCTGCCCAAAGTAATGCTTTGCAAATCCGACCAAAAATAGCCCACCACCGCCACAATGCTGCCCAGTTGAATCACCGCATCAAAGGAAATACCTGCATCTTGCCAGCCAAAAATGGCAGGAACTACTTTTAGATGAGCAGTACTACTGATTGGCAAAAACTCAGTTAGCCCTTGCACAATCCCCAAAATAAAAGCTTGCCAGTATTCCATAAAAGTTAAAGCGAGGTAAAGCAAGATTTTACAGCGTCATGTACCGCAGAGATGCCTGCTACTCGGACGGCTCTGCTTGAGTAGGTTCCAAATTAAAAAATGGCGTAGCCATTTTTTAATTTGATTTTGCTGGCATAATGGAAGCTAAACGCAATTTCTAATAATCTATATTTAATTTAGGTATAAGCACATGGATTTGAGAGTACTCATTGTTTTGGGCCCAGTCGCGCTAGTTGTCTTGTGGGCGGCTTTTAATCTTGGTAAGGCAGTAATTAAGGGAGAAGCGAGCCTATTTGGTAAGCAAGGTAATAATCCTTTTCAATAAATCTAATTTCAAAAAAAGAGATTTTAAATACTCTTTTCCCAGTGACTAATAAGCGGTGTGGGGCAAAGCCCCGCACCGCTTATTAGTTAAGCAAGACAAGGACGCATCACGTCCTTATCTTGCTATAGCATTTTCAAGCAAGCGCGTATCCACTAGACTATGAAACAGGAAGGGTGCAGAGAAAGTTTTGAAAGCGGCGCTAAGCACTATATTTGGGCTTATTGTTAGGTATGCACAGTCGTGAGCATACATATCTATAAAATGGATTTTGTAAATAATATAAATAAGGGTATCTAAAACATGGCGATTGGAGAATACAAACCTGGATTAGAAGGGATTCCTGCAACTCAGTCAAACATAAGTTATGTTGATGGGCAGGCGGGGCTGCTGGAGTATAGGGGCATTAAAATTGAGGATCTCTGTCTTTATAGTAATTTCCTTGAAACTAGCTACTTACTAATCTTCGGTGAGTTACCCAAAGCCACCAAGCTCAAGGAATTCGAGATGGAAGTTACCCATAGAAGAAGAATTAAATATCGCATTCGGGACATGATCAAGTCATTTCCTGATAATGCTCACCCGATGGATGCACTCCAAACTAGTGTGGCGGCTTTGGGGATGTTCTATCCTCTGGGAAATTTCCATGATTCTGAGTATATTTATCAAGCGACCTTGAGGCTTTTAGCGAAAGTGCCGACTATGGTGGCGGCTTTTCATATGATGCGGCAGGGCAATGACCCAGTGATGCCTCGCGATGATCTCGACTATGCTTCCAATTTTTTGTATATGCTCAATGAGAAGGTTCCCGACCCGTTGGCGGCAAGAATTTTTGATGTCTGTTTGACGCTACACGCTGAACATACAGTCAATGCTTCGACCTTTGCGGCTTTGGTGACAGCTTCGACTTTGACTGACCCTTATGCGGTGATCACTTCGGCGATCGGCACTTTGGCGGGTCCACTGCATGGTGGCGCTAATGAGCAGGTGATGATGATGCTCGAAGAAATTGGCTCCGTTGACAATGTGACGGCTTATCTGGAACGCAAGATTGAGCGGAAAGAGAAGCTGATGGGATTTGGGCATCGCATTTATAAGGTGAAAGATCCGCGCGCGATCGTTTTACAAGATTTAGTACATAAGATGTTTGACCAGTTTGGGCATGATCCTTATTACGATATTGCCCTTGAGCTAGAGACGCAAGCCTTTGAGAAGCTGTCTAGTAAAGGGATTCATCCAAATGTGGACTTCTATTCAGGATTGGTTTATAAGAAATTGGGAATTCCAAGTAACTTGTTTACGACTATTTTCGCGATCGCCCGTGTGCCAGGATGGCTAGCCCATTGGAAAGAACAGCTTTCCGATAATCGCTTGTTCCGCCCGACACAGGTGTATACAGGTTTGCATGATGTAACTTATAAACCCATTGAGGATCGTTAAAAAATAAGCGGCGCAATGCGCCGCTTATTTTTTTGGCGCGGTATCTAGGATAATGATTAGACGCGATCGCACTCAAACGAACCACAAGAGAAATTTTGAAAGCGTTGCTTCGCAACGCTTTCAAAATTTCTCTTGGTTTGGGTTTGAGCGTGATCGCTCTGTAGATAAAAAAATAAATCAAAAGCTATTTCATGTTTACTTTTGCACTGCCCAAAGGCTCACTTCTAAAAGACTCGATCAACTTACTTAAAGATGTTGGACTTGACTTTAGTGCTTTTCTGGATTCCTCTAACCGTCAATTACAAATCTTAGACCCTACTGAAAACGCCAAGGCTTTATTAGTTAGGGCGCAGGATGTACCTGTGTATGTGGAGTATGGACAGGCTCAGGCAGGAATTGTCGGTGAGGATGTGCTGCGCGAAAAGACTCCCAAGGTTGCCAGATTATCAGACTTAGGTTTTGGGGGCTGTCGGATGTCGATCGCCGTCTCAGGAGAGAGTCGCTACCGATCGCCCCTCGACTTGCCACCCCATAGCCGTATCGCCTCAAAATATGTAGGCTGTGCGCGTACCTATTTCGATAGCATCGACTTACCTGTGGAGATCATTCCCCTGTATGGCTCGGTGGAACTGGGGCCAATTACGGGTATGGCAGAGGCGATCGTGGATTTGGTTTCTACGGGCAAGACGCTCAAGGACAATGGGCTAATCGAAATTGAAGTTTTATACCAAAGTACCGCCCGTCTGATTGCTCATCCCCTTAGCTATCGGCTATACAGCGATCGCTTCAGGGAGTTGATGGACAAGATCCACGCTATCTCAAAATAAAAATGGCTGAGCCATTTTTTATGTTTCTCCCTCACGATACAAAGCAACGCGAAGCTTTCTCAGGACATAAGCCCCAAAAATTGAGTGGCGGCGCGATGCACCGCCACTCAATTTTTGTTTTGTACTAGCTATCAATTGCTACAGCGATCGCTTCTAAAATTCCGTTATTGTTTTATACCAATTCACAAAAGTGTGACTTGTGAATTGATATAAGTAGGCACTATTTGAGGGTCTTGCTCGTGAATGCAGCTGAACAAGCTAAAAGCGTCGAAATTGCTACCAAAATCGCAACTATAGTTAATTTATTTAAAAACATTTATCCTGCAGCAAGCTCTGACCTAAAACCTTGGCTAAATAACTCCGCTACCCGCAACTTGCTTGATCCTGACTCTATCGATTTGAGCTTTCATTTCCCTGGGGTCAGCTGGCGACTGCGAGTTCGCAGCATTCTCTTTCAAGTCCGTTTCTATCAAGACCCTGACGATAGCAATCTCAAAGCGATCGGGCTAGAAGCGAGTGGACATGATTTTAAAGGAGAACGTTGGCGATTTTCTACAGTCGATAACTGGCAGTTTGTCGGCGATACTTTACCGATGGAAGATGGAGTCGCTAATTTAAAAGAATTTAGTCGTCAAACCTTGGAGGTTTTCAATAATTACAATGCCTTTGGCTCTAGCCCAACCCAATAAAATTTGGCTCACTAACCAATACAGCCTATTGATGCTTTGAGAGGTATAGAGAAAATTCAGAGATCGGTCTTCGTCTGAATCGAGATAAAAGTATGATGTCGAGACAGCTATCACGGAATACGAATGACCGACAAATAGGCTATTTGCCTCACAGAGCGATCGCCTATCCATGAGTTAAATAATTTCTATAATTACCTATATATTTCATCAAACGTTTGGATGAATACTTGAGCGATCCTGATCACGGGACAGAAATCAAGGAATCATTTATGCAAGATTTGCTACTTTTGAAAAGATTTCTCCACTGCAATTAATACCAATTCACAAAAGTGTGACTACACTTTTGTGAATTGAAAACCAAACCCAATAAGGGTTTTTAAATAAATGGCGTAGCCATTTATTTATTTGGTATAACTGGTCAGTGGTCTGGATTTTATAAGTTGAGAGTGGAGGATTATCGAGTCATTCACGAATTTGATGCAGAAAGTCAGTAAATATTCATTACTAGGATCGGTCATCGTCCTCTTGCTGACCATACTTTACCAACCTTCTTATACCAATTCACAAAAGTGTGACTACACTTTTATGAATTGAAAACCAAACCCAGTATGGTTTTTTAAATGAAGAAGTGGCGTAGCCACTTCTTCATTTGGTATTACTTCCTTCCCAGTGAGAAATTAGACGTTGCGGCGCGAAGCGCCGCCACTAAGGCAGCTTGAAAAAATAAGTTAAGCATCTTGGAAGGTTTTATTAAGCTTAACAAGGGGCTTAAGCCCCTTGCCTGTGCAAGTTATTTTTACAAGATGCCTAACTAGAAAACTACAGATTGATTGCGCCCTTGCTGTTTGGCGCGATAAAGCGCCATATCGGCTTGCTTAATTAGTGTTGATAGCTCTTCATCCAGACTAGGCAACAGACTCGCCACGCCCAAACTAATCGTAACTACATTGTCAATCTCTGAATTTTGGTGAGCAAGCCCCAAATCTGTAACCGCGATGCGAATCTGTTCTGAAACTGTAAGCGCTCCTTTGATATCAGTATTGGGTAAAATCACCGCAAACTCTTCGCCCCCATATCGTGTCACCAAATCCGCAGGACGAGATAAAACTTGCTGGGCTGTTTGGGCGATCGCGGTTAAGCACTCATCACCCATTTGATGTCCATAGAGATCGTTATAAAGTTTGAAGCAATCAATATCAAATAAGATCAAAGCGATTGGTTGCAATTCACGGCTCAGTCTTTCCCATTCCATTTTTAGGCGATCGTCAAAACATCGGCGATTACCCACTTGAGTTAATCCATCAATATTCACCAGCTTTTTTAATTCCAAATTTGCTTGTCTGAGCAGATCTTCACTGCGTTGTAGTTCAGTCGTTCTTTCAATTACTTGCGATTCAAGATTTTCCATTGCTTGTTTGAGAGATATCTGGGCTGCATTTTTCTCATCAATTACTGCCGAGAGAATTAGCGAAGTTAAAGCTAGTACCGCCATAAAAGATTGCAATAGCAATAAAGAGGCATTGGGTTCATTGGGAATGTAAAGTCCATGATTTTTTGCTGTCGCTAAAATCGCAATTAGGGACACTATACTCACTAGCAAGCTTGCGAAAAAACTACCATATCGAAACACTGTCCAAATCAGAATTGGTAAAAATAGATGGCTCAATAGGTGTTTCGGGGAGGTAAAGAAAGGAGAGAGTCCAACAAAGCACTCAGCAGAGCTTTTCCCCTCCTCTTGGCATTATGAACAAACTCAAAGAAGCCCAAATACAAAGGTAACTTTTCTTGAGAAATACCACGATGAGGACGTAACCAAGAGCGCAAAAGCGACCAAAAGCCTTCCATGGTATTGACATGAACTTCACAGAAATCATCACCATCTTCATCTCTAGCATATTCTCCCGCACCATGACAAACAGTT
>MNZA01000103.1 GCA_001873375.1 Oscillatoriales cyanobacterium CG2_30_44_21
CCCAGAGAAATTTTTGAAAGCGGCGCGGAGCGCCGCTTTCAAAAATTTCTCTGTACTACTCAAAGCCTCAATAGACTGTAAGTAGAAGTCTTAATCCTTTTTCACTCAAGGACTAGCAGGGCGATGCTTCGCGCCGCCCTGCTAGTTTTTGGGTTTTTCAAATAAAGAAATGGCGTAGCCATTCCTTTATTTGGTATTAATAATAGATACCTGCTTAAATCCTAGAGAAATATTTGTGTGCGGCGCACACAAATATTTCTCTAGGATTTAAGCATCAAGAGGCTGCATCATGAAACAATTAAAAATTCTTAAAAAACTTCTCACTGCTTCAGAAAGATCCTTTGTTGCCATTAATCAGCAATTTATGATCATCGATTCTTCTTGCGGCGCTGAAAGATTTTCAGAGTCGCCCCAAGAGTCATTAATAGGAAAAGATGTTCGCCACGCATTTCCAGAAATCATCGGATTAGAAGAAACAATTAATCATATTTGGCTCAATCAAATTACCAGCTTTGAACTCAAGGGAATCTGTCGTAATACTCCTAACAGAGAGTCTATCTATTACGATCTATACATCATTGCCACCAACGAAACCAATGAGTCAGACAAGACTATTGTTATCTGTATCGAAGATGTTACAGAGATAATGAATATGTCTCAAAGTCTCTTGCAAAGAGCTAATGAATCAGAATTACTTGCCAATACTCTAGTCAAGACAAATCATTATATAAACAAAATTATCTCAGCGATCGCTGAGGCTCTGATTGTCACCGACAGTCAATACCTGATTAAAAAAGTCAATCCAGCTACCATCCATTTATTCGGATATTCCTATGAAGAATTAATCAATCAATCGATTACTATTCTTTTTCAAGATGTTCAACTTATTCAATTATTTGATTATGTTTTCTTGGATCCAGAAAATTTAGAAGAACTAAATCAATCTACAGTAGAAAAGTTTAATGAGCCGAATCTGACAAATATTGAAATACCCTGTCGATCTAAATTAAATTCAGAAACTATAGTTTCCTTTTCATGTTCAAAAGTTGCTAATCATGAGTCTAAATATGAACTTGAGTCTGCGTACAATCTAGTATTTGTCGGTAGAGATGTTACGGAAACTAAGCAAAAGGAACAAGAACTATTAGATGCGCGGCTAGTTGCCGAAAAATCAGCGCAGGTTAAAAGTACATTTTTGGCAAATATGAGTCATGAAATTCGGACTCCCATGAATGGAGTATTGGGTATGACCGAACTATTGTTAGGGACTGATTTAGACGATCACCAGCAAGACTTTGTAGAAAATATTCGGCTTAGCGGCAATCTTTTACTGAGTTTAATTAATCGCATTCTTGATCTTTCCAAACTAGAGTCAGGAGAGTTGGAGCTAGAAAGTTTACCTTGCCATTTACAAGAATGTATTGAAGAAGTTTTAGAACTTTTTGCCTCCCAAGTCCATGAAAAAGGTTTAGAAATTAATGCGCTTTTTGCGGAAGACTTACCGATGCAGTTAATGGCGGATATCGTTAGGTTGCGACAGGTGCTAATCAATCTCATTGGTAACGCCATTAAGTTTACGCAATCTGGAGAAATCATCATTCAAGTTGAGCGCGATCGCCAATCTGAAAGCCAATTAAATCAAGTAGAATCCCCATCCCAAATCTATTTGCGATTCTCAATTATTGATACAGGTATTGGTATCGAACCTCAAAATCAAAATAAGCTCTTTAAGCCATTTTCTCAAGTTGACACATCCACTAACCGCCGCTTCGGTGGCACAGGGCTAGGATTGGCGATTAGCCATCAACTTGTCACCCTAATGGGCGGCGAAATTGGATTGATTAGTCCTGTCAAAGATGGCTGTGGTACTTGTTTTTGGTTCAGCATTCCCTTTGCCCTTCAGCCTGATCCCGATTTAGTTACTAATTCCAGTAGAGTTCTCAGCGCTTACAAAATTCTAATCATTGAAGCCCATCCCAGTTCTCAAAAGTCGCTCAACTACTACTTACAAAAATTCGGCGCGATCGCCATTACTGTTAATAATCTTCCCGACGCGATCGCCTATTTAAACACCGCCGAAAGCCTTGACATTGCCCTCATAGACTGGAAACTATGCAACTTTGGAGCTACAGAACTGATTAAACAGATTCATTCCAAGCGCCCTAATCTGGCAGTCTTAGCGATGTTACGCGCTAATCAGCAAAATGTGATTTCCACCGCTATGCAGCAAGGATTTGACGGGACTCTCATCAAACCATTCAAAGCAAGTCGTCTATTAAAATCTATTTCCCTCGCGATCGCCAAAAAGAATTTGACGCACATTCCACAGGTTCTATTGCCGACTCAAAATCCAACTGATCAGAAGGTCGATAATGCCAAACTGCACAACCTCCAAGTTCTGCTAGCCGAAGATAATATTGTCAATCAGAAAGTCACGATGGCATATCTATCGCAACTAGGTTGTCAAGCTGACCTCGCTAAAAATGGAGAAGAAGTATTGATGTTGATGCAGACCAAAAATTACCAAGTCATTCTCATGGACTGCCAAATGCCCTTACTCGATGGATATGCCACTACCCAAGCAATTCGACAATTGGAACTAAGTTCCGCGCCAGCTCCGCACATTACGATTATTGCGATGACAGCCAATGCCTTTACCGAAGATCGCGATCGCTGCATAGAAATAGGAATGGATGATTTTTTGAGTAAACCCATCCGCCGTCAACAACTCAAAGAAACCCTCGAACGCTGGCTTGCTTAACTTAGAGCGCTTTGCCGATCAATAAACTTGAAAGCGTTGCTTCGCAACGCTTTCAAGTTTGGGCTTGAGCGTGAAGCACTACAAAAGATTGAGTGCGGCGCTTCGCGCCGCACTCAATCTTTTGCCGCAATATGAAGCTTTTATGACAAGATCTATAAGCACAAAAAAATTCGTTTAGATAGCCATGCTCAAAGCTGGGATTGTCGGACTGCCCAATGTGGGCAAGTCCACCTTATTTAATGCCTTAGTTGCCAACGCCAAAGCCGAAGCAGCCAACTTTCCCTTTTGTACCATCGAACCCAACGTTGGCTCAGTGTCCGTCCCTGACGATCGCCTAGCCATCCTTGCCGAAGTGGGCAAATCCGCACAAACTATTCCCACCCGAGTCGAATTTGTCGATATTGCAGGACTAGTGCGCGGCGCTAGCAAAGGAGAAGGTTTAGGAAATCAGTTTTTAGGAAATATCCGTGTCTGTGATGCGATCGTCCATGTTGTGCGCTGTTTTGAAAATGACGACATCATTCACGTTGAAGCCTCAATCGACCCTGTACGTGATATCGAGATCATCACCCTCGAACTCGCCTTGTCCGACCTAGCCCAAGTTGATCGCCGCATTGACCGTACCCGCAAGGCAGCCCGCGCCGATGCCGATGCCAAAGTCGAATTAGCCGCCCTCGAAAAAGTCCGCGAAATCCTAGACGCTGGCAAACCTGCGCGTCTAGCCGATCTGACCGACGAAGAAAAAAACGCCATCTCCTTACTGCAACTGCTCACCCTCAAGCCCACCATTTACGCTGCCAACGTATCAGAAGATGATCTGGCTACGGGAAATGCTTTTGTGGAAAAGGTCAAAGCGATCGCCGCCGCCGAAAATGCCGAAGTAACGATCGTTTCGGCTCAAGTCGAGGCAGAATTGTTGGAATTACCCGATGACGAACGGCAGGACTTTTTAGAATCCTTGGGCGTTCAAGAAGGCGGACTCAAATCCCTAATTCGCAACACCTATCATCTTCTAGGACTTCGCACCTACTTCACCATTGGTCCCAAAGAAGCCCGCGCATGGACAATTCTGGCAGGCATGAAAGCACCCCAAGCGGCGGGTGTAATCCACTCTGACTTTGAAAAGTCTTTTATTCGTGCGGAAACTGTCGCCTTTAAAGATCTGATCGAATCTGGTTCGATGAGCACAGCACGAGCGAAGGGACTGCTACGCAGCGAAGGAAAAGAGTATGTCGTGCAAGAAGGAGACGTGATTTTATTCTTGACTAGCGCCTAATCAAGAAATGGCTACGCTATTTCTTGATCTCAAAAGTAAAGTTGTGGCACAAAGTGCCACAACTTTACTTTTGATTTTTTTTGGTTTGCAAAAATAATCCGAAACAAAAACACCTAGCCATCGGCTAGGTGTTTTTGTTTCGGATTATTTTAGGATCTTTAGGTCACAGTCAACTGCTGGAAGGAACTCAGGTCTACTAGTAAATCAAACTAGCGAACTAGAGAATCAACTAATTACCTTACAGAACAGCCCCAGCACACAGCTCGGAAACCTGAAGACCCACACGTTTCCCGCTACTACTATCTGATTGCATGGGCATCACCTCCTGTTTTCTAAATGGTTAATATCAAAGTTTTTTGATGACTGGCATCAAAGGTTTATTCAACCTAAGACAAAATATAACCGAATAGCCAAGATTTGGCAATATACTTTGCAAATCTTCCAAAAACAGATGGCGGCGCGATGCGCCGCCATCTGTCAAAAGTTAGCAAGGCGGCAAATATCCCATCGCATCTTTGACCGCATTGAGTGTCTTAAATGCCGTTAAATATGCCTTCTCTCGACCTTCTTGCAATACCCGCTCCAGATAGCCCGCCTCTTTGACGACCTCATAATATTTAGCTTGGATCGGCTGAAGATGCGCGATCGCGGCATCGGTCAACACTGTTTTAAAATCACCCCAACCGCGCCATGTTGCCGCTTCAGCCTGCACCTGCTCTTTGGTTTTATTAGCAAAAATTGCATATAGACCCAATAAATTATTCGCTTCAGGGCGATCGCTTTGATCAAAAGCCAATTCGCGCACCGCATCGGTCTTGCACTTCTTGATCTTTTTACTGATTTCATCAGGGCTATCTAGTAAATGAATCCGACTCATTTCTGAAGGATCGGATTTAGACATTTTTTTAGTGCCGTCGGTGAGGCTCATCACTCGCGCCCCTTCTTTGCGAATCAATGGCTCAGGCACTTTCAGCACTGGGCGAAATTGATCGTTAAATCTGCCTGCGATGTCTCTGGTTAGTTCTAAATGTTGCTTTTGATCCTCGCCCACAGGCACTAAGTCTGCTTGGTATAGCAAAATATCCGCCGCCATCAGCACAGGATAATCTAGTAAACCTACGCCGACATTTTCGCCCTGCTTGAGTGCTTTTTCCTTAAATTGGATCATTCTCTCTAGCCAATTTAGGGGGGTGATGCAGTTGAGTAGCCATGTTAGTTCGGCATGAGCCGACACATGGGACTGCACAAAAATTGTGGAAATATTTGGATCAATACCACAGGCGATGTAAAGCGCCGCGATGTCGCGGGTATTGCTGGCTAGGGTCTGGGGATCATGGGGAACGGTAATCGCGTGCAGATCAACGACACAGAAAAAATTTTCGTAGTCAGCCTGAGTCTCGACCCAGTTACGAATTGCGCCCAAATAATTGCCGATATGGAGATTGCCTGTTGGTTGTACGCCAGACAGAATTCTTTTTTGCATGGAAAGTAAAAGTCATTTTAGATAACCAAATCTCATTATGAGGTTTTCAGCGCCTAAGGCGCTGAAAACCTCATAATTATTTTCCTACCCAAAGAATTAGCGTTGCTGGTCTTCACACCCATAAAGCGAGTGGCGGAATCGCGAGCTGCAAAAATTTCTCTGGAGTTTGAGTAAGCGCGGCATCAAAAATTATGAATAAAATATTGACAATAATTACCGTCATTTGCGATATTAGATGATCGTGAGATTTTATTAATTGAGCATAAAGACTCTTGGCTAATGTAATTGTTATTGGGGCACAGTGGGGTGACGAAGGTAAAGGCAAAATCACCGATTTGCTGAGCCGCTCCGCAGATGTCGTTGTTCGCTATCAAGGCGGTAATAACGCAGGACACACAGTTGTTGTCGGCGATCGCACCTTCAAGTTACACCTGATTCCGTCAGGAATTCTGTATCCCAAAACGGAATGCATCATTGCCAGTGGCACAGTGATCGATCCGCAGGTGCTTCTCGAAGAAGTGGATCGACTCAGCGCTCTGGGCATATCCACCGACAATCTGTTTATCGCCGAAACCGCCCATGTCACCATGCCTTACCACCGAGTGCTGGATCAGGCTTCGGAAGAGCAACGCGCCGAACACAAGATTGGCACGACAGGGCGCGGCATTGGTCCCACCTATGCCGACAAATCTGAGCGCGTGGGTATTCGGATTATTGACCTGATGGACGAAAAACGCCTTGCCAAAAAGTTGCGCTGGGCGATCGAGCAGAAAAACATTGTTCTGCAAAAGCTTTATAATTTAGAGCCCCTTGATGTTGAAGCAATCATTGAGGAATATCGCGGCTATGCCGATCGCCTACGCCCCCATGTAATCGATGCTTCGCTCAAAATTGATGATGCGATCCGCGAACGGCGCAACATCTTATTTGAAGGCGCACAGGGAACCTTGCTCGATCTCGATCATGGCACTTATCCCTATGTGACCTCCTCTAACCCAGTAGCAGGCGGTGCTTGTATCGGTGCTGGCGTGGGGCCTACCTGTATTGATCGGGTCATTGGCGTTGCTAAGGCATACACCACCCGTGTCGGCGAAGGACCATTTCCCACGGAGTTACATGATGAGATTGGCGCACAGATTGGCGATCGCGGAGCCGAGTTCGGCACAACCACGGGACGTAAACGTCGTTGTGGTTGGTTTGATGGCGTGATTGGTCGCTATGCCGTTCGGATTAACGGTCTGGACTGTCTTGCTGTTACCAAACTAGATGTGCTAGATGATCTTGACGAAATCAAGGTTTGTACTGCTTACGAACTCGATGGCAAAGTTGTCCGCGACTTCCCTAGCGATGCCCGCGCCTTTGGACGCGCCATTCCCATCTATGAAACTCTCCCTGGTTGGAAACAATCAACTAGCGAATGTAAAACTGTAGAGGAGCTACCTCAAGCAGCCAAAGAATATCTCAAATTTCTCGCTGACTTGACAGGCACACCGATCGCAATTATTTCTCTAGGCGCAAGCCGAGGGCAAACCATCATCGTTGAAGATCCAATTCATGGACCTAAACGCGGTTTATTGAGAGCTTAGATTTAATTTTTGAGTCAAGTCTAAGTGACCAAAAGCTAACCCATAAAACCCATCACAAACTAATAGAATGCAACTACAAATCAACGCTACTACTCGCCCCCCAGCCAATAACCGCACCTTGCGCCGTAATGGTCAAATTCCTGCCACCGTATATGGACATAAAGGCGCGGAATCAATTTCGATTACTCTTGATACCAAAGAAGCAATTACCCTATTACGTGAAGCTACGATCAATAACACCATGATCGAAGTAAATGTAACCGATGGCGATTTCAAAGGTAAGACCCTACTACGCGAAGTCCAAAACCATCCTTACAAAAATGATATTTACCACCTCAGCTTCTTTGCGATCGAGTCGCAGTCGAAGATTGAAGTAGATATTCCTCTGCACTTTGTCGGCGTACCTGTTGGTGTCAAGGTTGGCGGCGGTTCTATCGACACGATCAAAAACTATGTGCGTGTGGCTTGCGCTCCTAACCTAATTCCTGAAAGTTTTGAACTAGATATCACCCATCTAGAAATTGGTAAGGGCATCCACGTTGGGGAAATTCCTTATCCAGAGGGTGTCAAGCCTGTAACTGAAACCACAGCCTTGGTTGTGACCATTCTGAAGAAGTAAAAAAAGGGCGCGATGCGCCCTTTTTTTTGAGGAAAATTTTTGTGAATACAATTCAATACTTGCCCCTTGTTGTGGGGACAGTGGGCGGATTAGCGCTTTTAGCTAATCGGATGGTAACGTCAAATCTGACATCGAGCCAGTCACGGGCGGATGCGCTGGGAGTGTTACTGAGTGCGGTTTTAATTCTAGTGGGTTTGTTATGGCAACAAGCTCAGCCCAAGTCGCCTGAGGCAGTCACTTTAATTGGTGATGAAGGCTTTGAAATAGATGAATCGCTAAATGATGCGATCAAAACCGAACTGGCTTGGGCTTCTCGTATTTTGCTTACAAATACAGTCACTAAAGTGGTGGCAGTTTATTATGGTCGCCAGACCATTTTGCGGCGCGGCATACTGGGCAAGCGTAATCAGGTAAATATCGGCGCGATCGCGGAGCGGGTAATGAAAACTCAAAAGCCCGTATATCTGGTCAAGCTCGAGCTTTACCCTGGAAGGGTGGAGTTTGACTACTTGCCTGAAAATACCCAAGGCGTGATCGTGCAACCTCTGGGCGCAAAAGGAGTCATGGTTTTGGGTGCTAATATTCCCCGTAGCTATACCAAGCAAGATGAAAATTGGGTCACGGCGATCGCTGACAAACTTACCTACAATCTTGAACTTGCAGTCAAGTAATGGCGCGGCGAAGCCGCGCCATTACTTAAGCAATACTGCGGACAAATAAAAAAAGGAGACAAAAAAGCTATTCATCGGATAAGGTGCAAGTGTTGAAACAAAACACCAAATGAATAGCATCATCGATATAGTAGCGAAGACAGAGAGTAAAGTACAACAGAAATTTCTATCAATCCTGTTTTCGACAATCATAGTGATGTGCGGGAAAGTAAACTTCAGGAATCTGAGTCGATATAGCGAAATCAGCGAACGCACATATCGACGGCAGTTTGGTCGTTCCTACAACTTCATAAAAGGGAATGCTG
>MNZA01000026.1 GCA_001873375.1 Oscillatoriales cyanobacterium CG2_30_44_21
TCTGACACAATCGTTGGTTTCACGTTTTGCCATAGCAATTTCGGCGTTAGTTTCTCTGCTTTTAGGTATCGGTTGATCTGGTCATGGCTGTGTTCTTCTAAATGGTCTGCCAAGTTAGTGATTGTGTAGTTTATCTGACTACTTATCAGATACTGGCAATAATCTAGCGTAGTAAACTTTTTTACCATTGCTTTTACTCAAATCTTTCTTCATTTTCGCATCATTTTTTCTCTTTGCGTAAGTCCTAAAAGATAACATTCATCTGGTGACGGAGATGCACCCTGATGAATTGCGGCAAGCGATCGAGCAACCAGCCGCTAAACATGGCGTAGTATTTGAAACAGGGCTGGTTGAACAAATTATTCAAGATGTGCAAGGACAGAGGGGATATTTGCCTTTGTTGCAATATAGTCTTAATTTGCTGTGGGAAACGGAATGTAAAACTCTAGCCGCCGATGGTTGTGCTGAGATCGAAAATCGGGTTCTCAATGTTTCCACCTATAATCTATTGGAAGGTGTTAGAGGCGCTTTACAGACTCGCGTTGACAAGCTTTATCGGAATCTATCTTCAGATCAGCGATCGCTTACCAAACAAATATTTCTGAAACTCGTAAATATTGTCGATACCGATGGCGGCAGTCGTCCTGTCAGCCGTAGAGCCAATCAGAGTGAATTTGAGGGTAAGGATTTTGAGAAAACGCTCCTATCAACTTTTGTGAAAGAGAATCTCTTGGTGAGCAGTACTGAATATCAAAACGAGCAGGGGCTAGATTTTAAAGGTACTTCTGGCAAGAAACAATATGCGACAGTGGAAATTGCCCATGAAGTTCTTTTGAGTTCTTGGGATGAGCTAAAGCGTTGGTTAGAAGAAGAGAAGGAAACAATTATCCTCAAAAATTATCTTGCCGATGAAACTAACCGTTGGCAAAGGATTCGACAGGAAAGTAATGAGGCAAAGGCAAAAACGGAGTTACTGAAAGGAGCGCGACTGGAGCAGTTATATACACTCAGAGAGGCAAAAGCTTTTGAGAAGTTGGGAGGCTTGAGCAATTTAGAGAATGAATTTATTGATGTCAGTTTTGCATGGAGCAAACAACAGGAGGCACAGGTCAAACGCCGCCGCCAAATTACCGTTGGCGCTCTCACCTTCTTTTTAGCGATCGTCTCTGGTTTGGCAATCATCGCTCAAAAAAATGCCGATGAAGCTAATCGAGCCAATGTCAATCAAGGTTTTGTTTCGGCAAGTTACAAGATGACCTCACTGCTCTACGACAACCTGCAAATTGAGGCTTTAGTGGAAGCAGTGGAAACAGGCGATCGCCTCCAGCGCAGTCCCAATGATTCCCTTGCCTCCTCTGATGTGAAGATGCGAGTAGCTTTAGCCACAGGCGAAGTGATCTATAACATCAAAGAAAAGAATCGCCTTATCGATCACAGCCGTGATGTTTCGGCGATCGCCTATTCTACGGATGGTAAATATATTGCGTCAGGCAGCTATGACACCACCGTAAAACTCTGGGATGTCAATGGCAAAAAATTACATACCTTCACGGGGCATCGCGATGTTATCACTAGCATCGCCTTTTCTAAAGATAGTAAATTCCTAGCCTCATCCAGCATCGATCGCACCGTCAAGATTTGGAACATCGACAATAAAGAAGTCAAAAATCTCGATTTTGCGGAGGGAATTAATAGTGTTGCTTTCTCCCCTGATGGTAAGCAATTGGCGATCGCCAGTGGTAACACTGCCACAATTATTGCCGTTGATAGTGGCGCGAAAATGCAAACCCTAACAGGACATAGCGGCGATGTTGTCAAAGTCGTTTTCTCGCCCGATGGCAAACTATTGGCAACCACCAGCGCTGACCAGACGGTTAAAATCTGGAATGATGGCAAAGAATCACAAACCCTCAAAGGACATATTGGTGCGATCGCCAGCGTGATTTTCTCGCCCGATGGCAAACAATTGGCATCCGCAAGTGCAGACAATACGGCGAAACTCTGGAACATTGAAGGAAAAGAACTGCAAACTCTCCGAGGACATCGCAATAAGGTTACAGATGTCGCTTTCTCACCTGATGGCAAAAGCCTAGCAACAGCCAGTGACGACAGAACGATTAAAGTCTGGACTGTTGAAGGTCAAGAGATGGAAACTTTGCAAGGACATAGCGATATTGTGCGAAGTATTGCTTTTGCTAGTGATGGTAAAGGTTTGGCTTCAGCAAGTGCGGACAAGACGATTAAAATCTGGAATCTTGAAGGGCTGCAACGATTAGTTCTGAAAGGTCACAGCAAGGGCGTTCGCAGCATCGCTTTCTCCCCAGATAGCCAGAAAGTTGTCTCAGCGAGTACCGATCAGACTGCCAAAATATGGGGTATTGACGGAAAAGAATTAAAAACTTTTTTAGGTCACTCGCAAAAAGTTACTACTGTTGCTTTTTCAGCCGATGGCAAGAAGATCGCATCGGGTAGTTCTGACGACACTATCAAAATTTGGGATAGTGAAGGGAAGAAATTGCAAACGCTTACGGGGCATAACAGCGTTATTTTTAGCGTTGCTTTTTCACCAGATGGCAAATATTTCGCATCGTCAAGTTTGGATCAAACTGTTAAAATATGGAATGCCGAGGGTCAAGAATTACAGACAATTAGTGAAGGTATTGGCGAAGTTTTTAACATTGCTTTTTCACCAGATGGCAAGCAATTAGCTCTAGCAGGAAAAGATAAAACGGTTAAGCTCTGGAATATTGAAACTAAGAAGTTACAAACCTTTGGACAACATAATGAGCAGGTTAATAGCATCGCTTTTTCTCCTGATGGCAAATATATTGCCTCCGCTAGTAGCGATCGCACGATCAAAATTTGGAGCAGCGATGGCAAAGAATTACAAACCCTTGAAGGACATAATGATGCGATCGCCAGTGTTGCTTTTGCACCCAATAGTCAACAATTGGCTTCGGCGAGTGCCGATAGAATCATCAAAGTTTGGAGTATCAATGGTAATGAATTGTTTACGCTCAAAGGTCATACCGATGCGATCGCCTCCGTTGCTTTTTCCCCTGATGGTAATTATTTAGCATCAGCAAGTAATGATCAAACGATCATTCTTTGGAATATTAATGTGGAGAGTCTGAAGCAATTGGGTTGTAAATCACTTAACGACTACATCACTACTCAAACCGATTTAGTTCCAAAAAATTCAAATCTCAGCATGATTTGTAAACTATGATACGAATTACAACTAGAGTTTGAGTCGTCCGCTATGCGGACGACTCAAACTCTAGTCTTGGGTTTCAACTATATTGAATATGAAAATTAAAACCAGCATTAAAAAATTTAGCCCCATTGCCCTGATGGCAACTTTGATCATCAGTTGTGAATCTAAACCACCTGAAGCCAATGTTGTACCTACTGCAACCGTTATACCTTCCACCACTGTAGACAAAAACACAGGTGAAAATTTACGCTCAGGTAAGTTTGTATCTGTCGCTTATCCAGTTAGCGGTCAAGCAACTCTTTTAACTAAAGGTGATAAAACCACTTTAGAACTTGATGAAAATTTTAAAACTGCTGATGGTCCTAGACTGGTGATTGTGCTTCATAAAGCCCCTGATCTCGCTAGTGTCGCCGCACCACCCAATTATGGTATTGATGCAGGCTCATACCTTGTACTTGAGAAGTTGAAAAGCACTAATGGTAAGCAAGTTTATGAGATTCCTAAAGAAGCTAAACTAAAAAGCTATAAATCGGTGGCTGTTTGGTGTGAACAAATGAACAAAACCTTTGGATTTGCAACTTTGCCATAATTGCATTTCAGGAGTCGCTTGATTTCCAGAGGGCAAGTCCGCCCATCAGTCCCAAGTCATTAGAGACGATCGCTACATTTGCGGGTAAGTTTACAGAAATCAAGCGAGCATTGCCGCCGCCAATGTATAGCTGGTCATAGTTAAATAATTTGTAGAGAGAGGCGATCGCCTTTAACAGTCTAGTATTCCAAGATTCCACCCCAATTTGATTTAAGGCGACTTGTCCTAGCTGATCTTCGTAAGTTTCATGCCCTGTAAAAATATGTTGCCCTAGTTCCAGATTGGGCAGCAATTTACCATTAAGAAATAATGCGGAACCGAAGCCAGTTCCTAGGGTAATCACTAGCTCCACGCCTTGACCCACGATCGCGCCATAGCCTTGGACATCAGCATCGTTAGCAATTTTGATTGGCTTTCCTGTTTTCGCCTGTAGTACTTGCTCTAAACAGAATCCATCCCAGTCAGGATGCAAATTAATCGCGCCTCTAGTTACGCCGCTCTCGACCACGCTCGGAAACCCAATCGCAAGGCGATCGCAGGAACCATGTTGAGCAAATAGATCGAGCAGTACCTCGATTAGTTTGGCAGGGGTCGGAGACTCAGGCGTGGCAATTACCAATTTATGGGACATTGCCACGCCGTCATCTCGCAATAAGATCGCTTTAACGGTGCTCCCGCCCACATCAATTGCTAAGGTCAATAAACTCACTTTAATCAACTTTTCTTAATAAGTAATAGAATTAATTACAGCGCAAAGCGATCAAAGCTTTACAAACCATCGCCATCTTCTAAAGCGCTTGGCACTTTTTTAAACCCACAGAGCAAGTGGCGGCGCAAAGCTTGTGGTTTTAAGTTCCTAGCGAAACTTGCTTTGCCATACCAAGCCCCAAAGGGCTGTCATGTTCTTATCAGTTATCACAAGGGCTAGGTCAATGGTTGCATCACTAATGTTAAAAGCGTCATCTGAGGTTGTCAAAAAAGCCAAAGAAGAATTTTTGAAGCAAGGATACTCGACTTCACTATTAGCTGATGAACTTGGGTTAGCAGTTCAATTGATAGAGAATTTTTTTAATGCAGAAATTGTTGATCGCCATACTTACAATTTGGTTTGTGAAAAATTAAATATTAATTTAGAAACTATTCCAGAAAAAGATAAACCACTTATTCCAGCCAATGTGCAGAAAAGTAATCCAGAAGTAGCGCGATCGCCCCAAGAGATCCCGAATAAACCCTCAGTAGTTTCTCCTCAAGATATTAGTCCAAAAAAATCTAATTCTTTTGATTCTATAGACCAAAGTCAATCATTTGCCATAACTTTTCAATCGTTACGTCAGAATATTTCCCAAGGGCTAACTCGTCAATGCGATCGCCTCCGCCTGAGCAATTTCCCTAAACCATTTAGTCTTCAAGATCTCTACACAGAAGTTAACCTTTTTACGAGCCTTCCGAGTTATCAGTATCTCGACCTCCATGAAGCCTTTGCCAATGTGCCTGCCGAACAATATGATCGCTCCTATCTCGTCAAATTACAGCCCTCCACAACTGGCGCGAACCAGTCCCTCGAAGAGCAGCAGTATATCCTCATCACAGGAGGACTGGGTTCAGGCAAAACCACTCTGCTCAAACATTGGGCTATATCTTGCATTAATGACAAGGTATTAAGGGAATATCTGCCTATATTTTTACCATTGCGATCGCTAATTACACTGACGAAAAAAGAATCGGTTGGCAATTCTTCTAGTAATGTTTCTAGTAATTATTTAGGCAATCCTTTGTTATGGATTCAAGCGCAAATTGTTAATTATGGAATACCAGAAAAGCTGCTGGCTCAAGTCTTGGAAACTCAATTCCTAGAAAATTTACTAACTGAAGGTAAATTGTTATTACTCTGGGATGGGGTTGATGATCTGGATGTGGATGCGCGAGATGAAGTTATGCATCAGATCTCTAGCTTTAGCGATCGCTATCCCCAGAATAAATATGTCATCGCCACGCGCAATCCTATTTATGTGCATCTTTTAGAATCATTTACCGCCCTAGAAATAGCTCCTTATCAGGAGACTCAAATCGCCACATTTGCCAGTAAGTGGTTTCAAGTTACCTGTCCTGACCAACCCCAAAAGCCAGAAAAATTTCAACAATTACTGACCGCCAATCAGCCCCTTGCCGAAGTTGCCAGCAACCCTTTATTTTTGATGCAAATCTGTAAAGCTTTCAATACCTATGAATATATCAAGCCACAATTCTATCAAGAGATATTAAGTTTGTTATTGAGTGCATGGCAGCAAACTAAGTGCTTACCACCCCAGTCGCAGGATTTGTCGATCGCGCAAAAGCTAGATCTGATGTCCTATGTGGCGATTGTGGCTCTCGAAAAGCATGGCTACACTTGGCAAAATAATCAACTTGAAGATGATTTCCAATCTTGTCTGGGAGCTAGTCAAAAACTATCCCATCAATCAATTAATCTGGAATCGCTCTTAGCTGAGTTGAAATGGAAGCATAGCTTACTAATAGAATGTGCGACAGGAATCTATCGGATTCCCTCTGTGACGCTCCATGACTACCTCGCCGCCTACCGTCTCGCCAATATCAAAGCCGCGATCGCCGAGAAATATTTGTTAGAGCGAATATACCAAAAGCGCTGGCATGGCGTGATTGTGATGACCATCAGCATCTCTCAGCAGGCAGATCAAATATTATTGGTAATGAAGCGTAAAATCGATGCCCTAGTGAGCAAAGATCCCCAATTACAGTCCTATCTATCATGGGTAAATCAGCAGTCGATTCAGATGCAGACTCCTTACAAAGCCGTGACGATTCGGGCTTTATATTTGGATATTGATCTGGAAAATACCCGCTCCCTTGATCGCGCTAGAGCCTTAGACATCGCCCACTCGCGATCGCTAGAACGCGCCAGAATGCGCTCTATGGGCATAGATAACACGATGGAAACTGAAGTGGATATTGATTACACGATCAATCTCGCCCTCAATCTTGACCTTGCTCTCTACTTCGCCAATAATCCGATTTTGGAATTAGCCTGTACCCTTGAGCCTGAGCTAAATCGCGGCTTGCGCCTATTGCGTCAAAAGTTTCCCAATCCTTACAAAGACCGAGAAAAATTTGCCAAGTGGTGGCAGGCTAAAGGTTTAGACTGGTCTAAAAAGCTGCGTAGCCTAATTGTGCAGCATCGCAAAGGTTCGCAGGAATGGAAGTTTAGCGACAATCAACTCAAGATCTTGCGGACATATCATGATGCCAGTAAGCTGCTAGTGGAATGCCTGAACAGTGCTGAATACGTTAGTCCCTTGGTCAAAGATCAAATAGAGTCAACTTTGTTACTTCCTCAAAGTGAATACAAAATCTTGCAGATGTAATCACCGATGTTACGTGGAAAGAATATCGCCCTCAGCCCTCTCTCCCATTGAGGGAGAGGGGCTGGGGGTGAGGGTCTTAAAAACTTCAACTTAATGCCAGTAATCACCTAAAAAACAAAAGCGTTGCGAAGCAACGCTTTTGTTTTTTGGTGGTTTAGCGATTTCTGACTAGGAATGCAGGTAAATCAACTTTGGAATTAGGGAACGGCGATCGCTTGGGGACTCTGACCGATGGCGGCTCTGGCGCAGACTCAGGCGATCGCACGGCTTTGTACTCTCGTTCTGAGATCAACTCATCAGGATCTTGTTGAGTATTTACAGGTGGGGTTAGATGTCGGATTGGCTTTTCGGCAAGTAGACGATCTAACGCACCGCTAAGCTGCAAGGCATGGTGCTGATGCCGAACAGACTGTTCTTTCCAATGTTGGATCGCGGCTTCGTATTCTAGGGATTTGGAAGCTCTTTGGAGAACTTGATTTTGCAAGTCTTCAATTTGCTGTTCTAGTTCCTGCACCTTATTCAGGTCACTGACATATTCATTTTCCAGACCACGCAGAGATTGATGTAACTGAGCTTGATTGGAAAGATGATGAATTAGTTCTTCTTCAAAGCGATCGCGCTGCGCTTTAATTTCCGAAAGTTTTTCCTGAGCAAGTTCTAGGGTTTTAGTGGATTCTTTGAGCAAAACTTGCGTGTTTTCTAGCTCCGAGGTAAGCGTCTGTTGAGAAATATCTAGAGCCGTATTCTGACATTGCAGTTGATTAATTAGCTCCGTTTTATCACTGATTTCTATTAGATATTGTTGGGCAACTTTCTGGGTTTCGATTTCTAAGGCAGTGGCGAGGCGCTGCTGAAATTCTTCTTCAAGTTGCATCACATGGATGGCAAGGCGATCGCTTAAATCTTGGTCATCCTGTAATGGCTCTGGTGATTGATTTTGAGTTTGTCTCTGCAAAGAAAGCTGTAAAGCTGTAACTTGATTAGTCAATTCTGTAACTAGGCGATCGCGTTCTGTGCTGACACTAATAACCTCTTGCTCTAATTGATCAACATATTCACACTCAAACTCATGTTGCGATCGCAGTTCAGTCAGTTCTTTTTGCAGGCGATCGCGTTCAGCTACTAAGCCTACTGGAGCTATTTCTTCAGGTAAGTTTGGTTCTACATTTTCCACGGAGCCAGTCAATTCCAACAGCCAGTCATCGCTCGACATATCGTCAGGAATATCAAAATCATCGAGGAGAGACTTTTGGGCGATCATCTGACCTTCACTTATAGAACCACTCAAAAGTGCATCAAGGTCTTCGTCATCATCAACGGGTAACGACTCAATGGCGACTTCGCGTAGTGTCGATTTACGTTTTAACTCACTCACAGATAACCTCACCCACCATGCCGAGGGATTGAACATGACAAACATTAGCAGACTTTGCCTAATTTGCAATATGTTTCTAAAAAGTAGAGGCGGCGCATAGCGCCG
>MNZA01000238.1 GCA_001873375.1 Oscillatoriales cyanobacterium CG2_30_44_21
CAAGTTTTACACTGGTATCGCTGGCGAGCGGATTGTGTTTCATCTTTCCCTCGCTTTATTACCTCTGAGCCTTTACATTTTGGACAGCAAACTCCTGTTATCCATCTCATTTGACGCACTGTTTCGTAGCATTTTGCGTCATCGATTAAATGTGTTAAGTTTATGCTCAGCATAGCGATCATCGCTTATAGATTTCCATACAATATTACCAATTTCTTCTTTTGACTCACCTCCCCGAAACACCTATTGAGCCTTCTTTTTATGGGCGAATAAGTTTTTTCTTGAGCTTTTCCCATATTCTCAGCGATCTCAATTGGAATATCCTCCCTAAATTTAAGTCCCGAATATTGCCTTGATGGGATTGTTTATGATCGAAAAATTCATTAATTTCTGTGAGAATTGTTTCGAGTCGATGAATAATATTTGGCGATCGGTATTCTTCTAAAAGATGAGGATCTGGGCTTAATTGGCGATCGCTATCTATTACTTTAAGAATTCTTTGAAGGTCAAATTCCTGAGAATAGCCTGCAACTTTATAACAGTTAAAAGCAGGATCTAAGTAATCGGACAAGCCATGATTGACGCTAGAAAAAACCTGACAACCACAGGCGATCGCCTCTAAAGGCTGCAACCCGAATCCTTCTGTCACCCCCTGTACAGCCCAATATTCGGCGGAGTCATAGAGATAGACTTTTGCGCGATTAAATAACGCTTCTAAATTTTCCACATAATAATCAATCACTTCTACCTTACATTTCTGTTGCAACAGTGGAACCAATTGATTAATTAAGTAGTGAGAAGATTTGCGGGCTTGGATTAATACATCAATATCGCGATCGCCTTGATAATTTTGGAACTTGTCCGAAATTTCATTGGGTAAGTAATACAGCAAAGAATGGGGCGATCGCTGTCCCCAGTAGCCGAGCGTATTGCGGCTGACCGTAATAATTGGCACACTTGCAGAGATATCGAAGCCATAGCCTGCGCTGTGGGCATGGTAAATAGCATTATAATTTTTGAGCCTTGGGGCAAGCTTAGCCACATCAAAACCCCAACTCATCACAAAGATCACATCATCCAAAGCGCGAAAGGTATCATCAGAATTTAGTAAATCATCGAGCCAAAGATGATCTTTTTCCCGATGGCGATAGGTAACGACTTCGGCAGAACATACTTTTTTTGCTAGTTCTAAAGTTTTTAGCTCTGCCCACAAGCCACCACAGGCAAATTTATTAGTTGTTCCTGGTAGTAAAAAATATAGTCTTCTCATTCCACAAAACTCAAATAGGTAGCTAAGTATAAGTAAACTAAAAAACTATAGGCTTGTTCCTCCTGTTACGCGGGAGGAAGCAACTCTGGTATTATACCAATTCACAAAAGTATAGTCACACTTTTGTGAATTGAAAACCAAACCCAGTAAGGGTTCTTAAATAAAGAAGTGGCGTAGCCAATTCTTTATTTGGTATTAGCTATTTATGAGGCTCAAGTCCTTGCTCAACAAGTTTAATAGGACTTACGCAAAGAGAAAAAATGATGCGAAAATGAAGAAAGATTTGAGTAAAAGCAATGGTAAAAAAGTTTACTACGCTAGATTATTGCCAGTATCTGATAAGTAGTCAGATAAACTACACAATCACTAACTTGGCAGACCATTTAGAAGAACACAGCCATGACCAGATCAACCGATACCTAAAAGCAGAGAAACTAACGCCGAAATTGCTATGGCAAAACGTGAAACCAACGATTGTGTC
>MNZA01000010.1 GCA_001873375.1 Oscillatoriales cyanobacterium CG2_30_44_21
TCGTCAAACAGCACGTACATATACTTGGCTTCATCTGACACAATCGTTGGTTTCACGTTTTGCCATAGCAATTTCGGCGTTAGTTTCTCTGCTTTTAGGTATCGGTTGATCTGGTCATGGCTGTGTTCTTCTAAATGGTCTGCCAAGTTAGTGATTGTGTAGTTTATCTGACTACTTATCAGATACTGGCAATAATCTAGCGTAGTAAACTTTTTTACCATTGCTTTTACTCAAATCTTTCTTCATTTTCGCATCATTTTTTCTCTTTGCGTAAGTCCTACTTATGTAAAGAGTCTCAAGAATCAACTCGATCAATATGCTCGTTCTTTCGATCTAACACCAAGAGAGCTAAAGCAATATATCCGCCCAATCTTCGTTAACAAGGCTAAAAAATATGCCGATCTGACTTCAGAAGATGAGCTTAATCGAAGGAGAGTTAACGACTCTCAAAAGGATTTTGCTAAACGTTCTCATGATTACTTTGCAAAAATGATGAGGAAATGGACATGACTTATTCAGGTAAAAGTATCAGACCACCGCCATAAATTCTTTGGCTCTCATTTTGATTCCGATGAATTGTCTAAAATAATAGGATATTGTATATGTCAAGTATTGAAAGAGTAAGTAGTTCCATCTCGAAAGTAGAAAATTTGCATGATGCAACCTCTTCTGTTTCCACCATTACCCATCAAGCTCAAGATGTCGTTGACAGTATTGTCTTTAGACGCAAAAGTCTTCTAGAAAAGCTTTTCCCAGATCCTCGCACTAAGATCATTGTGGAAGGGGAAATCGGGATGCTGAAATCTGAATTTGCGTTTAGACGCGCCGCATTAGAGAAGGTCAGAAATGGTCAGATCCAATCTTTGTCAGAACGTATCAATGAGTATCTTGAACGCGAGAAGGCTGGCATTAGAGCCGAGAGAGCAGCATTCCTTATGGAGAAGCGTAACTCGCTTCAAGCAACTATGGAGTCAGAATGGAATAAATTTCTTATTGAGATGGAAGCTCAGTTTATAAAAGCTGAAACAATTAAAGTTAAGAAACTCAAAGATCTTAAAATGCAGCAGCTTGACAGAGACAGTGAGGGTTTCGCCGAGTTTCAAGCAAAGCTTATGAAGGATTTTGAAAACATCATTTCTGCTTCTGAACGTATTTAGTAAGTCAATTTTTAAAAAGGGTGCTAAGTTTTTCGTAAACTATAAGCGCCCTTTTTTACTGTCCAACAACTTCTTTATTACGATTATTTGCTTAATTCACAAAGGATATAATTTCCCGAAGCGATCGCTTTGACTCCACCGCAAACAAATCTGTTTTAGTTTCGCGTAGTTTTGCGGAGAGGTCAGGGGCAGGGAGATCGCTCCCTATCTCTTGAATGTTTTCATTAAAGTTATACATGGCGAAGTCAAACTTTGCCTCTATTTTCGACAAAATCCAGTTATCAAATTGTTTTCACCTTCTCAAGAAATCTTAATCTCAAGTGAGAAGATTATTCCCAGATCAGTTTCTGCTCATTATTAGGAGCGTCAGCCGCAAGGCGCATTGTTCGCTTGACAGAAGATCATAATCAAAAAATTTCTGACTTTTCCAAACAAGCCGAAGAAGACGCGATGTATGCCGAAGCTAATGCGGCTTTACAAAGTTCCCATCGAGGTAATTTCAATGTGCAGGCTAGCTTGCGAAATGCTGATCCTGACAATCAAAATGATATCTACATTGGCTGGCAATAACAATTCACGAATAGGAAAACGAGTAGCGGCGCAAAGCGCCGTTACTCATTTTTTGGACTCTGCGTCCTAGTTCATATGGCTATAGTACAGAAATATTTCTGGTTTTTAAGTCAGCGCAAAGCGCTGCAAGTAAAATCAGATAAAGAAATGGCACAGCCATTTCTTTATCTGATTTTACTTGCTTTATTGACTGGTTGATTTTGTTGTTTAAAACTATCTGACCTTTGCATTAAAATCGCAAAGGCAACGAGCGTACCGACAAAAGCAGCGCCAACCAATATACCTGCCCAAAACTTCCATTTATTGCTGCTTACATCTTCAACTTGCTGATCTTGAACATCTAAAATATGTTGATTTTGCTCTGCATTTAAAGCATTAATTTCAAAATCAAATAACTTTTTCTTAGGCAAAGGTGCGGTTAAATTTGTATCAGTGGTTACTACAGACTGACGGATTCGCTTGCCTAGAATGTCTAGCTCAAACCATTGCGAATCATGGCGCATCGTGAATTCTAGCTTGGCGGGTAATCCATTAAAGAATTTCACACAATTACCCGCGTCGTCATAGATCGAAGCTTGTTCGGCAATGATTTGATTTTCATTGACTACCTCGGCAAAGATTTGTGCCAAGTTAGTCATTTCACTAGCAATTTTATAGTCCCAAATATCAATATCTAAGCCACTATCTAAATCATCTAATTCTTGAAGTTGATAACGATCAACATCGTTGCCAATGCCAATTAATACCAATTTCAAAAAGTTTCTTTTGCCTACGGCAATTTCTAAGGCTAATTCCTTAGTAAATATTTTTACTTGTTCTAAGTCATCAATTCTGCCATCGGTTAGAAATATGTAAATACCTTGCTGTGTCAAGTTATGTTTGTTTATAAAATAGGCGATCGCGGGTAGAAGTTTCGTCGTCTTACCAAGTTCAAATGTGGCGGGTCCTGAAATTAGTAATTGCTGACAACCAAGTGCGTCAAACTCACCCAAAACTTGAATTTCTTCACCCTTCCCACAACCCCAATAAATGAGAGTGGTTTTACCTGTAGTATCAAGATTTTCTGCTAAATATTTGGTGAAGTCTTGAACTAATGGCTGCAAAATATTTTCTGTAAAGTTGACTGCGTAGCCGCGATCGCATATTTCGGCGAAGGCTTCACGTTCAATTTTGCGGATTGGCTCTCCATCTTCCATGTAGGACTTCAGCCGACCTTGCTTGATGTAATCCGTCAACAGATGGGGATCAACCCTCGCTTCGACTTTGCGCCCATAGGCTCGTTTCATGGAGGCGCTGGCATCTAGGGCTAGCCCTGTCCGCCAACCTTCAGCAAATTTCCCTTGAGGTTCCATTGCGATCGTGAGCGCGATTCGACATTGCGAAGATTCAGATATTGGTTCCCGAAAAATATTTATTTCGCCGAACTCTGGTTCCACCAAATTAGAAGGCATTTGGAAACCTTTTACGTTATTTTGCATATCGATTTCGCTTGTTAAGTCTCGTGATGGGAAAATTGCCTAGATGCCTAGTAGCTCAGCTTAATTAAAGTCTAAACCAAATAAAGAAATGGCTATGCCATTTCTTTATGCAAAAATCTGTACTGGGTTTAGTTACCAACTCGCAAAAGTTTTCATCTCGATCAAAGGTTGTTGGTGCGGCGCTTTGCACCGCCACTCATCCAATTCCAAACCATGCTAGATAGTTTGTAATTATATTATTGCCATAGAAAAGAGAAATGGCGGCTCCTAAAGCTAAGAAAGGTCCAAAGGGAATTTGCTGTTGCTTATCTAAATTTTTTGCAGCGATCGCGATCGCGCCCACTACAGTGCCGATCGCGGAAGCAATCATAATCGCTAGTAAAACATTTTGCCATCCTAACCACATCCCAATCATGGCGGCTAATTTGGGATCGCCACCGCCCATCGCTTCCTTTTGCAAAAAGAATCTTCCCGCAATCCGCATGATATCCAAAAGCCAGATTCCCACAATTGCGCCGATGATGCCAAATAGCAATAACTTAGAGATACTTGCCACATTGCTAGCTCCATTGGCTCCAGTTGTTGCGAGACTAACTTGATAGATTAAACCAAGGACTAATCCTGACTGAGTGAGGGAATTGGGTAATGTTTGGGTGTCAATGTCAATCATTGCTAGAGCTAATAGCCAACTCAAGAAAGCAGCATAAAAGCACAAAACCAATATTGATAGCGAAGTTCCGAAATAGGCGACAACGCACCAAAACAAAAATGCGGTAAAAGCCTCGATCGCAGGATAACGCCATGACACAGGAGTTCGACAATAGCGGCATTTGCCCTTAATTAAAAACCAACCAATCACAGGAATATTGTCGCGGGGGGCTAGGGGGCGCAGACAATGGGGGCAGCGCGAGGGCGGATGCAAAATCGATAATCCCGCAGGAACGCGATAGATAACTACATTTAAGAAGCTACCAATGCAAGCTCCGATCGCGATCGCTAGCCCTTGTAAGAAGAGAGATTCAATAAGTGGCAAAGGTTTGTGGCAAAGATTTACAGAGAATAGTTTAAAGTACTAAGTAGCAATCTTACAGTGCCTTGCGTGGAAACCCAATAGGTGAATGGCGGCGCAGAGCGCCGCCATTCACCTATTGGGTTTGATGTCTGAGAGCGCTTTGCGCTCAAGCCCGAACCCAGAAGAGGATTTAAAAGCATTGCTTCGCAATGCTTTTAAATCCTCTTAGATCGTTTTACAAGTTGAAATATTAGGAACTAAAAATTGCTTACCAGTACTAAAAATCCCTTAGTCAAACAGCTGCGATCGCTGGGTGAAAATGCCAAGGAGCGCCGCGAACAGGGTTTGTTTTTGATCGAAGGAACCCATGCGATTACAGAGGCGATCGCTACGGCTTATCCATTGACTATATTTTGCTGTACTGAGAAATGGATTAATACTAATCCCGATCTATATGCCCAAATAGAAGCAATAGATAATTTGGATAGATTAGAAGTTGTTTCAGAAGAAGTTATTCAGGCGATCGCCACCACCAAAAATCCTGATGGGGCGATCGCGGCGGCAGTTCTACCCGTTAATGAAGTTGCCCAAATTAAGACTCTGGGCTTAGCCCTTGAGACGATCCAAGACCCAGGAAATATTGGGGCAATTGTGCGATCAGGGGCGGCAGTTGGGTTGGATGGAATGCTGGTAAGCAGTGACAGTGTGGATTTAACCAATCCCAAAATTATTCGCGCTACGGCGGGACAATGGTTTCGCTGTGCCATGCAAACTACCGATCAGCTTGCGGATGAGATTCGGAAGTTGCAGTCTCAGGGAGTGAAAGCGATCGCGACTTTAGCCAATGCTCCCAAAACCTATTGGGAATATGATTTTACGCAGCCGACCTTAATTTTATTGGGTAATGAGGGAAATGGATTGTCTGCAGAGTTGATCGAACTTGCGGATGAGGGCATATCGATTCCTCAAAGTAATCACGTTGAGTCGTTGAATGTGGCAGTTTGTGCAGCTTTAATGCTCTACGAAGCAAAGCGTCAAAGACTCTATCAATCTCCACGCTAAATAAATTATTCCGCCTGCGTAGCGGGCGGAATAATTTATTTAGCGTGGCGGCGCATTGCGCCGCCCCTCAGCTTCTGGCTTTAAGCAGAAATTTGTTTGTTACGATTTTGCAGATAAAAGGCGATCGCAATGTTGAGCCATTTAAAAAAGAAATAGAAGCTTGAGAAGGTCATAAAAAATAGAATTGTGCCAAAAAAGAAACTAGGACTTTCTAAATTATTAACCGCTTCTTTGACCACAAATTGCGGCTGCGTGAATACATCCCAACTATTGAGTCGATTGACCCTGCCCCAATAGACCGCGATCGCGCAAATAAAGGTAATCGCAATTTCTATCCCAAGGGGATTTTTGATGAGCCTAATTTTTGTTAGGTAATTGCCTAGATTCATCATTGACAAGACATAACATTGGAAACCTGCTAGCAAGAAAGCAACATATTGGGGAATGAGGATAAAAATTATGCCATTGCTAGAAATATCCAAGGCTCGCGAATCATCCACAAAATGAATAATATCGGTGATGATGTAAGGAGCGTTGGGTAAAAACAGGATGAATAATCCTAGTCCCATCCACCAAAATGGATTTTTGGATAATCTTTTGGGCGATCGCTCTGCAAATAAAATATAACTAAGCGCCAGTGGAATAATCGCTAAAAAGAGATTCCATCCCATCCATCGAAAATTACCTAAAAAATGTGCAACTGCCTCTGTCATGCTTTTCATACTCAATGATTTGCTGGCTGTATGGAATTATTTCCCCGCCGAAGGCGGGGAAATAATTCCATACAGTGCTTGGCGCTTTCTTAAAATCCGATGATCAAATTCAGAGTTTAAGGCTGGCGTAGCCAGCCTTAAACTCATGTACTACATCAAGATGAAACCCTATGAACAATAGTTTCCCAATTTCTCAAGAATGGTTAATTGCGATCGCCTTAAACACAATTTTAGGCGCGATCGCCTTGCTATTGCCTCGCAAGGTCTTGACCACGACAGGGATTTATCATGCTTGGGCTTTAGGAATCATTGTTTGGGGTTGCATTGGCTGGCAAGGATATTTAGTGATTTTAAGCTATTTGATCGTCGGCTCAGGAGTGACGCGGATCGGCAAGGAGATCAAAGAAGCCAAAGGGATTGCCGAAAAACGAGATGGCGCAAGAGGCCCTGAAAATCTCTGGGGTTCCGCCGCCACAGGAGCCATTTGTGCGATTGGACAGGCGATCGCGCCGAACCCATTGTGGTTAGTTGGCTATGTGGCAAGTCTCAGCACCAAGCTTGCCGACACCACGGCAAGCGAAATCGGTAAAGCCTATGGCAAAACCACTTTTTTAATTACTACGTTTCAGCCTGTTCCCGCAGGCACAGAGGGAGCCGTCAGCCTCGAAGGTACGCTCGGCGGGGTGCTTGGTTCCCTGATTATGGCGGTGATTGGCTGGGGCGTGGGTTTATTGGCTAGCCCTTGGCAAATACTTTGGTGTGCGATCGCTGCCTTTATCGCGACTAACATCGAAAGTTTGATTGGTGCGACCTTACAAGAAAAATATGATTGGTTAACCAATGAGTTGGTCAATGGCATTAACACAACAATTGGCGCAGCGATCGCCATGCTGATTTATTACCAATTCCCAAAAGTGTAGTCACACCAAAATAAAATTAGGGCGGCGCTTCGCGCCGCCCTAATTTTATTTTGGTTCGTTTGAATTGCTGCAAGACGCGGCAAACTCCTAAATTGGTTTCATAATGGAAAATGCCAATGAAACCCTTAGCTCCAAATTTATGATCGTCAAAGGTTTAGAACTACCCAGTTGGGAAAATATTAAGCGGGAGTGGCGGGATGCCGATCCGTTGCTTTTATTATTTCCGATTATTTTGATGGTAATTGGTGGAATTGCCATCTATAGTTCCGACTTTAGTTCCAAAAGTACTGAATGGTGGCAACATTGGATCACGGGCTTATTTGGGCTAGGGGCAATGATGGCGATCGCCCGTTTTCATTACGATCAACTCCTGCGACTGCATTGGTTACTTTACGCATTCACCATATTTTCGCTGCTGCTAGTCATGTTTGTCGGAACCACAGCTTTAGGCGCAGAGCGGTGGATTGCGATCGGCGGGTTTTATGTTCAACCATCAGAGTTTGCCAAGGTCAGCATCATTATTTCCTTAGCGGCAGTGATGCATGATCGCCCGATCCAGAGTCCCATTGATGCGTTTAAAGTCGCTTGGGTCACTCTGCCACCTTGGATCTTAATTTTTTTACAACCAAATCTCGGGACATCTCTGATATTTGCTGCCATTACCATCGGGATGCTCTATTGGGCAGGTGCGAGTTTGGGATGGCTGTTACTGATTTTTTCGCCCATTGTTTCCGCCGTCCTGTTTGCGATCTCTCTCCCTGCTTGGATCGTGTGGGTAATTTTAATGGGCATAGCCGCTTGGGTATCACTGCCTTGGTTTCGCATTGTTAGCACCGTAATGGCTGTCGTTGTCAACCTGATTTCAGGACAAGCAGGAAATTTATTGTGGAATATTCTGCACGACTATCAAAAGAAGCGTCTACTGCTTTTTATCGATCCCAACCAAGATCCCCTCGGTGCTGGCTACCATGTGATCCAATCCAAAATCGCGATCGGTGCGGGTAAACTTTTGGGAAAGGGCTGGCTCAAGGGTACACAAACCCAGCTCAGTTTTATTCCTGAACAACATACCGATTTTATCTTTTCGGCGATCGGTGAGGAGTTTGGCTTTTTGGGCTGTCTTTGCGTGTTGTTACTATTTGTCGGTATTTGCTGGAGACTCTTAGTAATTGCGGTAAATGCGCGGGATAACTTTGGATCGCTGCTGGCGATCGGAGTATTTTCTTTTGTGCTATTTCAAACCTTTGTCAATATTGGCATGAATATAAATGTTGCGCCTGTAACGGGTATCCCTTTACCTTGGCTAAGTTACGGCAGATCGTCCTTACTTGCCAATTTTATGGCGATCGGTTTAGTGGAGTCCGTCGCGGCTCACCGTCGCACAATCAAGTTTTAGGCAAAAATCTCAGGGAGATAAGGAGATCCGACTAATGTTAAATCTCAAGGAAGCAGATGTAACTCAAACACGTTTTTATCAGGAAGTTTTCCAAATTGGACAACAAGAGGGAGCGATTGACATACTACTGCGTCAGATAAATCGACGTTGTGGGCAATTGCCGATCGCCCAACAAACAAAAATAAAATCGTTACCCATTCCCTTAAAATCTTGCTGAAGCTTTGCTAGATTTTAAGGGAATGGAGGATTTGGAAATTTGGTTGGCTGATCACGCTGGTTGATGGCGCTTTATTAACAAAATTAAAACCCAAAAGAGTGTTGTGGCACTTCGTGCCACAACAC
>MNZA01000149.1 GCA_001873375.1 Oscillatoriales cyanobacterium CG2_30_44_21
TCATCACGCACCACCTCGCCCACAGGAATTTCCAAGGATTGGCGATCGCGCCGCACCGTAATCTTTTGAACTGACAGCAGCGCCAACTTATCCAGAGTTAACTTTGCTTGCACCTCTTGAGCTACCCCCACCAAGATATTCATAAATACCGAAAACCCAGAAAAGAGGGCATCAGTAATTTGCCCTAGCGCCATCAACAAAACTAAAACCACCCCAAAAGTGACATTAAATAAAGTAAAGACGTTTTCCTTAAAAATATCCTGATAGGTACGACTAGATCGCATCACGACCACATTAATGTCGCCAGTCCTTTGGCGATCGCTGACTTCAGCTTCACTAAGCCCGATTTCGGGATTTATTTCGGCATTTGCTGGCAAGTTTTGGGAGTTGGCTGACGTTGGTTGTGACATAGGTATAATTTTTAGTAAGAAGTATACTCTCTTAACAGTCTAAAAAAGATACTACAGCGTTTTGCTTTATATAAGTCTCAAATAGAATGGAAGCGCTTAGCGCTTCCATTCTATTTGAGAGTCTTCAACAGTCCGCCACAGGCATCAAACAATAAATCAATCACATAGTTAAACCCGTCCGCCCCACCATAGTAAGGGTCGGGAACTTCCTTGTCAGAGTAAGTTTGGCAATAGTCACACATCATTTTTACTTTATCTGCAAATTTCCCTTCCTTATCTAAAGCTAAAATATTGCGATAATTGTCTTTATCCATTGCCAAGATTAAATCAAACTCTTGCAAGTCCTCAGCTTGAAATTGCCGCGCCGAACCGACAAAAGTTAAGCCGCGAGCTTGCGCCGCTGATCGCATTCGGCTGTCAGGCAAAGCGCCAATATGCCAGCCGCCTGTACCTGCGGAGTCACATTCAAAGCGATCGCCCAAGTTCTCTTTTAATAGCAAATGATTCATAATATTTTCCGCCGCAGGCGATCGGCAGATATTACCGAGGCAGACAAATAACAGTTTTTGAGCCATACTTCTCTCCCAGTGAATGATTACAGCGCGTTGCGCTCAAACCCAAACACATAATAATTCTGAAAGCGTTGCTTTGCAAAGCAACGCTTTCAGAATTATTATGTGTTTGGGTTTGAGCGCAACGCGCTGTAATCATTCACTGGGAGAGAAGTATGGCTCAAAAACTGTTATTTGTCTGCCTCGGTAATATCTGCCGATCGCCTGCGGCGGAAAATATTATGAATCATTTGCTATTAAAAGAGAACTTGGGCGATCGCTTTGAATGTGACTCCGCAGGTACAGGCGGCTGGCATATTGGCGCTTTGCCTGACAGCCGAATGCGATCAGCGGCGCAAGCTCGCGGCTTAACTTTTGTCGGTTCGGCGCGGCAATTTCAAGCTGAGGACTTGCAAGAGTTTGATTTAATCTTGGCAATGGATAAAGACAATTATCGCAATATTTTAGCTTTAGATAAGGAAGGGAAATTTGCAGATAAAGTAAAAATGATGTGTGACTATTGCCAAACTTACTCTGACAAGGAAGTTCCCGACCCTTACTATGGTGGGGCGGACGGGTTTAACTATGTGATTGATTTATTGTTTGATGCCTGTGGCGGACTGTTGAAGACTCTCAAATAGAATGGAAGCGCTAAGCGCTTCCATTCTATTTGAGACTTATATAAAGCAAAACGCTGTAGTATCTTTTTTAGACTGTTAAGAGAGTATACTTCTTACTAAAAATTATACCTATGTCACAACCAACGTCAGCCAACTCCCAAAACTTGCCAGCAAATGCCGAAATAAATCCCGAAATCGGGCTTAGTGAAGCTGAAGTCAGCGATCGCCAAAGGACTGGCGACATTAATGTGGTCGTGATGCGATCTAGTCGTACCTATCAGGATATTTTTAAGGAAAACGTCTTTACTTTATTTAATGTCACTTTTGGGGTGGTTTTAGTTTTGTTGATGGCGCTAGGGCAAATTACTGATGCCCTCTTTTCTGGGTTTTCGGTATTTATGAATATCTTGGTGGGGGTAGCTCAAGAGGTGCAAGCAAAGTTAACTCTGGATAAGTTGGCGCTGCTGTCAGTTCAAAAGATTACGGTGCGGCGCGATCGCCAATCCTTGGAAATTCCTGTGGGCGAGGTGGTGCGTGATGATCTGATTGAGCTTAACCCTGGCGATCGCGCTCCTGTCGATGGCGCGGTTGTAATTTCTCAAAATGTGGAAATGGATGAATCCTTACTGACGGGAGAATCTGATCCTGTGGCAAAACAGATCGGGGATTTGGTTCTGTCGGGTTCCTTTTGTTTGGCGGGAAGTTGTATATTTCGCGCCGAGAAGATTGGCAATGAAAGCTATGCCGCTAAGTTATCGCAGTCATCACGGATTTACAAGCGAGTATTTACGCCTTTACAAAGAAAGATTGACACATTAGTAGAAGTTTTTATTCTTGTCTTGATTGTGGCAGCTTTCTTGCATATTGCTTCTAGTCTTAATTCGGGGCGGACAGTGGTGGATACGATTCGCTATGCTTCGGTAATTATTAATAGTTTTGTTCCTGCTGGCTTAGTTCTCTCCATTAGTGTTGCCTTTGCCATTGGAGCCGTGGAAATCAGCAAACGAAGAACCTTGATTCAAAAAATTAATGCCGTTGATTCGATGAATAGTGTGCGAATCCTTTGCACTGACAAGACAGGAACCTTGACTCAAAATAAGTTGCTAGTTAAGTCCATCGTGCCTTTAGGTAATACAGATGAAAATTCCTTGAGGGAGTTAATCGCGCTCTATACCAACTTAATGGGAACTCAAAATAGTAGCGCCAGAGCGATGGCATCATATACCGATAAGCCGCGATCGCCTGCTAAGTTAGTGAATGAAGTTCCCTTTAGTTCTAGCCGTAAGTGGGGGGCGATCGCCATTGATATCGGTACAACGATTATGGTCGGTGCGCCCGAAATCCTGCTGACCAGTCCTGAAATGCAAGAAAAATCAAAGCAGTACGCCAGACAGGGCTTGAGGGCGATCGCGGTGGTGACAAGTGAAGAAAGTATTGATAGTCAAAGTCTTGCCTTACCCAGCAATTGTCGCGATCGCGGCTTAGTTTTATTAGAAGACAGCCTGCGCCCTGATGTGATCGAGACAATCGCCAAATTGCAAAACCAGAATATTCGCCTCAAAGTGATCTCAGGGGATAGTGTAGAAACTGTAGCTTCTATCGCTCGGCAAGCGGGAATTGCTGTTCCAGATCAAGAAATCTATACTCAAAAAGATTTAGAAGCAATGGAACCACCTGTGTTTGGTCGAGCGGCAGCTTCAGGAGCCATTTTTGGGAGAATTACTCCCGACATGAAGCGGCGGCTAATTTCGGCAATGGTGAAACGCGGTGGCTATGTGGGCATGGTAGGCGATGGTGTGAATGATGTGCCAGCCTTTAAAGAGGCGCAGTTGGCGATCGCCATGAATGATGGCGCCCAAATCAGTAAAGACGTTGCCGATATCGTGTTGCTTGATAATAATTTGTCAGCACTGCCCCAAGCCTTTGCCGCAGGGGATCAGATTAAACAAAAGATTTTATCTTCGGCTTTAATCTATCTCACCAAAAATATCATGGTAATTCTCACAATCTCTTTTGCTGGATTTGTGCATCTTCCTTTTCCGATTGAGCCAAGACAAATGACAATATTGACGATGGCAATGGTGGCTCTGCCAACGGTCTGGATTGCCTTTGGCTGGCTAAAGCCCAAGCGATTAGAGAACTTTCTGCGCGATGTCTTGGGATATAGCTGCTTAGCAGGGCTTTTTGGGGCGATCGCGATGACGATCGGTTATGTTTTTTCCTACTACATCAGTGGTTGGGCTTTGCTCAGAGTTCCCAATGGCTCAGTGATGATTGACTCGCTGACTTTTCAAGACATCGCTAGAGGACAAGCTCAATGTGTGAGTACGATTATCGGCACAGTCTTCTGTCTATTTGTATTTTGGACACTCACAAATATCTCCATTTGGAAGCCAAAGACCTTCCTAAAAAATCAAACCGCCGCAGTTTTGGGTACTGTTTCGGTAATCTTTGCAATTTCTCTAATGTTAGGATTTCCCATGTTCTTTCAAATCGAACGTCCTGATCAGTTAGGCTGGGCAATGATCATATTTTTACCAAGTTCTAGCTATTATTTATTACGGATGTTCCAGTCTAGTAAACTATCTCGCAAATTACCCCAATACCTCAGCCAACCCTAAATGAAACTTAGAACTTCCAAACGTCCGATCGCGATTACGATTCTTTGCGTTGCCATGATTGGTGTAAGTATGGTCATGGTCAGCGATCGCCTACTCAATTTCTATTTATATCGATTATTGGATAGTAGTAGTCTGGCTCCTAGCACTTTAGCTGACGGTAATCAAATCAACTTGCAAGTAGTTTCAGGAATTGCTTTCTTAGGGTTAGGAACTGTGCCCATTCTATTAGCAATTGGGCTTTGGCAGTTAAAATCTTGGGCAAGATTTCTCAGTATTTGTATGTTTAGTGCAATTATGTTTCCTGCGATCGCGGCTTGTCTAGGATGGGTTTCGCCCCCCTCTGCGGAAAATCTATTGCAAATTCCTATGGTGTTTGATGATGTCTTGAATGTAGGTAATAATGAGTCCCTTTCTCGCCTAATGCTGTTAAATCCTTATATCGCGATCGGTAATGCGATCGCCTTACTAGTTTTACTTGTTCCCTCAATTGGAAAGACTTTTCGCCAAATTCATTGGAATTAATTAAGTGGCGGCGCTTCGCGCCGCATAAACCTAAAAGTTTGTTCCGTCCGCGTAGCGGACGGAACAAACTTTTAGGTTTTAGATCGCAGCTACAGAGTCTTTCTCTTTAGCCAAGAATTTCTCTAGCTCACTGATTGCCTCAGCATCGACTTTCTCCTGCATCGGACAGAACTTAGGTCCACACATTGAGCAGAACTCGGCGGTTTTATAAATATCCGCAGGTAATGTCTCATCGTGATATTCCTTAGCGCGTTCAGGATCAAGAGATAATTCAAATTGCTTGTTCCAATCGAAATTGTAACGAGCATTTGACAATTCATCATCGCGATCGCGGGCATTAGGACGATGACGGGCAATGTCCGCCGCGTGAGCTGCAATCTTGTAAGCAATCAAGCCATTGCGTACATCTTCCGCATTAGGCAAGCCAAGATGTTCCTTAGGGGTGACATAGCACAGCATTGCCGTACCATACCAACCCGCCATGGCTGCGCCGATCGCCGAAGTGATGTGGTCATAACCTGGAGCAATATCAGTCACCAAAGGACCAAGCACATAGAAAGGAGCTTCCGAACATTCTTCCATTTGCTTACGCACATTGAACTCAATCTGATCCATCGGCACATGACCAGGACCTTCTACCATCACTTGAATGTCATGCTCCCAAGCTCGGCGAGTCAGCTGCCCAAGGGTCTTCAGTTCGGCTAGCTGCGCAGCATCAGAGGCATCATGCAAACATCCTGGACGCAGCGAATCACCGAGACTAAAAGAAACATCATGCTTCTTAAAGATTTCAATAATGTCATTGAAATGGGTGTAGAGAGGATTTTGCTTGTGGTGGTGCAACATCCAACGGGCGAGAATCCCCCCGCCGCGAGATACGATTCCAGTGAGACGATTCTTCACCAAAGGAAGATGTTCGATCAAAATCCCTGCATGGATGGTTTGATAGTCCACACCTTGCTCAGCGTGCTTCTCAATGATATGCAGAAAGTCATCGGCGGTAAGGCTTTCCATTTTGCCATGCACACTTTCGAGGGCTTGGTAAATAGGGACAGTGCCGATGGGAACTGGAGAAGCATTAATGATCGCAGTACGGATTACGTCAAGGTCGCCGCCACCTGTGGACAAGTCCATCACCGTATCAGCGCCATACTTGACGGAGAGCTTGAGCTTGTCAACTTCTTCATCAATATTTGATGAGTTGGGTGATGCGCCAATATTGGCGTTGACCTTGCAGCGAAAAGCGATGCCAATGCCCATTGGGTCGAGATTAGTATGATTCTTGTTGGCAGGAATGATCGCGCGACCGCGAGCAACCTCAGCGCGTACCAATTCGACGGGCAGGTTTTCCTGCCATGCCACATACTGCATTTCTTCAGTGATGATGCCTTGACGAGCGCAATGCATTTGCGTACCACGGTATTCTCCGCGCTTTGTGGGTGCAGAGCTAACTTTCAATCCAACTGTCATGTAAATTTCCTCAAATAATGTGCTTTCCTACGCCGATGTCAGTCGGTTCAGGTTCTAAGGATTTGCTCTCAGTCTGGTTTTCACAGACACTCCTAGCTTCTTGAAATAATAGCACTGTCAAGCTAAACACGATGGATCAAGGTTTAGATTCTTAATGATTGCTTGTATTTCTCTCTCACTCAACAGATACAGCGCTTTGTACCTAATTAAAACCCAAGAAGTGAGTGGCGGCGCGAAGCGCTGCCACTCACTTCTTGGGTTTTAGTTTGTTCTAATACAAGTGGCTACAGCAATATAAACAGGCTGTGGGTGTCTTTAGACACGATTTGAGCTTAAAGGCTTAGCTTATGCTAAGTTGTTGTCCCAAACGCAAGAAGTATTTGCAATATTTTGGTGGAGTTAAGTTTATGAGCACACAGAATCGCATTCCCGTTGGCATTATTGGCGCATCGGGATATGGTGGTATCCAATTGGTGAGACTGCTCCTAGAGCATCCCCTAGTAAACATTACTTATATGGGTGGTAGCGGTTCTGTTGGTCAAAATTTTGCCGATCTATATCCCCATGTGGCGCACGCTGTAGACCTGCCCATTGAAAATCTGGAACCTGAGGCGATCGCTGATCGCTGCAAGATTGTATTTTTATCATTGCCTAATGGTTTAGCCAGTAAACTCGCACCGAGGCTTTTGGCTAAGGGTTGCAAAGTCTTAGATTTATCCGCTGACTATCGTTTTACCGACTTGCAGGTATATGAGTCTTGGTATAAGGAGGCGCGAACAGATCAAGAGATCAACTCTAAAGCTGTGTATGGTTTGCCCGAAATTTATCGCGATCGCATTGCCACTGCCGATCTAGTTGGTTGTGCAGGCTGCTATCCGACAGCAAGCTTGTTAGCCCTGCAACCTCTGCTCAAACAAGGACTAATCGATCCAAGTACGATCATCATTGATGCAAAGTCAGGCACTTCGGGTGGTGGTCGCCAACCCAAGACTAACTTACTGCTAGCTGAAGCTGATGGTTCGATTGGAGCCTATGGCATTGCTAGCCATCGTCATACACCTGAAATTGAACAAATTTGTAGCGATATGGCAGGTCAAGATGTGTTGGTGCAATTCACGCCGCACTTGATGCCGATGATTCGCGGTATTCTCTCCACGGTGTACGCTAAGCTCCGCGATCCAGGGCTAGTTAAAGAAGATGTTTTGACAATCTTCAAATCTTTTTACCGCAATTCTGAATGGGTGCAAGTCTTGCCAAAAAATACTTTTCCACAAACTAAGTGGGCGTTGGGGACAAATCTTTGCTATCTGGGTGTGGAAGTCGATGAGCGCACAGGTCGCGTCATTGTGGTTTCAGCAATCGATAATCTAATGAAGGGACAGGCCGCTCAAGCAATGCAGTGCATGAATATCATGATGGGCTGGGAAGAGTCACTGGCTCTGCCCAAACTGACTTTCTATCCTTAAATCAAAACAAGCGGCGCATTGCGCCGCTTGTTTTGCAGTGGTTCAGCGATGTACTAGGAACAGTACAGCGAAGACTGATTGGGAGAGAATTGATGCAATGCGTGATGAGGATATTAATACGTCTGGTGTTACTCCATTATCAGCAGAATTTTGGGCTAAAGTAAAGTTGAGAAGTTCTAAACAAATTACAGATTCTGAAACTTTTGCATGGTTTCAATCGCGAGGAGAGAATGCATCGCAGCAAATGTCAGGCGCTTTAAAAATTTACGCGGAGGCACATACATTTTACTATCGCAACGGCAAAAGCATAGAATCCTTTGATCGCCGTCCACACAATTAAAAAGCGATCTCCTAAAATACAGCCTATTCAGGCTTTGAGTAGTACAGATAAATTCTGGAAAGCGTTGTGGAGCAACGCTTTCCAGAATTTATCTGGGTTTTAATTAAACGCAAAGCGCTGTATCTATACTTCCATCACACAAGCGATCGCCCCTCAACAAACCAGCAACATCGAACAGCGATCGCCAGATTTTGCTATTCATAATGCGACCACACAGAAACAACTCTAATAGTTTTAGTTTCTTCATTGATGGCATAAACCAATCGATGTTTAATATTGATGCGTCTAGAAAAATATCCTTTCAAGTTGCCTGAAAGTTTTTCATAGGGAGGTTCATAAGGATTTTGCTTGAGAATTTCTAGTAAAGTTTTGAGATTAGAGTCCAAATTGGCAGACTTCAACTTTTTGGCATCCTTAATTACATTTCGACTAAATTCAATCTTCCAATCCATTCAAGGCTCCTAGAAACCCTTCTTCAGAAACCCAATCATCCGCTTGTTCGGCGGCTCTAATAGACTCGACTAAATTGGGTATAGACTGTAGATAGAGAGTTTCTTGTATGCTCTCCCAATCAGATTTAGATAGCAGTACTGCATCACCTTGCCGACTAGTAATAAATCTTGGTAAATGATCTTTGTTAACTTGCTCAACTAAGCTGAAAAATTTAGCTCGCGCTTCACTCGCGTTAAGAATTTTCATGGGGAAACTCGAACTCGTACAGTTTATTGTACCACTCTTTTATTTAAGCGATCGCCCTCAACAAACCAACAACATCAAAACAGCGATCACACATATACATAAGTTAAAATCAAGAAAATCCCAAAATACACACAATCACTAAGCTTTAAGATGAGATTTGAGTGGGATGAACGTAAAAATCAGATTAACCGTGCTAAACATGGGTTTGACTTTGCAGACGCTTATCTGATTTTTAATATGCCTATGGTTGTTGAACTTGACGTAAGAGAAAACTATGAAGAAGATCGGTATATCGGTATTGGTTTACTTCAAGGTCGAGTCGTGGTAGTCGTCTACACAGAACCTGACGAAGAGACAATTAGAATTATTTCATTACGAAAGGCGCTATCTTATGAACGCAGATATTACGAACAATACATCGCAGACTGATTGGGAAAGAATTGATGCAATGCGTGATGAGGATATTGATACATCTGATATTCCTCACCTATCAGCAGATTTTTGGGCTAAAGCAAAATTGAGAACTCCTAAACAAATTACAGCGTCAGTTCAAATCGATCCTGAGACTTTTGCATGGTTTCAATCGCAAGGTGAGAATGCGGCTCAGCAAATGTCCGTCGCTTTAAAAATCTATGCAGAAGCCCATAAGTCTTATATAACAACGACAAAAGCTTAGAATCTCTTTTAGGGCACTGGTCAGTAAATTAGTGATATGCGAAAATAGAGGCAGAGTAAAGGATAAAGCTATGGAATGCCCCCACTGCGATAGTCAAAAGATCATCAAAAATGGCAAACATCACCATCAAGACGGCAAAGCCATCCAAAACTATTTATGCAAAGAATGCGGCAAAAGATTCAGTGAAAGGACAGGAACGCCCATGTCAAGGCTGAGAACACCACCAAGCGTCGTTTCATTAGCACTTAAGATGAGGAGTGAAGGAATGGGGATTAGAGCCAGTGGAAAAGTTCTA
>MNZA01000142.1 GCA_001873375.1 Oscillatoriales cyanobacterium CG2_30_44_21
GAGCGTTAGACCGTTTGTCACTCTCAAGGTGAGTATGCTCGTGATGATGATGGCGATGGCTTTTACGAGGTACATTGCAATACTATGGAAGGGATTTGGGTCGGCTTACGTAATTTCCTGCGTCGTCTTCTTTTCCCCACTTCCACCTATTTCCCTACATGAGCGACTACCTTTATTAGATTCTTGATCGACAGTTGTAAAATCACTAAATAGGCGATCAAACTGGCAACGAACTTCTTCCACTTCTTGCAAAGTCTGCCAACGTACTAACATATCTATTACCTTGTACTAACTCAAAACAACAGTATGAGTTAATAATATGAACTTGAAGAAGTAGGTTGAGATTTGTATTTTGTTACTTCCCTTTCGTTCACATTGATATTATGAAGTATCTCCAAAGTATCGAGAAGATAGAAAACCGCACCAAAAAAAGTGCGGTTCACCCTACATTTGATTCAATAGGGCTATAGTTCTTGAATCAAGTGGCGGCGCAAAAGTAAACCTAAAACCAGAGGTTGTTCCGCCCGCTACGCGGGCGGAACAACCTCTGGTTTTAATTAAGCCGAGCCATTTACCGCTACTTGATTTTTAGTTTTGGTTTGTATTTGAGCGCAAAGCGGCGTAAGAAATCACTGTAGTTATGATAGGCTGTGGCAGTCTCAAATCTGTAATGTTGTGCATGAAGTTTTTACCCGAACCTTCAAAGCCAGAGAGCAAAGCGCTTACCCAAGATTTGCCGAGTAGCGAATTGACTCCTAACCGTCAAAACTTGGCGGATAACTCTTGCGATACTCAGGGGGGAATTGATCCACGAGATCGCTTTACATGGTCGGACTTCTATATTGTTCTGAGCATTCCTATCGTCAGTGGATTAACTTATCTCGGACTAATTTATTTATATAATCCTGCGACTATCAGTTGGCTAGCTCCCTCCGAAACGCCTGCATTTTATTCTAATTCTTTGTGGAATGCCCCCAAAAGTATTAAACAAATTGAGAAGGAACTAGGGGGAGTTCAGCTTAAACTAGGAGAGAAATACGGACTCCAAAAGGAGCAATCCATATATACAGTTTTAGAGACAGAAACCCAGAATATTCGTGAGATTCGACTTTATCAGACGATTTGGGATCGGGGGGAAGAGAAGTTCTTGCTGGTTAGTACAACTACTGTGGCGGGCGTAGATGAGTACTTTGTGAGATCGCCTTTGCTCAAATATGCCATATCTCCTCTATCGAAAAAGCTCCAACCCAATCGGAAGCGGCTCCCTCTTAAAAGGCTTGCCCGACTAAAAGATTCTCCCAATGACTATGGCGGCACATGGTTCGCCACAACAGGAAGTATTGATGGCATCGCGTATGGGCAAATTTATTACTTTTTAGAAGATCAGCGATCGCAATTATTTGAGTTGGAAAGCTGGACGAGTCCCATGGGCGAACTTCCCAATTGGCAAAAGGTACTTTCAAATCAGACTTGGCAGTTAGTGGTTAACCAGACCCAAAAATTTGAACCTTTGTTCACCATCTGGCAGCCAGAAGTTGTCCCCAATAAGGGCAATGGTAAGCCAATTAATTTGCGGCAGATTACTTTAAATGAAGCTAAAAGTCAGCCTGAAAAATATCGTGAAGCCCTCGTACTGGCGAGTGTGGGGCTGTGGTCGCCTGCCCTTGAGAATCTTAATTTAGTGACTATCGAAATGCGATCGCAGGGGCAGAGCCTTTCACCATACTTGCAAGAACAGTATGACTTGATCGCTTTTCATGCTCGGATCACCTCTTTACAAGCGCAAAAATCCCTCAGCAGTCTCGGCGAAAGAGCCTTAGTTCATATTATCGATGGACAATGGGAACAGGCGATCGCGATCGCCAATGACCCCGACTATAAAGGCGATCAAATCGCGGAAATGCTTGCCCAATATCATCCCCACATTTGGCAGAGAGTAACAACTTTACTTACCTATACAGGAGTTAAGAAGGAAATCAAACTGTGGGGCGGTTTGGTCGTCCTACATCGCAACGGATTACGCCGTGCCGAAAATTGGTTGCGATCGCAGAAAGTTGATGTCAAAGATTATGACCAGCTATTACAAAGGCTAGATCTTGCGCCGATATCAATCAAACCAAATCAACTAATGGGAACCGTTAGTTACCTTGGCAAAGGCAATGCGGGTGCAAATTGGTTTTTACCGCCGCCCAAGCTAGAAGAGGGGCAGGCTTGGTATGAGGTCAGCATTAGCTTAATTAAAGATGGCAATCAATGGATAAATTCTCCCTTTGCCGAACTTAGCGATCGAGCATCTCTGCTGCTCTGGAAAATCTTGGGACTTTCGCTCAACCCAAAGTTGGGAGTAGTGCTGTACGATGCTTACGGAAAATCTAAAGCCGCCAACCTCACCGCCCAGTCACTCTGGGTAAATGAAAGTGGCAATCTCAAAATTCTCACCACTGGCGAAGCTGGCTTAGCACCTTTGCTCAGTACCAGCACGATCGCCCCCCTCGTCACTAGCGGCGGTGCTTTTAGCCCGCCTAATGGCATACCCGTCAATTGGCAAACCGTCCCACGGATCACCATTGAGCGGATCATTCGAGCCATGTATAGTGAACTGCAACGCAATGGGCAAGTTTCTCTAGGGCTTGAAGAATTTAGTATTCTTGTCCAACAACAATGGACGCTTCAGTCCGTAAATTTAGACGGTTTCGATAGACCAGAATATCTATTACTACTTGATCGGGAACAAGTTGACCTTGGCGATCGCCATTACCCCCTCGCGATCGCCTTTACCAGTGAAGGCGCACTTTTATTTAGCGATGTCAGTGGTAACAGAATCTGGATAGATGTATTACCAAGCAGTATCAATGGACAGATTCTCACATTTCGCGATGGCAGCTATGAAGTTTGGCGCTTGCGCTAAAACCATCAAGATTTTTAAAAGTGGCGCTTCGCTAATTCTTGATACCAAACTCCAAAATATTAAAAGTGCTGCTTTGCAGCACTTTTAATATTTTGGAGTTTGGGCGCAAAGCACTATGGGAAAAAGTTCACCCAGTTGGGTTTTTAAAATCTTAATAATTAATGTATTATTAATTTTGCGTAACAAAACTTATTTAATCTTAAAAAATAACCCAATGAAGATCCCAAAAACTACAGGCTTAATTATCAAAACCGCTAGCATGGCGATCGCCACAGCTAGCCTGATCGTCGGTCTTCCTGCGTTAGCTAACAATCACTCCGCCCCGACTGCTCCTAAAAAGACATCCATGGTCAAAGCAGGAAACATCGTTCAAGTCGCCGTTGGCAATGGTTCTTTTAATACCCTTGTTGCTGCGGTCAAAGCTGCTGGTTTAGTTGAAGTTCTCTCAGGCAAGGGTCCTTTCACCGTATTTGCTCCCACCGACGCTGCTTTTGCCAAGCTTCCTGAAGGTCAAATCGCAGAACTGTTGAAGCCTGAAAATAAAGCAACTTTGGTTAAGATTTTGACTTACCACGTTGTCGCTGGCAAAGTTGAAGCTAAAAACATTAAAGCTGGCTCAGCCTTGGTCAAGACCGTTGAAGGCAACGTCATCAAAGTAACCAAAAGCAACAAAGGTGTTGTCATCGACAACTCTAAGGTTGTTGCCGCCGATGTCAAAGCGAGCAATGGCGTAATTCATGTAATTGACACAGTTTTGATGCCCCCTGACTTGTAATGCTATAGCGCTTTGCGCTGACTTAAAACCCAGAGAAAGTTTTGACCATCGGCGCGAAGTGTTGATGATCAAAGCTTTCTCTGTAACCCTCAAAGCCTAAATAGGCAGATTTTGATTAGGCTGTATAAAAAAGTAAAAAACACGGCGAAGCCGTGTTTTTTACTTTTTTATAGGCTTCACAATGCGATGTCTGAGAATTGCTGACTAAAAAGCTCTAAAATCTAGGGACTAATGCGAATTTGTAACACCTCATGCAAGGCACGCTCAGAGAAATCGACGTAAGTACGATCATTAAACTTATTGAGCTTGGTCAACGAACTGGCGAGTTGTTGATTGAGTCAAGTAACGGCAAATTTTGGTTTTTGTTTTTTGATCGCGGTGAACTACTTTACGCCACCGAAGCCGATCCTAACCTCACCAGACTGCAAGATTATCTGCATGGGTTAGGGCTAGACTATGCCCTTGATCGCTTAGCAGTTTCTAAGTTAGGGATTAATGTTCTGGAATATGGACAAATTTGGTCACTCCTAGAATCCAAAGTCATTAATCTTGATCAAGCCAAGAAAATTTTGGAAAAGATGATCAAAGAAGTACTTTTTGATATTCTCGGTCTATATCAAGGTAGCTTCGTTTTTGAGGTCAGTCCCACGCTAACCCCCAAGATATCAAGACTCAAGTTTTCTCAGATCAGTTCTGATTATTCGCGTCAATTGCAATGCTGGCAAAAGTTTCACCCATTTTTAGAGTCTGTCGATCAGGTTCCCTCTCTCCTAAATTCCGAAGCTTTGCCAGAGTTAAGTCCTTGGATTGACGGTAAAAATACTGTCCGCCAACTATCAAGATACTCTGACTGGGATATTTGCAAAGTGGGGCAGTATATTTATGAGGCGATCGCCTCCCATCAAGTTTTAGTCTCGGCTTTAAGTGATAGCGCCGTTAAGCCGACTGAGGAGCGATCGCCAAGAATTTTGTGCATCGATGACAGTGTGACCATATGCAGAGCCGTTGAATATATTCTGCACAATCATGGCTATCAGGTGATGGCTATAGCTAGTCCCACTAAGGCATTGAGCCTCATTTTTCAACATAAGCCAGATTTGATTTTGTGCGACATTGCTATGCCAGAGCTAGATGGCTACGAACTCTGTGGAATGCTGCGTAAGTCTAGTGCGTTTGCCAAGACTCCGATTATCATGCTGACAGGCAAAGATGGATTTATTGATCGCGTCAAAGCCAGAATGGTGGGAGCGACAGAATATTTAACCAAGCCGTTTGGCGAAAGGGAACTTCTCACCACTATCGAAAAGCACAGTAAGCACTAGGGAGATGGCGGCGCATCGCGCCGCCATCTCCTAGATTTTGAAAAAGCTGATATATTGATTAATGAGCGGTGCATTGCCCCGCTCATAATTATTTAAGTAAGTAATTGCCACACTGCCAAACTATTCATGAAATAAAACCACCATGTCTACAACACAACCAGAGTCCCAAGTTGCTCAAGACCGCATTATCTTTTTTGATACCACTCTCCGCGATGGCGAACAGTCCCCAGGCGCAACCCTGAACGTGGAACAAAAATTGCTAATCGCGCAGCAACTGGCTCGACTTGGTGTAGATATCATTGAGGCGGGTTTCCCCTTTGCGAGTAAGGGCGATTTTCATGCGGTTCAAGAAATTGCCAAACTCGTTGGCACTGAGTCAGGCCCCACGATTTGCGGTTTAGCCCGTGCAACCAAAGCCGATATCGACGCGGCGGCAGAAGCTGTCAAACCTGCGGCGAAGGGTCGCATTCATACTTTCTTGGCAACTTCCGATATTCATTTGAAGTATAAGCTCCGCAAGAGTCGTGAAGAAGTCTTGGCGATCGTCCCTGAAATGGTTGCCTATGCCAAGTCCAAGATTGACGATATCGAATTTTCACCTGAAGATGCGGGGCGCTCCGATCTAGAGTTTCTCTATCGAGTATTAGAAGCAGCGATCGCCGCAGGTGCAACCACGGTCAATATTCCTGATACGGTCGGCTATTTGACTCCTTCCGAATTCGGAACCTTGATCAAGGGCATTAAGGATAATGTGCCGAATATTGATCGCGCCATCATTTCGGTGCATGGTCACAATGACTTGGGCTTAGCGGTGGCGAACTTCCTTGAAGCTGCTAAAAATGGCGCAAGGCAAATGGAATGCACAATTAATGGCATCGGCGAACGCGCTGGAAATGCCGCTCTCGAAGAATTAGTAATGGCACTCCATGTCCGCCGCGCCTATTTTAATGCTTTCCTCGGTCGCCCTGAAGATTCCACCACGCCCCTCTGCAACATTGACACCAAGCAGATTTACAAGACCTCTCGCCTTGTCTCCAATCTCACAGGAATGTTGGTGCAACCGAATAAAGCGATTGTTGGCGCGAATGCTTTTGCCCATGAGTCAGGTATTCATCAAGATGGCGTTCTCAAAAATCGTCTCACTTACGAAATTATGGACGCGCAATCTATTGGATTGACCGATAACTTAATTGTGCTTGGCAAACTTTCGGGACGCAATGCTCTCAGTTCGCGGTTAAAGGAACTCGGTTTTGAGCTTTCGGAACAGGAACTTAATGCTGCTTTTGTGCGCTTTAAGGAAGTTGCGGATAAGAAGCGGGAAATTAGCGATCGCGACTTAGAAGCGATCGTCAATGATGAGATTCGCCATGCGCCCGAAGCCTTCAAGCTCGATCATGTCCAAGTAAGCTGTGGCGATCGCGCTGTTCCCACGGCAACTGTGACAATGATCATGCCCGACGGTCATGAAGTTACTGATGCTTCTGTCGGCACAGGTCCCGTTGATGCGATTTACAAAGCGATTAATCGCATTGTTAACGTTCCCAATAACTTGATCGAGTACTCGGTGCAGTCTGTCACCGCAGGTATCGATGCCCTCGGCGAAGTTACGATTCGCCTCAAGCATCCTGATGTCGGTACTTTCTCTGGACATTCCGCTAACACAGATGTGATTGTTGCCTCTGCAAGAGCCTATCTTAATGCTCTTAATAAGCTCTATTTTGCGCTCCAATCTTCTAATGCTTTGGATGGTGAGAGATTAGGCGATCGCGAAAAGCTCAAGCAAGAAGCAACCTTGTAATTGTTTGTAGACATCAATAAGGAAGCTGCACTTTGAAGTGCCGCTTCCTTATTGATGAAAACCATAGCTTCACTTCTTAAATGATAGACAAACAAGAACTTTCAGAGCAAGATATTTGTACACAGTATATTCTGCCTGCTTTGATCAAATTTATGTGAAGGGGGAACAGACGCAGAGGGGGAAAGCAAAAAAGGCGGATTATGTGTTGTATTACAAATCGAATATTCTGATCGCTATTATCGAGACTAAGAAAAACACGTTTGCTGTTGGTTCTGGGATGCAGCAGGCTTTGGACTATGCCGATATTTTGGATTTGCCTGTGGCTTTTAGCTCAAATGGTGATGGATTTTGGGAGCATGATCAATCTGGTTACTCAGAGGCGATCGAGCGTGAGTTGAGTTTGGATGATTTCCCTAGTCCTGATCAACTTTGGCAGAAGTACAAAAAGTTTAAGGGGATTGAAACTCCTGAAGCAGACCAGATTGCTAGTTTTGATTATTTTTTTGACAGCAAAGGGAGGCAACCTCGTTATTATCAGCAGATCGCGATTAATCGAATCGTGGGTAATGTGTCACATTTGTTGGAAGGTTCAATGGGGTATAAACGAAAACTCATACCTGTTGATAAACAAGCCGATGATAATATCATGCATCATAATGGACTTAGAAAAGTAAATCGTCTTTCTCTCTAAACGCTTAATCCTCGTTCTCAAAGTTAGATGTTTTCGTTCAATCTTCTGAGTATTTTTCTTGCCGATTAGATGAGTGTGAAGATCAAGAATCCTTTCGTATGCACCCCATGCATCGGTGAAAAAACGCTTGATTCCAAACAGTTTTAGCAGATTCACCAGTTTAGAGTTTAAGCAAATTATTGGACGAGGAACGAGAATTAATGAGCAGTTTGATAAACGTTATTTTACGATCATGGACTTTCGGAATGTGACCGATCATTTTAGCGATCGCGGATTTGATGGTGATCCTGTGATGATTAAGGAAGTGCGCGAGGATGTAGCATTTACCGATGAGAATATTAGTGGCAATGTTAGCGAACGAGTTATCGATCAAGCGCCGAGTGAGGTACTAAATTTCGGGGCTGATGCTGAGCTTGGGCAATTTATCCCAACGATTATCAGTGGTGGGGCTGTGGTTGCTGAATCCCGCGATAAGGTTTACATCACGGATGTGAATGTGGAAGTCCTCAATGAGAGGATTCAGTATTTAAACGACAATGGTGACTGCTAGTTTGAAGGACTATACAAAGCAGAATTTGCTGCAAAAATATAGTAGTTTGGATGACTTTTTAAGTAGTTGGGATGAGGCGGATAAGAAGAGTGCTTTGATTGCGGAATTATCAGATTAGGGAATTATGTTGGAGGATTTGCAAGAATCTATTCAGAAGGATTTGGATCTGTTTGATTTGATCTGTTATGTGGCTTGGGGACAACCGCCTCTGACGCGCAAGGAACGGGCGGATAATGTGCGTAAGCGCAACTGTTTTGCCAAGTATGGTGTGGCGGTGCGATCGGTTTTAGATGCTTTGCTAGAGAAGTATGCGACCGATGGCATTGAAAATATTGAGGAGCTTTCGGTGCTAAAATTGGAACCTCTGAAGAAATATGGCTCTCCTAAGCAGATTATAGATTTATTTGGCGGTAAGTCTTAATATATTGAGGTTTTACGCGAGTTAAAGTCAGAGTTGTCTCAGGTAGCAGCATAAGGATATTCTAATGACAACACAAGCAAGCTTATTTGGCTTAAATAATTCAAATCGAGATTTTTCTAAAGTCGAGTCTTGGGGCAAAAATCAATTTAACTCAAGTTTTCCAGCCGCTTTATCCTGTTATCTTGATGATCAAGGAATTAAGGCAAATTACATATCTATTGCGAACCAAAAATTTGGCATAAATTTAATTGATATTGCTACTTTATTTGGAATTAAGCCTAGCGAAACTAATACATATTTTGCCTTTGAAGCACAACATACGCCATTTCAAAAATATGTAATTGGCAGCTTACCTAGAACTGATTTAGTAATTCAAGATAGTTTAACAGGGCAATGTTTTCGAGGATTAGAAGTTAAATTAACTGCCTTACCTGATAATACTACTTGTAATTTGAGTGATGATAAATTTGGTTCTGAGATTGTTGTCAGACCTGACACAATTATATATTTAGCAGCAAGCATAGTTAGTACAAATATTGAAATAGTTAGACACCACATTGAAAGTAGCTATGTTGTTATTGATAATTGGTCAGATGCTAGGGAAGTAATTACTAGTATTCAAAAAATTATCGGCTGTATATCTGATATCAGTATTGCTATTGAGAAAAATCAATCGCCATTTCTTTTACACCCAATTTGGAAAACAGTTGGAAAATCGCCGAAGCTTGCAGATAATTGTTTGGATGTTTTTGTGTGGAGTGATGCTGCCTTTGCTTGGTTTATATCGCAAATATCAAAAAATGATAATGCTGTAACTCAAATAACTCGTCAAACAAGAACAAGCATTTGGCTATATAAAATGCTTTTAGATATCTGTATTTATGGCAGGTGTGACTACAGAGATATTATCGATAAACTTTCTTATAATACTAAAAATGATAAAGCTTTTGCTTCCGCAGGGAATGTAACGAATCCCTATATGTCATGTGAAAATTTGACATCTCCGAGGATTAAAAAAGACGAAATCAAAAATATCATTTTGGGAGGTGGACAGAATCTGCTTAGTCCAGAGCGTAGATTTGACGCGATTATCTTCAATTCGCCAGAGTTATTCTCATGATTACGGCTGTTGACTTATTTAGTGGTTGTGGTGGATTATCTCTTGGTTTCCAGCAAGCAGGGATTGAAATTTTAGCAGCTATTGATAATTGGAGTATAGCTTTAGATATCTATCGAGAAAATTTCGATCATCCTGCTATTCAACAGGATCTAGCTGATGAAATTACATCAATTAAAATAATTGAAAAATATGCCTCTGAAATGATTATTGGTGGTTCACCATGTCAAGATTTTTCGAGTGCTGGTAAACGTAATTTAAATGGCGATCGCGCTAATCTAACTTATAACTTTGCAAATATTGTCTGTGCGATTAAACCACAATGGTTTGTGATGGAAAATGTACAGAGAATTACTAAAAGCTCTATTCTCTCCCAAATCTCGGAACAGTTTATAAAATGTGGTTATGGTTTATCTAGTATTGTTTTAGATGCTTCACTTTGTCATGTACCACAGGCACGATCTCGTTTCTTTTTAATTGGTGAGCTTGGCGGAGATCAAACTGCTTTAGTAGATTTATTTAAAATTAATTTGGCAAATAAACCGATGACAATTAGAGATTATCTTGGGGATAGATTAAATCTACAATACTATTATCGACATCCTAGAAGCTATGCTCGAAGGGGGATTTTCTCGATTGATGAACCAAGTCCAACTATAAGGGGTGTGAATCGCCCCATGCCGCCAAATTATCAACTACATAGTGGTGATCCACAGGATATTGACATTTCAACCATTAGACCTTTAACCACAATCGAACGAAGTTATATTCAAACCTTTCCAGAGTCTTTTAAGTTTTTTGGGACTAAGACAAATCTAGAGCAAATGATAGGTAATGCTGTCCCTGTAAATTTAGCTTTTTTTGTAGCTGATACTATTCTAAAATATATAAAGATGCGATCGCTAAATTTTTCTTACGCTTTTACCGTAAAGTGATTAATCCAGCAGTGCGATCTAATGGCTATGAAAAATCTCGGTGGTAATATTAAATCTCTGCGTAACTTTATGCGGAAGGATGCGGGTGTGTCGGGGGATGGACAACGCATTGAACAGTTGGGCTGGTTACTGTTTTTGAAAATTCTTGATGCGAGTGATAAGGAGTTAGAGCTTCTCAAGGATGATTTTGTGTCGGTGATTCCTGAGCCTTTGCGCTGGAGTAGTTGGGCGGCGGATAAGGAGGGGATGACGGGGGATGTGTTGCAGAGGTTTATCGATCAGGATTTATTTCCGACTTTAAGAAATCTCGATGTGAGTACGGGCAATCAGAGGGCGCGGATTGTGCGTGAGATTTTTGAGGGTACGAATAATTACATGAAGAATGGAACAATTATTCGGCAGGTGTTGAATAGTCTCAATGAGATTGATTTTGAGAATTCGGAAGATCGGCATTTGTTTGGGGACATTTACGAGACGATTTTGCAAGAACTGCAATCGGCAGGGGCTTATGGGGAGTTTTATACGCCGCGTGCGCTGACAGAGCTGATGACGGAACTTGTGAATCCTAAGTTGGGTGAGAAGGTGCTTGATCCTGCCTGTGGGACGGGTGGTTTTTTGACCTGTGCGATTAATCATTTACGATCGCAGGGTATCGATCAAGTCAAGGATCTGCAAACCTTGGAGCAGACGATTAGGGGGATGGAGTTTAAGCCGTTGCCGTTTATGTTGGCGGTGACAAATTTGTTTTTGCATGAGATTGAGGTTCCGAATATTGAGTATACGGATAGTCTGAATCGGGAATACACGAGCATTACGGAGGCGGATCGAGTGGATGTTATCCTTGCTAATCCGCCGTTTGGGGCTTCGGTGACGGATGGGGTACAGGATAATTTCCCGTTGAGTTATCGAACTACAGAAAGTGCGGATTTGTTTTTGTTGTTGATGGTGCGCTATTTGCGCGATCGCGGACGGGCGGCGATCGTGTTGCCCGATGGTTCTTTGACGGGTGATGGGGTGAAGGCGAGGATTCGGCAGCATTTGTTGGAGTCTTGCAATCTGCATACGATTGTGCGTTTACCAAATTCTGTGTTTCAGCCTTATGCTTCGGTGGCAACTAATCTATTGTTTTTTGCGAAGGGTAAGCGGACTGAGGATGTGTGGTATTGGGAGCATCGTTTGCCTGATGGGGTGAAGGCGTATTCTAAGACGAAGCCGATTGTGAAGGGTGAGTTTCAGTCGTTACGCGATTGGTGGGGAAGACGTGAGGAGGGGGAGCAGGCTTGGCGGGTGAGTTTTGCAAATTTGGAGAAAAATGGGTTTAATCTAGATGTGAAAAATCCTTATGTGATGGAGGTGGAACGGGGTTATAGTTCTGTTGAGTTGTTGGGAATGTTGCATGATTCTCTAAAAGAGAGTGATCGGCTTTTAAGTTTTGTAATGGAGCGTGTACATCATGGATAATTGCGAGAAAGTTTTTTTTAATAATATTCCAGCATATTTATCAATAATAAATACTTCTTTATCAACTCAATTTGAATCAACGCCATTAAAGAAATATGTAAAACTTCTTGGAGGATATGCTTTTAAAAGCGCTGAATATCAAAAAACTGGTATTCCAATTATAAGAATCTCTGATTTTCAAAATGAAAAGATTGTTTTAAAAAAAGCTATTTACTACAATGAGTCAGAAGAATTTGAAAAATATGAACTAGACTCTGGAGATATCATAATTGCTCTAACTGGTGGAACTATTGGTAAGTTAGCTATTGTTCAAAGTGGACTAGGAAAATTATATCTCAATCAAAGAGTTGCAAAATTTCAAGTATTAGACACAAGTAAGATAGCTAATGAATATGTTTACTGGGTCGCTCGTGGGGTTCAGGACAATGTGAAGAAACTAGCCTTGGGAGGAGCGCAACCAAATGTTAGTTCTAAGCAAGTTGAGGAAATGAATTTTCCTATTCCTGACATAGAAATTCAATTTGATATAATTGCATTTATCAATGACTTAAAGAATAAAAAATTAAAAACAAAAATATACTTCTCTCAATCAGTAGAAGAAAAAATCTTAAAACTCCAAGAAATAACTTTAAAAATCTTTGATTTTTCATCTGAGCAAGAAAAGCAATCAGGCATAATTTCTAAATTGAAACAGGCTATTTTGCAGGAGGCGATCACAGGTCAACTTACTACCGAATGGCGCACCCAAACCCCAATGCAAAAGGGCAATCCAGACACCGATGCTGCCGCACTCCTCGCCAAAATTAAAACCGAAAAACAACAGTTAATTACTGATGGCAAACTCAAAAAAGAAAAACCTCTCGCTAAAATAGCGATCAAAGAAATTCCATTTTCTATTCCTGATAATTGGGTTTGGTGTCGCTTGGGAGAAATTTGCGATTTTATAACAAAAGGAACAACTCCTAGTAGCACTGAATTTAAAGATGGTGGAGAAATACCTTATTTGAAAGTCTATAACATTGTAAATCAGAAGATAAATTTTCATTACAGATCACAATTTATTGAAAGAAGTGTACATGAAAGATTAAGCCGATCAAAAGTTTATCCTAAGGATGTAATCATGAATATCGTGGGACCACCTCTTGGGAAAATAGCTATTGTTCCAGATGATTTTAAAGAGTGGAATATTAATCAAGCATTAGCAATTTTTCGGTGTATTGAAAACTCTGTCAACCAATACATATATCTCTTTTTGAATGAAGGTACAGAAATCAAGAAGATACAAACATTAGGGGTAGTTGGTCAGGATAATATTTCGCTTGCACAATGTCGAGATATATTTATTCCCCTTGCACCTCTTGCCGAACAAAAAGCGATAGTAGAAAAAGTCGATAAATTAATGAACATCATCGACCAACTAGAACAACAAATCAAACACCGCAAACAACTCGCCGAAAACCTCATGCAAACCGTCCTCCGCTAAGCCTTTGAATGGGACTACAATTAAAAAAAGAGGTTTATTTACCAATGCCAACTCTATCCATATTTTATGGAATTATTATCCGAATGTATTATTTTGATAATCAACAACATAACTTCCCCCATATCCATGCTGAATATGGTGAATCACGAGCAGTATTTAGCCTAGCTGATGGTGAACTATTAGCAGGAGAACTACCCAAAAACAAACGAAAACTTGTCGAAGCTTGGATTGAAATTCATAGAGAAGAACTAATTGCAGATTGGCAACTAGCCATTAATGGTCAAGAGCCGTTCAAAATTGATCCTTTAAAATAACGTAAATTATCATGAATCCTTATATCAAAAAAGTTCAACCCCTAGATAACTATTGCCTGATGGTTTTGTTTGAAAATGGAGAACAAAAAATCTTTGATGTGAAACCATACCTAACTAAAGGTGTATTTAGCCAACTCAAAGACCTCTCACTCTTTGCATCAGTCCGAGTCATTGCTGGCTCAATAGAATGGTCAAACGGAATTGACCTTAGTTATGACACCCTTTATTTGGAAGGATCAGCATTAACTTCCACAGCAACCCCGTTTTAGCGATCGCCCCTCACCACCCATAACCCCGATCGCCTATTTCCAACATCAAAGAGCGATCTCCCCTCATCACCCACAAATCAGATCGCCTAAATCTCCAGATCAAACAGCGATCGCCTCCTCACCACCCAAAGCCCGATCGCTAATTTCTTACATCAAACAGCGATCTCCACTCATTACCCATAAACCCGATTGCCTGTCTATGCTTTTGTTTTATAATGAGGCAATCTACATCGTGCAATGTAATGACCCTAAATAACTTATTAGAAATGAAAGGGATTATTCATCGCGATCCCGATATTATGAGTGGAGTTCCAGTTTTTAAGGGAACAAGAGTTCCTTTGCAAACTTTTTTTGACTATCTTGAAGGGGATGGAGGTTTAGCAGAATTTATTGATGATTTTCCCTACCTAAAGTCACAAGTCATGAGGGTTTTGGAAAGCGCTGCCAAATTACTAATTGCTCAGGAACGTTCTGCTTGATGATTATATTACTGGATGAAAATCTTTTGAGTAGAAAACTCAAGCAGCCTTTTCTAGCTAAAGGCTATGATGTTCGCAATGTTGATGATATGGGATGGCGTGGATTTAAGGATAGTGAAATTCTTTACCTAGCTGAGAATCATCCCTTTGACGCTTTTATTACTGCGGATAAGAACTTGCGTTATCAGCAAAATCTAGTGGGGAATAGTTTGAGGATTGTTGTTTTGGATGCTCGTAGTACTAGACCTGATTATTTACTTCCGTTGATGGAGCAAATAAGTGAAGTGATTACATCTTTGACAGCAGGAGTTGTCATGTCAATCAATGACTCGTGTGATTTTATACAAGTTTGTCCCACTTCTTAATCAGCGATCGCCCCTCACCACCCATAAACGCGATCGATTATTTCCTACATCAAACAGCGATCGCTCCTCACTACCCACAAACCTGATCGTCTAAATCTCAAATCAAATAGCGATTTTTAGTAGTGAAAGCGACAGGCAAGAATTCTGATCTTATCATCTAGGACTTCATAAATTAGACGATGTTCTTGATCAATACGGCGTGACCAGCAGCCAGATAGATCGTGTTTTAACGCTTCAGGTTGTCCTGTACCTTCAAATGGATTTCGTTGGACTTCACGGATCAGTTTAACGATTTTTAAAGCTTTTTTACGATCATTTTCGATCCACCAAGCTAAGTCTTCAAAAGCATCTGTATCAAATTCCAAGTTTTTCACAGGCTGCTTCCAAAGAGATTCCATCTTGACGCTTTCTGGCTGCAAGTAGTCTTTTTTTCATGGCTGGACTGCTGAGTAAATAGGAGGTTTCCCTTTCTGCCATTAGTTCTTGCCAAAATGCAACTGGGACAACTACGGAAACCGTTTGCCCTTCTGAATCATAGATGTATCGTAATGCGTTAGTCATGGCAGCAAATATAACTTACTGGATTGTTCATAATTATAACTGATCGCCCCTCAACACTCGTAAATCCGATCGCCTATTTCTCTCAATATCAAACAGCGATCGCACTCTCAACACCCACAAAACCCGATCGCCTATTTCTCTCAATATCAAACAGCGATTATATTGACGGCTAAGTTAAAATTAGTTAAAACCAAGTAGTAGATCCTTAGCGCTATGCAGATAAAAGAACTCACTACCGAACAGTTTCGTTTACTAGTTCGTGAAGTTGTAATGGAAGTATTAGAAGAATATATCGATCTAGATGAAGGCAAGAAGTTAAAAATAGCAGTTGTGGAGCGTTTATTACGACAGCAACAGCAACCAACTGTTATTCCTGCGGCTCAAGCTATGCAATCATTGGGGCTTAATTGGGATGAGTTATAGTATTGACTTTACTTCGGATGCGATCGCTGATCTTGCGAAAATTGATCGCACTAATCAAATACGGATAGCTCGTAAAATCAAGTGGTTAGGCAAGAATTTTGAACAAATTACACCTCTATCGCCCCCCCAATAGCAACAAACCCAATCGCCTATTTCCCGATCATATATCTCGCATCTTTAGCATCTTCAATCTTTTCAATAACTTGATGTACTTGTTTCATATGGACATCATTAGAAATAGTTTTGCGTATAACTGCACCACCAGAAGAAGCAATCTCAATTACTTTTTTAATCGACAAAAAATATGAAATGCAGAATCAAAGCCCTATGAAAATTATAAGGGTTGCCAAAGTACTATTATAAGCATCTTTCCCTAATAAGAGTCCAGTAAGAATACAAGGAACTGCTATAGCAAGTATCCAAGGATTATTAAATCTTGTAACTGCAATAGAAGCTACATTTTCCAGCATAATACTTGTCATAAAGCCAGCATTGAATGAATCTAGCTGCGATCTAATCCTATGGCTAGTTAGTGTTAAGCCTAATATTTCATTATTTGATAAAATTTCTTCTTCAGGCAAAAGATTTATGAGTCCAGTTTAAATGTTTGGATAGCGATAATCATAAATGGTTTGTTGTAATTTCGCTAGAGCTTTCTGTTGAATTTCGGCAACACTAAAAGTTTGCATAAATTTCGTTGGGTAAAGTTTGAGGGCTTCTATCCAAAAAATAGCGATTAAGTTAAGATTGTGTCTGACAAAGCATTGCTGATATGGATTTCAAAAATTCTGACTCAATAATTTTAACTGACTTAGCTAACGGTTTCCCAGCGATTACTCCTGTATTTGGGGCAACCTTAGCCGAAGCTTGTGCAGTTTGCCTAAGCGATCGCGGACATCCTCAAGGCATAAACCTTACAGTTGAAGGCGACTTTCAAGCATCATTTAAGTTGTATTGGCAACCCGTAACACCACAGATGCTTCGATGTTGGAATGACTTAGAATATACAACAGAGCAAGCAGCTTACGGTATTGCTTTTATGATTATTACTAGGCTTACAGACTTTACGGTTATTGAGCGATCGCGCAAAGGTACAGGATTTGATTACTGGCTAGGTACTGAAAATGATGATTCTCTACTTCCATTTCAAAATAAAGCAAGATTGGAAATATCAGGTATTCGGACAGGTGACGAAAAACGCATCAATATTAGATTAAAGCAGAAACTAGAACAGACCAAACCTTCTGATGGCATATTGCCAGCTTATGTTGTAGTAGTTGAATTCAGCAAACCGATAGTAATGACAGCAAAAAAATGACGCAAGTTAATGTATTACATAGAGAAGCAATGGACTTAGCAGAATTAGCTCAAGTCGCTAAACTTAGAGGTGAAATAGATCAATCTAATCATCTACGGAGACAAGCATTTACTAAAGAGTCAAGCGCCGCCGCCTTAATTGCTAATCATTGGGAATCTGAACCAACCCGTTCGGTTTTACATCGTAGTGCCGCCTCTTTAGCGATCGAGTGTGGCGAGTTTAATATTGCTAATAGATTAATTGCCACGGCTCTATCAGGGAATCCTCCATCCGAAATTGCTGAAGAACTACAAGATTTATTTATTCAAATTAATCTCCGCCAATATTTGCATCGGCGAGGCTTGGCTCTAGATGAAGAGAAATTAGCTGGTTTAGTCAGCAACTAGAATTCAGACCCTAATTTCAATGCTTCTAAACTAATCGTTTTCCTAATTTGCAGAACCTATCGGTTATAGAATTAGCGCCGATGGCTCAACAATTCCTTTATTTTATGGTGAGGTAAAGATAGATGCAGACAATCGATATCACGTTATCCCCCGCACCAAACCCAGTGAAGGATGACTGGAACTTTCTGGAGGTGTGGATCGATCCGATGCAATCACCGCCTTATTTATTGATGCTTATGGGCGATCGCATGGGTATCTGTCATATTTGCGATCCTGTCGAAAATTATCGAGTTGTGCAAACTAGCAAAAACTATGAAGAAGCGCAGTTATGGCTATTAGAAGATGAATTTGAGCCAATTAGAGGCAGGTTGTCAGTCGAGGATTTAGGGCTTGTCCATGCCATGTTAGAGGTCAAGGATGAAAAGCTTCTTAGTTTTCAAGAAGCACTTGCTGAAATGGAAAAAGCATAAACGATTACGATTTTATAGTGACCCAGCAATCATTTACCCCAATATTCTCACTGTTTTTAAGGCTAACTCCATTCTTCCAGAGTTCATACTCGCTAATACCAATATCCTCATTCCAAACCAACCCATAACCACCAGCCTCAATCCTAAAACTCTTAAAAAAGCTAGGATTTTCAATGGTGCAAACATTGGTTTATTTAGCAAATTAGAGATGTCGTACTTCTTGAACTCACTGTCGCTAAACTCAATCAATAAAGTGCGATCGCCCATAACTTGAGCAGAAACAATTTTTTGAATACTCATGTTGTCATTCTCTCATTAAAGCCCTATATCCTGCTTGCACAAAATGCTTGTCATAGGCAAGTGCTTCACTAATACCCAACTGCTCCATTACTTTAAAAGACACACAATCGGTTTGACTCCATGCCTTATCAGGACGTTGTGCATAAAGAATTAGAGCTTCTTGAAACTGCAAAGTTGTCTGCGGAATCACTGTGACATTGGGATACTGATACAGATTTTGGATCAAGTTCATAGCAACCTGTCGGAAATATTCACCGCGATCGCTAAAATCATTCAATACCTCAACCAAAACCATCTCTGTAGTGACAATATGAGCAGGTTGTACAGCCTTTGAAAGAGTAATCGCTTTTTTTGTGTAAGTTGTCATGGCGATTAAGTAGCGCCACCCAATAACCAGTATCGGCAAAAATAACTCTCATTAGTTTTGATTTTGGCGATCGCGTTGATAATCATCAAAATTCATTGCTAAATCTGTTGGTAACTTTTGCCATTCTTCATCAGGAACTTGAGCAGAAATTTTAGCAACAACTTCCCAAATTGGTGGAGCGCTGTGGTCAAAAGTAAATTTATTTGGCGAATTAATCGATTGTTCTGACATCGCCGTTGACACATTTTTCGGTGTAGCAATTCTACGCTTTTGAATCATCTCAAACAAATAGTCCTGATCCTTTACTGGCAGGCTTTCAATCGTTTCAATAATCTCTTGAAAAAGAATCATAACAACCTCCAACAAAAAATCAGGACTTTAAAAGTTAAAAGCGGCGCATTGCGCCGCCTTTTTTATTTTACTCTACACCTTCAATGCGGTCTTCGAGTTCTTGATACAGCTCACGCAATCTATCAAGATTCTCTTCACTGGTTTCCCAATAGCCGCGACCATTGACTTCCAAGAGAGTACCAACAATCTTACGGAACGAATTGGGATTGAGATTTTTGAGGCGATCGCACATCTCTTTATCGTTCACATACACATCATTGACATCTTCGTAAACCCAGTTGTCCACGGCTCCAGCCGTTGCCGACCAGCCCATTGTGTTGACGAGGCGCTTCGAGATTTCGCGTACACCTTCGTAACCACTCTTGAGCATTCCCTCATACCACTTTGGATTGAGAATCTTGGTGCGGGTGTCAAGGCGGACAGTCTCGGTTAAAGTACGGACTTGAGCATTAGCAGTGGTGGTGTCAGCGACAAAGGAAGTAGGCTTTTTACCATCCTTGCGGAGACTGCCAACGAGCTTAGTGGGGTCAGAGTCGAAGTAGTGAGATACATCGGTGAGACTGATTTCGGAGGAATCAAGGTTTTGGAAGGTCATGTCAACAGTCTTCAGTGAGGCTTCATAAATCTGACGCTGTTGGGTGTTGCTGACATTCGCACCAAAGGCGAAGGACTTGCGCGATAGATACATCTGTTGCAATTCTTCTTCGTTTTCCCATGTGCTGTTTTCCACAGCGAGGTTAACGTTGGAGGAATAGGAACCCGATGAGTTACTGAAGACGCGAGTTGCGGCTTGACTGATGGTTAACCCAAACTCTTCGGCTTGGGCGATCGCGTGTTTGCGGACAAAATTCATTTCCAAAGGCTCATCGGCTTCGGCTGCCATTCTCACGGCGCGATCGATTAAGTCCATTTGATTCACGAACAAGTCACGGAATACACCTGAGCAGTTGACGACCACATCCACGCGAGGACGACCCAGTTCTTCGAGAGGAGTTAGCTCTAAACGGTTGATCCGACCGAGAGCATCGGGCATGGGCTTCACGCCGATCATGCAGAGAACTTGAGCGAGGGATTCGCCATAGGTCTTGATGTTGTCGGTTCCCCAGAGCACGACAGCGATCGTTTCGGGATAGACTCCATTATTGTCTTGACGCTGACGTTCTAAGAGGCGATCGACTACAGTTTTCGCTGCTTGGACTGCGGCACTCGTGGGGATCGAGTTAGGATCGAGGGCGTGCATATTCTTGCCAGTGGGCAGAACTAGCGGATTACGGATTGGATCTCCCCCTGGACTAGGCAGAATGTAATCACCTTCGAGGGCGCGAATTAAGCCACCGAGTTCGTTATCGGCAACGATTTGTTTGAGACAGAACTCTAGAAATTCAAAGACGGGCTTGATGTCATCTTTGTTGACATTAGGATAGCCCGCTTCTTGGAGAACTTCGATCCAAGGTTCCGTTTTACCCATGCGGAAGAAGTTGAGAACTGAGAGCTTGGAAACTCTGCCATCGTCATCAGCTTTGGCTTTAACCAATGCGCCAACGGCTTGATTGGCTACGGCGCGAATATTAGATAGTAGTTCTACATCAGCATAGATGCCCTTGTCGCTGGATTTGTAAAGCTGTTCGATATCGCGGCCGATGCTTTCGCAGATGATCCTTAGGAAGGATTTCATCTTGTCTTCGGGGCGGTCAAAGCTGGCGATGCTGGTGAGGACATCGGTGACATCTTCGGCTTTGGGAGGTTCGCCAACAACGTGAAGACCGCAAGGGAGAACGCGTGACTCGATTTCCATCAGTTTGTTATAGACCTGACCAATCACGTTATCGCGTTCTTCTAAATCCATTTCCTTAGCATCTTGATCAGGAAGTTGCACATCCTTATCGAGATTGACTAGACGCACTTTGTCCATAATCGTGTTGGTGATTTGGATACCACGACCGCCTGTCCGCAAATCCTTGTAAGAAGCAATCAATTCGCTCAGCTCTTGCAAGTTGCGGCTCAAGCCCGCATTTTCAGGGGCAGGGGTGATGTAGCTGATAATCGTGGCATAGCCGCGCCGCTTAGCGATCGTCGCTTCTGATGGATTATTAACCGCGTAGTAATAGATGTTGGGCAAGGCTCCAATCAAGCTATCGGGATAGCAATCACCTGACATACCCACTTGCTTGCCAGGCATGAATTCCATTGAGCCATGAGTACCGAAGTGGAGGACAGCATCGGCTCCCCAGATATGGTTCAGGTAGGTGTAGTAAGCAACAAAACCGTGGTGAGGGGATGCGGATTTGCTGAAGAGCAAGCGCATGGGATCGCCTTCATAACCGAAGGTGGGCTGTACGCCTACGAATAGATTTCCATATTGCTTACCGAAGATTAGCAAGTTCTGTCCATCAGAATTCAGATGTCCAGGAGCGGCTCCCCATTGCTCGGTGATCGCGTCAACGTAGGGAGTGTTGGCTTCATATTCGTTGACAGACATTTTGTAAGCGATGTTCAATTCAGGACTGCCCACCATTGCTTCAGGGTCATGCAAGATTTCCGTCATCATTTCATGGGAAGTCTTAGGCAGATCCTTAATGTCGTAGCCATTGTTACGAAGAGCTTCGGAGACTTTATGAATGGAAGAGAAAACGTCTAAATATGCCGCCGTGCCGATGTTGCCCTTGTCAGGTGGGAAGCTGAAAATCGTAATTGCCAACTTCTTATCATGGCGGGGCTTGCGGCGCAGGTTTGCCCATTTGATCGCACGGTTAGCAATAGTTTCAACGCGATCGCCTAATGCGTGAGATCTGCCTGTCATGCTGTCGCGACCCGACAGCACAATCGGGTCAAGTCCACCGTCTAGTTCTGGCAAGGCGACTTGCAATGCAACTTGGACAGGGTGTAAACCAAGATCGCTATCCTGCCATTCTTCGGTGGTTTGGAAGACTAGAGGCAATGCCACCATGTAGGGACGGTTAAGCTTGGCGAGGGCTTCGATCGCTTTAGGATGATCCTGCTTAGCGGGTCCCCCAACTAATGCAAACCCTGTCAGCGAAACCACACTATCAACGATCGCCCGATCCTTTTGTTTGGGATCATAAAAGTATTCTTCAACGGCTTTGGAGAAGTCCAAACCGCCATTAAATACTGAGATTACCCTTGCACCAAGGGATTCTAATTCCTGAACCATCGATACATAGTGTGCGTCATCGCCTGTTACCAAGTGCGTACGCGCCATCAACAAGCCCACGCAAGGCGCGAGTGGGTCTTTCATGTCATCGGAAATATCAGTGCGACTGTTAAACCATGCCAAATATTCGGTAGTGGATTCAAACATTTTGGGTGCGAGGGGATGCCATAGTCCCATGTCCAAATAGGTAACAGGCTCTTTGATTTGCAGAGGTGCGGAGCCATTTTCTTTGGCTTTTGCCTTCACCTCTGGTAAATAATTTTGGGCAAGCATCAACAGGAAGTTTTCAATATTTTCGGTAGAACCACCCAACCAATATTGGAAGCTCAACATGAAGTTACGCGCATCCTGCGCCTTTTCGATGGGCATATATTTGAGAATCTTGGGCAGGGTCTGTACGACCTTGAGCATACTGTCTTGAAAAGAACTGCCTGACTTCTCTTTGCGCTTCCGCATAAACTGGGCGATCGCACTCTTGGACTGCCCCAGATTTTCCATGGTAAAGCTGCCCATCTTGTTAAGGCGCATTACCTCTGGCATTGACGGGAAAACTACGCAAGCGGCTAGGCGATCGCGATGGGGTTGCACTGCTTGGGCGATCTTGGTTGCCATGTCGTCAATAAAGATCAGCGAAGCGATGAATATGTCGGCATCGGCAACATCATCTTTAAATGCCTCATAGTTTTCAGGGCTACGCAACTCCTCAATTAAATAGCCGCTTACCTCGATCGCTAGGTTGGAGTTATTTTTATTAATAGACTTGACCGCCGCCGACATCGCGCTCTGGTACTGAGGCTCAAGTACCACATACACCAATTTCATTAAAACCCGACCTTGTAAGTCGTCGGGGGCAATCCGTCTGTTAGTTAATGCAGCGATCGGTGGCACAGAAGTGAACATGCAGTCTCCTTAAATTACTGTCCTGATTTTTTAGTGATTTTATAAATGGCGCTTAATTATCGCTGTCGTTACTTGTACTGAAACGACTTAAAACCTAAAAATCGAGTTGTGAGGCAACCTAATATTTAGATTTTGCGTTTTCATACGGGTGAAGACAGCTAAGTTTGTTGCCCAAAGTGTTACCAATCGTAACAATCTGCAACTAAAGATTTATACCTACTCACTATATTTAATAGCAAACAAACGTTGTTGTGGTTGATTTTGGGCGATAAATACAATAATTTGAAATTGATTTATTTACATTTCGTTACATATCTTAAACTTCAACACTTACGCAAAATTTGCTCATAGCATTTTGCGTTCAAACCCAAACCACAAAAAAAATTGAAAGCGTTGCGAAGCAACGCTTTCAATTTTTTTTGTGGTTTGATTTGTATAAATCTAGCGCTTTCGTGAAATTAATGGTGCGGCGCTTTGCGCCGCACCATTAATCTTTTATTTTGGGGCGATCGCCATTCAGCCAAGGCAAAACCACCAATTGATGGCGGTAGAGGCGATACATCAAATACATACAGGCGGCAAAGTAACCTGAGCTTAGGGAAGCTTTTAAAAGCTCACTCGTAACCTGTATCGATTCCCCCTCCGTGGGGACTCCCCCCATCGCGCTGTAAGCGATCGCCCAAGCGATCATCATGGCGATCGCCACTTGACTGACATCGCGCACTTTACGACCACTGCGTTGCCTCACTAGCGTGATCGCCGCAGGAATAATTCCAAATACGGGGACTAAGCAGAAAAACATGACGATTCTATCTTGGGTGGAGTCGCGGACTAGATTTTCAGGAACTTCTATCTGGCGATCGCGCTTGAAGTAACGACTCATAAATTTAATTTTATAAATTTTGTTTGATATTTGACCTACGGCAATTATCGATCAAACGAATCAAGAAATGGCTACGCCATTTCTTGATTTCAATTCACAAACAATGTAGTTATACTTCTGTGAATCAGCATAGGCAAGCGTTTTGCGCTTACTGAAAACCCAGAGAAATTTTTAAAAGCGCGGCTCTGCCGCGCTTTTAAAAATTTCTCTGGGCTGTAACTAAAGAGTCATAATGCTTGCGCCGCCTGCGTTACGACTCTTTAGTTAATATAAAAAGTCTTAATTTCGTATGGTTGAAAAGTGCAAACAAACTCATTGGCAGTCACTTGGATTGGATTCTCTAGGGTTTCTAAAAGATTGCAATGATGAACAGATTTAATTGACAAAATATCTGGGAGAATTTTGAAAATTGTCTCTGTTTCCTGTCCGTGAGCTTCATAAAAACGCATGATCCATCCTGAACTATCCTGTGATCGCTTGAAGGCGGAGAGAATAATATTTGAAGCAGAAACTTGGAGAAAACTTTGACTTGCTGACTTTACAGATGCAGGAATTGATGACTTCTTTAAAACCAAGGGATTATTTAATTCCTGCGCTAATTGCACAATATTTGCTTCACGCCAATCTCCTTGATGGGGAACTAGGCGATAGGTAAATTCGTGAAATCCGCGATCGCTGTTTGGAGTAGGCCAGCTAGGACTACGCAGTAAAGTCAATCTCAAGCAATCTGGTTTGGCATCATAGCCATATTTACTATCATTGAGAACTGCCAAGCCGATCTGATCTGATGCTATATCTGCCCAATACTGAGCAGGCACTTCCCACTTAGCTTTGGCTTCTGGTGTTTCGGCGAGAGTACTGCGCTGAATCGTTCCCATTGGGATCTCGTAAGTGGCAAAAGGCGATCGCCAATTTACAGAGAAGGCTACTTTAACTAAAGTGTAATCTTCTTGCCAATCAACCGAGTTTTTGACAGTAATAAACGCTTCAAAGGCACTTAGTTGAATCTCCTGTGTGAAAGTAGAATTACGAAATTTACTGACAATGGTTAGCGAAGCTCTTAAACCCAAAGCCTCTTTAATCTCAATTGATTCCAAAGTTGTAGATTCTAGTTGCTTGCTCTCATAATCTGGATCAATATTCCATGCATCCCAATACTGACCTTTATCTTCAAAAAATTGTAATTCGCTTGCCGAATTCATGACCGCCTGCTGCGATCGCTTATCAAATATTTGCGCGATCGCTCCAGAGTCGCGCCTGATTTCTACACGCAAAAATTTGTTGTCAAGATAGTACTTATTCTGATCAGAAGTAATAGATACAGGCTCTTTACATTGAGCAACGGCGGGATTAATTTCTGCAAATCCAAAACTAGGGACATTCTCTAGCCAATATAAAGAATTATCTGCTAACTCAACTAACTGCGATCGCTCCCAATTCAAGAAATTCCATGCTTGTAGGCTGTTACTTTCATCGGTTTCAACGCTAAGTAAGAGATCGCAAATTTCTCTCACCCCAGTCCAAGTGAGATCGGCATCGACAAATACTTCAGGAATAGATGTGCCGGTTAAAATATCGTGAAATTGATTGAGCAATAGTCCTTGCCATGCTGATTCGAGTTGGTTTTGAGGATAGGGGGTATCGGCGATTAGAGAGGCGATCGCACTATATTTTTCGGCATTTCCCAATAGAACTTCAATTTGGCGATTTTGCCTTTTTTGGTCAGCCTTAGTGGTAAGTGTGCCTCGATGAAATTCTAAGTAAAGTTCATCCTTCCAAATGGGTAAGGGCTGCGCCGTAAGATTCTGATGACCCTGCGGAGCCGCGCCATCAAAATCTTGGTTCTTTTTTAAATTAATCAGAAAACTTTCTAAGGTGCTAGGTTCCATCTTAAAGAATAATTCTGATTCCGCCCACTTGCGCCCCATATCCAGCATATCGGCTGTGGGCCCGCCGCCATGATCACCGACTCCATAGAGCCATACTGTTTCTGTAATACCGTGTTTTTCTTCCTGCTTGGAGAGATACTTCGCGATCGCGCTAGGTTCTAAACCTTGTCCAATCTCATTACTAAAGTAAGTAAAGATACGACTTCCATCAACACCTTCCCACCAAAAAATTTGGTGCGGAAACTTATTAGTGTCATTCCACAATAGCTTTTGAGTGACAAAGGCTTCAAAACCGCTTTTTAAGAATATTTGGGGCATTTGCCAATGAAAGCCAAAGGTGTCAGGCAACCACGCAATTTTGACAGTGCGATTAAATTTTTGCTGAAAATATTCCTGTCCATAAAGAATTTGGCGAATTAATGATTCACCGCTGGGCAAGTTTCCATCTGGTTCCACCCAAGTCCCGCCAATTAATTCCCACTTTCCCTCGGCAACGGCTATTTGGATTTGAGCAAATAGTTCAGGATCTTCCTGTTCCATCCATTGATAGGAAACTGCGGTGCTTTGATTGAATATTAATTCTGGATATTTCTTTTGTAAATTCAATGCTGATCTAAAAGTTCGAGACATTGCCTTTTTAGTTTCCGCGATCGCCCATAGCCAAGCCACGTCAATGTGAGAGTTACCGAGAATATAGATCTGACGCTGTTTTAGGAATTCAACGTAATGTAATAGAGTCTGTCGAATTTCGGCTAGGGTTGTGAAAAAAGAGAATGCAGATTCTGGTTCTATAAGTAATGTTTGGATTTGAGAAGCTGCTGTTTGGATAGGTTGGATATCTATGTTTTGAGCATTAAAAATTGGGATATAGGTTTGGAGAATTTCTAGCTCTGTACTAAATTGCTCAGGATCGCTGGGTTGATGGATATGTTCAAAAACTATCTCTGAAAGCTGCACAGCACCAATGTCGTGTTTAGGACTATTTAATTTAATTTCAATCAAAATGCTTTGGGCAAAGCCCAAAGCATTTTGATAAATAGGCAAAATAATTCGACATTTCTGATCAAATAAGTCGCCTTCTTGGACTTTGATTCCATTTATCCATACTTCGCAAATATCCGCCCACCAAATCAGATTAAGACGAACTATTGAGTCAAAAACTGGCAATCTTGCATAGGATTCGGGAACTTGCCAAATTTGTCTTAGATGGATATTTTCTTCGCCTTGGTCAAAAGCTACCATTGGCTGATTGCGTTTAGAGTTAACAACCTCAAGGGTTTGCCAATCTCCTTGTTTATTCTGTCTCTGCCAACCATCAAGTATTGATAATCGCGATCGCTTTCGCAGTAGTTCCATAACTTGAGTCAATTCTTCTATTAAATTTTTCTCTGTATTAGACATAAAGTTTCTATTGGCTTACTTGTCAAAAAAATATTTTTAGATGTTTAGGGCTTCGCAAAAGTTACTAAGACCCTCACCCCTAGCCCCTCTCCCAAGAAGGGAGAAGGGAACAAGAAAATTTCTTACTCCCCTTCTCCCGTTCTGGGAGAAGGGGCTAGGGGATGAGGGCAAATTTCTATTGCCGATCGATTTCTAAATCGAATACCACTTTTTGCCAGTACCAAACTTCGGGCATATTGGGATGATCTTGCTTGGCAATATCGATCAAGCGCTGAGCGATCGCCATATTGCCGCCGACTAGCGCTAGCAAACGTTGTTGTAATTCAATGCTGGGCATTTGCATCAAATCCACTGCTGCGGCTACATTTGCCTGCTGTCGTTTTTGCTCTTTTGTTTGTTTTTCTAGCTCTGACTGCCAAAGATTAACGCGATCTATGGCATGGCGATAGCGCTCCGTAACCGATTGGGTAAACCAAATATTGGCAGCTTTTTGATAGTCGTCAATCGCCCCTTGCAGATCGCCAAAGTCGTACCTTGCTTCGGCGCGATCGCTATAAATCTGTGGATATTCAGCTAGGGCTAGCGATCGCGAAAAATCTTCGATAGCCGCACGATAATCTTTGAGCTTGAGATAGGCTTTGGCGCGGCTTATGTATATTTCACCATTGCGAGGATGCTTACGCAGTAACTCATTAAAGTCTGTGATCGCCCCTTGAGAGTCGCCAATTTCCGATCTAATTTTACCTCTGCTAATTTTTACTTCTGGGTTTTGCGGTTCCAAAAATAGGGCTTGATTAAGATCTTTAACTGCACCTTGAGAATCACCCAATTTACCAAGGGTTAAACCACGCAAGCAGAAAGCTTTGGCATTTTGTGGCTCGATTTGTAATAGCCAATTTAGATCGATCAAAGCATTGGTATAGTCGCCCTGATTAATCTTTTGCTGCACATTTGCCAATACATCAACCATTGATGGCGGCAATAACGCCTCTAATTGTTGATAACTGGCGATACATCGGCGGCAATTATTTTCGTCACGCATTTCTAAAAATAAACTTGCCGCTTTTTTATAGGCGGCGATCGCCTTTTCAATTTGATTTTGTTGCTTATAGACTAGACCTAATAACTGATGGGCGATCGCTGATTGCGGATTAATTGCCAGAGCCTGAGAAATGTCTGCTTGGGCGGCGGTAATGTCACTGGAGAGTAAAACCATACTCCTCGCAATGTATAGGTCAAAAGCTTGTGGATCAATCTTGAGTGCTTGGTTATAGTCGGCGATCGCGCCTTGGCGATCGCCCAAATCATACAAAACTAAACCCCTTTGATAGTAAGCATCTACACGTTCAGGATTTGCTGTAATTGCACAGCTAAACAACTGCACAGCACCATAGCGATCGCCTGTTTTGGTTTTGATTAAGCCCAAATCATAAAATTCAGATTCTTGGATCATTTGCTTGTAGTACAGATAGATTTTTGCGGCGTGGCTTCGCCGCGCCATAAAAAAAAGCGCAGTCTTAATCACTATAAAGTCTTTTAAAACGCGGATCAATTTTTGCACTCTTCTGACGATTACATTTGGCACAAAGAGTTTGAAAATTGCTGAAATCATTAGTTCCAGCCTGTGCCAGAGGAATAATATGATCGATGTGCAAAGTTTTGGCAGTTTTGTCAATTACATGGCAGCTTTGGCATTGATAGCCATTGCGCTCAAACACATACTTCCTCCCCTCAGCAGAAATCTTAATACGCGGTGTTTTGTCTGTCATGATTTGTCTCCAGCGCCTCGACTTAATTTGATGGCTGAGCGAAGTCGAAGCCATCTTTTCTCACAAATGATTTATTGTTGATATATTATGCAACAAGTATCCAAGCGCAATTAAATATAAAATTTAAAAACCTGTGGCGCAGGCGTAGCGTGCGCCACAGGTTTTAGATTTATGCCTAGCTAATTACATTACTTAGCGTTTCCTGAAAACCCAAGAGAGATTTTAAAAAACTGACAAAGCCAGTTTTTTAAAATCTCTCTTGTAATAAATTTATCCTTTCAAACTTATGTCGATCGCTCCCATTCTCAAGGCTGAAAATATTTCTAAATCCTTTGGTGGCATTCATGCGGTCAGCAGCGCCAGAATTGAAGTACCGACAGGCAGCATTACAGGTTTGATTGGCCCCAATGGAGCAGGAAAAACCACATTTTTTGGATTACTTTCTAATTTCTTAAAACCCGACCAAGGCACTGTGCAATTTAACGGAATGCCAATTCAAGGTAAACCACCCCACGCGATCGCGAAGCTAGGGATGATTCGCACTTTTCAAGTACCTCGCGTCCTCTCGCGGCTGACCGTCCTCGAAAATATGCTGCTTGCCGCCCAAAATCAAGTGGGTGAAAAATTTTGGAATACTTGGTTTCAAGGCGAAAAGATTGCCATTCAAGAAAAAGAAAATCGGGAAAAGGCAAGGCGTATTCTGGAATCTGTAGGCTTGATCAGAATGGTGGATGATTATGCGGGAAGTCTCTCAGGTGGACAGCGCAAATTGTTAGAGATCGCCCGCGCCTTAATGACCGATCCAAAATTAATTCTGCTGGACGAACCAGCGGCAGGGGTTAATCCAGCCTTGATTGAAGAGATTTGCCAATATATCCACAAATGGAATCAGGAAGGCTTGAGCTTTTTGATTATTGAACACAATATGGATGTAATTATGTCTCTATGCGATCGCGTTTGGGTTCTATCTGAAGGGCACAATCTCGCTGATGGTTCACCCGCTGAAGTTCAAAGCGATCCTAAAGTTTTAGAAGCTTATTTAGGATCATAGATTTCTGTGTTTTTGAATTTCCGAAAGAAAAGCATTTGCCAATTCAAGGATGAAATGCAACGGGTTCTGATGAAGTAAAGAATACCTCGTATGGGGTGCGATAGTCAAGGGATTTTCTCGGTCTGTGATTGATCAAGTTCACTACTTTCTGAAAGTCTTCTTCTTTCACGATTTTGAAGTTCGTACTTTTAGGATAGAACTCTCTAATCAATCCATTTGTATGTTCATTCAATCCACGTTCCCATGAATGATAGGGATTTGCAAGGAAAGTCCCTATTTGCCATCTTTCAGAGAGCTTCTCATGTCCGCAAAACTCTCTTCCATTATCAAATGT
>MNZA01000111.1:0-1406 GCA_001873375.1 Oscillatoriales cyanobacterium CG2_30_44_21
GCGAAGCGCCGCCACTCGCTTATAGGGTTCTCCCAAGACTAGCGGCAGCTATAAAACCCAGCAATATTTTCGAGCATCGGCGCATCCCGCCGATGCTCAAATACTCAAAACCGCAAAAGACTTTATCATGTCCAATCCCGAAACATTTCTTGCCTGCAACCCCAGCTATACAATTTGTCTAAGAACAGAAAATTACTATGTCAACTTAGCGGATGGTAGGGGAGAAGATGTAATCAAACGAATGCGAAGAATGATTGCCCTATCTCCCAACCGACCAACTTATCAACTGCTATCAGGACATACTGGCAAAACCACGGAATTACTGCGCCTAAAAGCCGAACTAGAACAGCAGGGATTTATGGTTATTCATATCGCCGTTGCCCAATATCTTCAGATAGAAGATATTAGTCTGTGTGAAATTTGGTTAGTACTTTTAAAGTTGATTCTCTGTCAACTAGAAAAGCAAGTAGAAGCTATTGCCCTCAAATCTTTGCCCGACACAATCACCGAATTAGAAAAATGCTTTAAGCTATCTCCGCCCATCGGAATACCCAGCTATAAAATACGATTGCAAAATATTTTACAAAATCTCCAAGACTTCTCCAATCAACGGTTTAAGTTACTTAACTTTTTTGAATCGCGTCTGAAAAGCTCACTCTTCGCGGCTGTCGAAGAAGTAATTACCCTTGAAGTCGATCGCCTCAAACGTTCCCATAAAAAAGGATTAGTAGTATTAATCGATAACCTCGATCAACTATTAGTTAGCCAAGCTGATCTGATTTTTGGTGAAGGTGGAAAATATCTGCGCCAGTTTCCTTGCCACACCGTTTATACATTTCCTATCGTTGCCAGCGATGATCTAAAAGCGCAGTTACAGGACTACAGCAGCACCCTATATCACTTGTCAAATCTGGTAATACGCGATCGCCAAGGAGAGATTAATGAAGTAAGTTTAAGCTTGCTGTGCCAACTAGTTTTAGCGAGATTGTTGTCACATCTAGAACCAGAACAACGACTATCTCAAGTTACGGAAGCCTTTGACAGCCTGAATACCTTACATCGCTTATGTCTCGCCAGCTATGGGCATCTTACTTATCTAATATCGTTACTATATGGCTGTATCCAAAGGCAATCTCTTCCGATCGCATCTACCACTGTTGATCAAGTTTTAGAGACTGCTCGGGTGACGCGCATTGCCACAATTATAGATGGCGATTGGCTCTCATTACAATTAGCGCTGACGGGTCAGCAGTTACCACTCGATCAGTCTGCAAATTTAATGCGGCGTTTACTTCTATTTGAATACCATGATGCTGATGGGAATTGGTTTGTTAGTCCATTTTCTGACATCGTTTTGCGAGGAGTTAATAAGCCGTTAATGTTCTATAAAAATGACCCCGAATAGT
>MNZA01000111.1:1414-1918 GCA_001873375.1 Oscillatoriales cyanobacterium CG2_30_44_21
TGACCCCGAATAGTTAATGGCGCGGCTCCGCCGCGCCATTAACTATTCGGGGCTATTAGTGTGTTGCGGCAACTTTGAAACTTTTATTCAGGATGATTTATGTCCTCATCTATCAACAAGGAATGTGGTGATGATGGACAATCTCAACTCCCATACAGCGCTTTGCGCTTAATTAGAACCCAGAGAAATTTTTGAAAGCGGTGCGGAGCGCCGCTTTCAAAAATTTCTCTGTACTACTCAAAGCCTCAATAGACTGTAAGTCGACGCAAGTACAGCAATTGATTACGGATACTGGCGCAAAGCCTTTGTATTTACCTCGCTATCCTCCTGATCTTAATCCTATGGAGATGCTGTGGTCGGTCATCAAGTCATTTGTCCGCAAATTTAAACCGCCTTCTTTACTTGCCATGCAGATTGTCTTGAAAACATTAAAATAAATTGCGAAAGTTATAAGTGTAGCCATAGCAACTTGAGTTTTGTGTCATCGGTGGGGCGGCTTCGCCG
>MNZA01000197.1 GCA_001873375.1 Oscillatoriales cyanobacterium CG2_30_44_21
GTTTTAAAACCCGTGGCTTTTGTTTGGAGTCTACTCATCTTCAAGACTCCGAGCGCCTCTCTAAGCTCATTGCGTTGCTTACTCTCGCTTTATGTTGGGCTTTTTCTTCTGGGCTTTGGCTTGCTCAACTTAATCCCCTCAAGCCCAAAAAGCATGGTCGGCTACCTAAAAGTATTTTTCGCCTTGGTTTTGATTTCCTTCGGCATATCATCTTCGATCTTCACGCTAATTCTGAAGCATTCTTTAACTCCATTAAATTGCTGTCCTGTACTTAGGAATTTGTATAAAATCATTTTTGAATGGCTTAAAAAAGCCTTATTCTATAGTGCTGACTAATTAAGCTTCTTGTCCGAATGTACCTCAAGTCTCTCCTTCTCAAGCAGTTTCGCAACTACATCGATCAAGAAGTTACCTTCACCGCACCCAAAACCGTGATCGTGGGCAATAATGCCCAAGGCAAGTCAAATCTGCTCGAAGCAGTTTTACTATTAGCAACTATGCGATCGCATCGAGTTAGTAAAGATCGTGACCTAGTGCGAAATGGCGAAGCCCTAGGCGAGATTAAGGCAATATGTCAGCGATCGCCTGAAGGATATCCGATCGAACTGCTGATGCGAATGCGGGCTAGTGGTCGCAGGTCATTGAGTATCAATGGCGTTAATCAGGCAAGACACCTTGATTTTTTGGGCAATCTCAATGCCGTGATGTTTTCGAGCTTGGATCTAGACCTAGTGCGCGGTAGCCCTGAAAGTCGGCGCAGTTGGTTAGATACGGTATTGATTCAATTAGAACCGATTTATATCAATCTCTTGCAGCAATATAACCAAGTTTTGCGACAACGTAATGCCCTCCTCAAGTCGATCAAACAAGGGAAAACACAATATGAACCTCAACAAATGGCGCTGTGGGATACTCAATTAGTCACCGCAGGCACAAGACTGATGCGAAGGCGATCGCGTTTACTTAATAGACTCACGCCGATCGCAAGGACTTGGCACCAACAAATAAGTGGCGGTGATGAGTATTTAGAGATTACTTACGTTCCCAAATTTGAATTTGCACCCTTAGATTCCATAGAAGAAATCCATCAAGCTTTTTTTGCAGCACTTTTACAAAAAACTATCATTGAACAACATCAAGGCACTACTTTAGTGGGACCGCACCGTGATGAAGTCGCCTTAACAATCAACGATACTCCTGCTAGAGAATACGGCTCTCAAGGACAACAACGCACTCTAGTCTTGGCTCTCAAGTTGGCAGAATTGGAACTATTAGAATCAGTTATTGGCGAACCACCGCTATTGTTATTAGATGATGTACTTGCAGAACTTGACTTACAAAGACAAGATCATCTTTTAAATGCAATTGGCGATCGCGTTCAGACAATTATTACCACCACACATTTAGGTTCTTTTGAGGCGCAATGGTTAAACTCTGGTCAGATTTTTCAAGTGGCAAATGGCAAAATAATCCAGAGTTGATTTGAGTGCTTTGTGCTTGCTTAAACCCTAGATAAATTTCTGGGCATCGCAGCATTGCCGCGATGTCCAAAAATTTATCTGTACCACTCAACCCCCCAATAAGCAGCAATTATTCGTCATCGTCAGCGCCAACTTGCTTCAGATGAATATGCTTGCGTCCAAGCCGAATTTCTAACTCATCCCCAGATTTTAAACCCATCAATTGTGTGTAAGCCGAACCAATTAGTAGGTTGCCGTTTTTCTGAACACTAACGCGATAGCTAGCGCTACGTCCGCCTTTGCCGCTTCCCTTCGCTTCTAGCTCAATGCCATCTGCTTCCATTAAAGCATTGTAAAACTTCATCAAGTTGACACGGGCTTGATTGTTCTTAGTAACAGTTGCATAGCCACAAGCTTTCGCTTTTTCTTCCTTTGAAAGATGATCTAGTTCTTTTACTTTTTGCAATAATGCATCGCCAGATAGTTGTACTGGTTGTTTTATCTTAGCCATTTTTCTTAACAGTTTGATGTTGAATCTTTATCTTAGTATCTAAGATAACTATACTATTAGTCAAATTTTTTAACCAGATATATTGTCTGAGTAGTTAGGCATAAGTAAACTAAAAACTAAAGAGGCTATTCTGCCTGTATAGCAGGCAAACCAACCTCTGATTTTTGGTTTTAATTAAGCCCAGCTACCTATTTATTTTTACAGGTAACTATCATTTATATCTAATCTCAAGTCATAGAATTGTAATGTTATTTTCTAACTTAAAAAGTCTTAAATTAAGTAGTTGGACTTAATCAAATATAAGACGTGTCAATTTAAAGATGAAATGAAACGTACAGCGCTTTATCCTTACTTGAACCCCAAAGAAATTTTTGTGCGTCGCGGCTCCGCCGCGACGCACAAAAATTTCTTTGGACTGTAATACCAACTAAAGAAATGGCGAAGTATTTCTTTAGTTAAGTGCTGATTCGCCCGCTTCGCGGGCGAATCAGCACTTATGGGTTTTAATTAAGCGTAAAGCGCTGTAACTTAGTCGCGATCGCCTGTTTTTGTTCAGCGTCATAGCCCCATTTTTCGAGAAATGCTGCATATTCACCGCCATTTGTGGCAGCGGAATCTTGCATTTGCTGGGCAATAGCGCGAACTTCAAGCAAATCAACTTTTTCAATTAGTAAAGCTGTGCGTTTTGCCACGCGATCAGAGCCACTGGCTTGCTCGGGGTCGTCATTACGGCGGTGGGTGATTGCCATGGCAGTAGACATGGCGAGATTTTTTACTAACAAGTCGGCGATCGCCTCTGGTTCTGCTTGCAATGCTTGAATGATCGCAGGACTGGGATTGTCGGCAAGTTGCCATTCTCCTGTTAAAAAACAAACAAAAAAGCCTCTGGCTCCATTGGCGGTTTTGACAAGATTAGTAATTTCTGATTGCAGTTGAGCGTCTTCTAGATCGGTGCGGGACAGCAGATTTTCGGTGTAGGCGATCGCCTCTTCAAAAGTGATTGTTTGCTGAGGTGCTGCTTTTAGTTGCAATAAGCTTAATAAATGTCCTTCAGGCGATCGCATGGCAGCAACTTTACCAAAGGAAGGTTCACGGATGCGACCTTGCATGGATGCGCCGAGGGACTCTAATTTGGCGATCGTTTCTTGCAAATTATCCACATGAAAGCTGAGAATCGGCGATCCGCCAACTTCGGCTTGGTTCTCAGCGCCATGCATAATAATTTTTGTACCATTGGCATCTAGTTCCGCCATGTAGGGACTTGCCTTGAGTACGGTTAGCCCCAAGCCTTCCTGATAGAACTTCACCGCCGCAGGTACATCTTTGATCATCAACATGATGTGACGGAATTGAATAGTCATTTTTAATTGCTCTTTTTTTGATTAGGAATAGAAAGAGTAGCGTAGCTACTCACTTCTTGGGCTTGCGTTTATGAAGGTGGCAATATCACAAAAAGTTTTCGCTTAATTGCTTCAGGACGCTCTTGATAAGGAACGGCTCCTGTGGGATGTTCTAAATATTGTTGGCTAAATTGCACCACATCAGGCGCAGAGTCTAATGGTTGAAGGTCGCTAAAAATAAACGTATATTTATCTGCTCCCCTAAAGGCAACGACACAGGAGCGATCGCAAGCTCCCATACATTTTACAGGCTCAACTTCTAGGCGATCGTCGCCTTCTAATTTCTCGCTAAGCGCATTGAACAAGTGCTGTCCACCTCGCAATCCTTCATGCTCTTTTTCGGTTTCAGAAAATCGACAAAGGACGCAGACAAAGAGTTTATGTTGATTCATTTTATTTTGGATAAAAGTTTTTCTGTAAGTAGCTGGGCATAATTAAAACCCAAACCAAAAAAATTAAAAACGTTGCGAAGCAACGTTTTTAAATCGATGAACGCCGCCAGTACTTTGTTTCTACTTGATCGCATCTTCTAGCTTATGTTGATTCCAGAGCTTTTGATAAAGCTTCGACTCATCTAGTAACTCAGCATGAGTTCCCACTTGAATAACCTTACCTGCATCCATCAAAATAATGCGATCGCAAGTAGAAGCAGCATAAAGATTATGGGTAATAAATAGCACCGTCTTATTTTCAGGAAGATTATTTAAGATACTAACCGCAGTCTGATTGTCCACGCTAGAAAGGGCATCATCTAAGATCAAAATCGGTGTATCGACTAGCAAAGCTCTCGCTAGTGCGGTGCGCTGTCTCTGTCCACCCGATAATGTGATGCCTCTTTCGCCAACGAGGGTGTCATATTGACGCGGAAAGTTTAAAATCTCCTGCTCAATTTTTGCCTTACTCGCAAAGTTCTCAACTTCATGCTCATAGGCTTGGGGCTTGCCATAGCGAATGTTGTCGCGCATAGTCGCGCTAAACAAAAAACTATCCTGTGGCACAAAGGAAATAATTTGGCGCAGATCTTGAATCTGCATTTTGGTAATGTCTACACCATCGACAAATATTTGATCCTGTGAAACTTGAACGAGACGCATCAAGGCATTGGCTAGGGTAGACTTTCCTGAGCCGACAGTTCCCAAAATAGCAACGGTTTCACTAGGATAAATTGTGAAACTTACTTGGTTTAAAGAGGGTTCCTGAGTGTCAGGGTAGGCAAAAGTAAGATTGCGAGCTTCAATTTTGCCAAGCACTTGGGATTTGTCTATGGCGATCGCATTGACATCATCCACAATTGCAGGAGCCATATCCAGAATCTCTTGAATCCTGCCCACACTAACGATACCGCGTTGATAAGTGACCATCACAAACCCCAAAATTGCGGTTGGGAAAATCAATCTTTCCACATAAATAATTAGGGTTAACAAATCGCCTATTTTAAAATTGGTAATCGCAGGATTGGCTAATTTCTCGCCGCCAAACCAAATCAGTACCAAAAAGCTAATGCTAGCAATCCCACCTAATAATGGAAATAGAATGTTGCGACTGCGCGCCATTCTCAGGTTAGCATCCAGCAATTGACCATTGAGTTTTTCAAAAGCTCTACGCTCATTCTGCTCTTGGGCATAGGTTTTGATCAGAGCCATGCCATTTAGGTCTTCTTGCAAAAGAGTACTTACTTGAGATAGTTCTTCTTGCACTTGCAACTGCTCATCGCGCAATTGTCCACTAAAGCTCTGGACGATAACCAGCATAATTGGATAGACCGATACTGACAGCAAAGTCAGCATCGGATCAATGGCAATCATCGCAGGCATGGTCAGAGCATATACAAATACAGAGTTGATAATGCTCAACAGCGCAAAACCCATGAGGCGACGAATATTTTCCACATCGCTGGTAACTACGCTGATCGTTTCCCCTGCGGACTTATTAGCGAAATAGCTAGGGGGCAGTTTCAGCAAATGTTCAAAGATTTGCTGCTTGAGGCTGTACTCGACCTTACGCCCAATTCCAAAAATCAAAACACGGGAAAGCATCCTAATCGCCCACATCAGTGATGACAAGCCAATTATGAGCCACACATATCGCATCAGTTCCTGAAATTCAAAACCCTGAACTTTACCGAGATCATCGACTGCGGCGCGAATCAGCCAAGGGATGTATGTACCAAGGACGTTGGCAAGTAATAGGGCTATCGTACCAATAGCTAAGTCACTCCAGTAAGGACGGAGATAATTTTTGAGGTTTTGAAATTGCGATCGCATCATAATATTCAAATGATACTTTATTTTGTAAAAAGCTCAGTTATTGAGCTTTTTACAGCCATAGTGACTTCCAAGAATCAAGTGGTGGCGCTTTTCGCCGCCACTTGATTCTTGGGTTTTGTGTCCTACCCAAATTTAATTTTGATGGCAACGCCAATTATTTTTGGTCTAGCGTGGGCTGCCCCATGCTAGACCAAAAATAATTGGGAAGGATCAAGATGCAATCGCCAAGGTAACGAATATTGATTAATTACTAGCCACTTCTCTTTAAATACTTCTGCTTGCAAATGGTAATCCCAATCATGATTGGGAGGGCTGTTTAATTTGAGATACAAGGTCATACGGTGGGGTGTTTCGGTAGTGCGAACTAGCCAACAGGGAAAGGTATTTGGTAAATCATGGTTGATTGAATTCTCTAAAAAAGTAATATGGTGGGCGCGAATTCCTACATGAGTTGAGAAGTTTGAGCTTGTGTAATTAATTTGTAGCTGACATTCCCAATCTAAAGCTTTGATCAGATTAGGGGCGATCGCCTGAATCTGTGAAAAGTTCCTACAGCCTGTAAGCTTGGCTGTCTCAAGATTGGCGGGACAGTTTAAAACTTCGGACTTTTCGTCATAGCTCATCACTTGACCCTGATCTAAAATCAGTAAACTTTGACAAATGCGATAAGCCTCATCGATGTTATGGGTCACAAAAAGCGTAATTCCCTTATAAGTACTGAGAACAGAAATTAGCTCCCGTTCCATTTGACTACGCAGATGGGTATCCAATGCTGAAAATGGTTCATCAAGTAGAAGAATATCGGGCTGGCTGACTAAGGCTCTCGCCAGAGCCACGCGCTGTTGCTGACCGCCTGAGAGTTGATGAGGATAGCGATCGCCAAATCCTTGTAACTCAATGCTATGTAATTGTTGAGATACCTTTTGCTTGATTTGTAAAGCTGTTAAGCGCTTGGGCAAGCCAAAGGCAATATTTTGAGCAACGGTCAAATGGGGAAATAGGGCGTAATTTTGAAATAGAAAACCGATATGGCGATCGCGAATAGGTAAATTAATTCCTTTTTGAGAATCATACAAGACCCGATTTTTTAGGATAATTGTGCCGCTCGTTGGGGTTTCAATTCCTGCAATACAGCGCAAAGTCATAGTTTTTCCAGAACCAGAACCGCCCAAAATCCCTAGGGCTTTTTCTTTAAAATCAAAGGCAACATTTAAGGTATAACTAGGGAGTTTCTTCTGAATATTGATCAACATTTGCGTCTATTCTTTCCTTGCGATGTTCATTTTTTCTTTCCAAAAGCCTGACCCACCACAGCAAGGCAAAGGCAATTGTGGTCATGATGATTACCATCACATTCGCTAGTTCATACTCTTGGGACTGCACTGCGTCATAGATGGCGAGGGGTAGGGTTTGAGTGCGCCCAGGAATGCTGCCGCAGACCATTAGGGTTGCACCAAATTCGCCTAGACCTCTAGCAATGCTTAGTCCAAATCCTGCCAAAATGCCGCGATAGCCGAGAGGCAGAGTAATCCGCCAGAGTAGTTCTAGTTCTGTAGAGCCAAGAGTACGCGCTGCGGATTCTAGTTCAGGATTGACACTAGCGATCGCGGCTCTAGTTGATTCCACCATCAAGGGCAAGGCGACAACTGTAGAAGCGATCGCTCCTGCTTGCCACGTAAATAGCAAGTCAATTCCCAACCATTCCTTAATCGGACTACCGCGTCCCAAAACCAACAGCAAAAAATAACCCACCACACTAGGGGGCAGTACTAGAGGCAAATTTAATACTGTCGAGATAATTATCTGTCCTCGAAATTCGGTTCTAGCCAGAAAGATGCCTAAACCCAGTCCTAGTATCAAAATTAAAATACTGGCAAGAAAGGTAACTTGCAGAGATAAAATCGAAGGCTGCCAAATCATGATACAGGCTCCTCTCCTGGCAAAATGAAACCATATTTTCGCATCAATGGTCTTCCCTTTTCGCTGTTAATAAAAGCAGCAAAATCCTTGGCAATATCTGGATGGGGAGCGCTTTTAGGAACCGCTAACATTTGTTCTAGGGGTTTGTGCAGTTCCAATGGAATTAATATCCACTTTCCCGATTTATTAACACTGAGAGAGCGCGCAATGATCGCCACATCGACATTGCCAGTTTCGGCATATTGCTGGGTTTGTCGAACATTTTCGCCAAGAATTAGCTTGGGATGTAGCTCTTCCCAAATTCCTGCTGATTGCATCGATTCTCTTGCCGCAACGCCATAGGGCGCATGACTAGGATTAGCGATCGCCACTCGTAATATCTCTGGCTTAGTTAGGTCTTTAATGTCTTTAATCTCAAGAGTACTTCCTTCCTTTTGCCAAAGGGTAATTCGCCCTATTCCGTATAATGCTTTAGTATCGGAGAGGATTAAACCTTTTTGGTCTAATTCTTCCACAAATTTTCTATTGGCAGCGGCAAATAAATCAACGGGCGCACCCCGTTCAATCTGCTGCGCGAGTTGCCCTGTTGAACCAAAGTTAAACGCGACTTGATGCTTGGTTTCTTGCTCCCATAGTTTAGCGATCTCTGGGAAGACATAGTTCAAGTCAGCCGCTGCCGAAACGACTAACTGCACATTCTCTTGTTTGACTGTCGGTGATGAGAAGTTGCATCCCGCGATCGCGCCCAAAGTAATCACAATCAAAACAAAAAAACTAGTAGCTCTTTTTCTATTCATGCTAATTAGATAAGTTGAGGCGGCGCAATGCGCCGCCTCAACTTATTTTAGTCAAGAAATGGCGTAGCCATTTCTTGATTTGGTAAGTAGCTAGGCATAAGTAACCTAAAAACCAAGAAGGTCGTTCCGCCCGCTACG
>MNZA01000064.1 GCA_001873375.1 Oscillatoriales cyanobacterium CG2_30_44_21
CGACTTAAATCAAGACTACACCCCTGAAGTACAAGCTATTTGCTCCATCAGGTGGATTATTGAGGAATTTCATCGGGAAATTAAGCAATTGACGGGGATTGAGGCTTGCCAGTGCCGTAAATCCAGAATTCAGCGTAATCACATTGCTTGTGCCATGCTTGTTTGGCATCATCTTAAACGTTTAGCTTTTCAATCTGGTAAAACTATCTACCAACTCAAATGCGGACTTTTATCTGATTATTTACGGAGCCAGCTTAATCATCCTTCTATTCCTATGGTTCTTGCGTAAGTCCTACAATTTAGAAATACGCGATTCAGGAATGCCTATTCCTGAATCGCGTATGAAGAATAAAAGTTCATAATTGTCATCCTCGCCCTTCTGTTGTGCAGATAAATGGAGGTGAACTCTTCCCACATTCGTAAACTTGAGAGCATTCCCCACTAAATTAACTAAAACCTGTCGAATTCGAGTTACATCGCTAAGTACTACAGTCGGCACGATTGGGTCAATTTGATAGGTTAGTTCGATATTCTTTTCAGAAGCCTTGACATTCATCAAAAGTAAAGCATCTCTAACGCAGTCATATAGATTGAATGGATGGTTTTCTAGTTCGAGTTTTCCTGATTCTATTTTAGAGAAGTCCAGAATATCGTTAATAATCGTTAATAGGCTGTTGCTACTACTCTTTACGATGTCTACAAAATTGCGCTGCTTATCGCTAAGTTGCGTATCTAGCAGCAGATTAGTCATGCCGATAATGCCATTCATCGGAGTTCGGATTTCATGACTCATCATTGCCAAGAAATCACTTTTTGCCTGACTAGCCGATTCCGCTTCCTGTCTAGCTGATTCTAGCGCCTTATTTTGGAGATCCAGCTCTAAAATTCGTTCCTTAACTCGTTCTTCCAATTCTACAACTAGGGACTGGTAGCGCTTTTCACTTTCTCTAAGAGCTAATTCAGTATTCCGTCTTTCTACAATCTCTGCTTCTAAGGCTTGGTTTGCCGCCATTAGTTCCTCAGCACTGGGCAGAGACAGAGCCACAGGAATCATAAAGAACAGCTCAAATGCTGTATAAATGGAAACAAATGCTGTAATCGCTTTTAGCAATCCTGACAACCAGTACACAGGATACCAAAGCGTCAAAATCGCGGCTGTATGCGTTATCCCGCAAGCAATAATAAATGAACTAAACAAAAAAGAAACTTTTCTGAATTTTTCTACATCTGCCCGCTTACTCACAAAGTAAAGCAGCATAGCTGGAATAGAAAAGTATGCTAAGGCTATCAATCCATCAGCAATGACGTGCAACCCGACCAGATTTGTCTGCCAAAGGTAGCAATGTCCGTGAGGTATATATCCAGAGGTTTCTAACAATTGGGAAATACCATTAAACATATACTTTTATTCCAACTATTTTTGCCGTTGAAGTCTCGGATACTAAAAAATCCTTTCAAAAGCTAGCCTCTTAAATCGCTTTGCGATTAAACGAAGTCAAATATAATTTTGAAAGTTTTGCGAAACAAAGCTTTTAAAATTGTTTTTGGTTCGTTTGATCGGAAATGGCTATAAAAAATTTCGCAGGGCTTACGACCTTTCTAAATTAATAATTAGCCTAAACACTTCACATTGCGATCTAATTTAAGGCTTACTCATTAGCACGCATTCCCAGTATAGGGTTAGATCGGGGGGAACTAGTACCAAATAAAGAAATGACGTAGCCATTTCTTTATTTAAAATTTATTTAAAGACCCATATTGTGTTTTGTCTCAATTCGCAAAGCAATGCACTGTAAAGGCAATTCATCGTAAGAGCGACTTATGAATTGCCCTTACGATGAATTGTAGGTTTCAATTTATTTTTGCCTAACTCTTACTGGTACATAGCAATTACCAATTAAACGAACCAAGAATAACTTTGAAAACGTTGCTAAGCGACGCTTTCAAAGTTATTCTTGGTTCGGGTTTAAGTGCAATGCGCTGTAACGGTAGCGATAAAAGCTAGAATCGGTTTACACTTTTGCAATTGGTTAAGTTGCTACCGCGCATAGGCTTTGAAATGGATAATGCAAAAGATTCGTTGACTCACGATCGCTTGAATTTGAATTTTGATGTGATCGCCTTTCAGGCAAGTATGGAAGATCACACATTATTGATGGTTGCTCTGGCGGCAATCCAGATGCAAAACAACTTATTTAAAAACTCAATTTCCTATGCCCAGTCCGTAAGCGGTAATCTCATTCTCAAAACTACGCTCAAAAATACGTTAGAAACTCTCACCAAATCTACGGATGCTGATGAAGGAAGTATTTTTTTGATTGATGAAGATGGCGTGATTATGGAGAGTATTTTGGCGCGAGGTCCTCTGACTCGCGACCTCAAGGACGTAGTAATTTCTAAGGTGTTAGACGATGGACTGGCGGGCTGGGTGTTGCGCCATCGCCAGATCGGCATTATCCACGATGCGGTGATGGACGATCGCTGGATAAATCTGCCCGATCAGCCCTATACAGCCCGCTCTGCTCTCGCAATGCCTTTGGTTTATGGCATCGATGCGATCGGGATCATTACGCTTACCCATTCGCAACCTAATCATTTTGATGAGGCGATCGCCTCAATGATGCAGTACAGCATGGAAGCAATCACAGCGATTATCGTTAATGCCCAATTACATTCTCAATATCGTCCCTTTGGACTAACTTAAAGACTTTAAAAGTGCGGCTCCGCCGCGCTTTTAAAGTCTTTTCTGGGTTCTAAGTAAGCGCAAGGCGCTGTAATGTTAATGCTGTGTAAATTGTCCAGCCATCGACTAGCAACAATAACAGGGTAAATACCAACAAAATCAAATACATCCAAGGTTGCGCCAAGGGACGCACATCGCGAGTATCGATACCCGTGCGCTCCTCCACTTGCTTGACCAATCTTGCAAAACCCACCACCCGCATCGGCAATAAATAAGCCTGTTCCGAGCTTTTGCTTACAAAATAATAGACAATCCCACCCTGACCTGTAATGCGTGGTTTAAGCGCCTTGATCTCCTGCCAAGCCAATGTCCAACCTTTACGAAAAAATGTCGGAAACCAACGCGGATAAACAAGGCTAATCCCTTGCTGATCAATAATCACGCGATCGCTTAGTCCTCCATATAAAAACACAAACCCGATCGCTAGTCCCACACTCAACCAAGATGCAGGAACCGCCGCCTGTGTAAAGTTACTTAAAAATGGCAAGGGTACGGTTAGGGCGAGGTATAGCAGCAGCAAGGTAATCCGAATCAAAGGCGAAACTAGAAAAGTATCTGAATTTGTTGATATGGAGCGATCGGATGGTTCTGTCATGGGAGTTATGTCATCAAATTTTAAACCGACCGCGTTGCGGTCAGTTTAAAATTTGATTTTGATTTTTTTAGTTTTCATTATTAAAATACCAAAACTGGTTTCATAATGAGAGACAGCTTTTAGCAATTTTCGGTCAAACAAATCAAGAACAATTTTGAAAGCATTGCGAAGCAATGCTTTCAAAATTGTTCTTGATTTGGGTTTGAGCGCCAAGCGCTGTAAGTGTTTACGCATAAGTAAGCTAAAAACTAAGAAGGTTGTTCCGCCCGCGTAGCGGGCGGAACAACCTTCGGTTTTAGGTTTTAATTAAGCTGAGCTACTTAAAAGCTGTGAAGACAAACAATACGGATGGTGTAAAACGTGGGTTGGCGTGTACGTGGCGTTCGTGGTGCAACCACAGTCGGAGCAAATACATACGAAGCCCTAGAGAGGGCTATATTGGAGCTTATGGAGGAAATCGAAGCTCAAAATGACATCGATCCCCGTGAAATCGTTAGTGCCACTTTTTCGGCAACGACCGATATTGATGTGGTCTTTCCTGCCAAAATTGCGCGATCGCGAATGCATTGGGAAAATGTACCGCTTTTGGATGTGCAGCAAATGTATGTCAAGGGTAGCTTGGAGCGCTGTATCCGCGTCTTGCTCCATGTCAATACGCCCCTTGAGCAGCACCAAATTAAGCACGTTTACTTAAATGGAGCGCGAGATTTACGTCCTGATCTTATTTGCGCCCAAATTTGAAAAACCAATTTCTAGTAAAAAATCAGACATCGCGCCGCGATGTCTGATTTTTTACTAGGTTTGTAAGCAAGGCGAGGGCTTGCTTATAGAAAATTGGTGATTGATTTTACGTCTCATTTCTTGTATATCGTCTTAAAATGAAATCAATCATTTTGAGGCATGACTGAGTATGGGAACGATGAAGGCAAAGGCGATGACAAAACTAAAGATTCGCCCCGAAGATTCGTCAAAATTGACGAAACCTAACGAAACCATTGATGTACCTGTGGGAAAAACCTATGGCTTTGAAAAGCTAGAGCCTGCTGAAAATGGTCATATCAAAGTAACTTTGGCGGCTAGTAGTGGTACTTTTTATGTTTTTCCAGCCCATTGGGAAGGATTAGATCTAGTCAAGCAAATCGTCAGCAAGCAACAGGCGGAAAAATTATTCGGTAGAGCAATTACCGATGTGCAGCTTCAAGATTTAAACTCCTGCCTCAATCGTTACAAGATTAATACGCCACCAAGGTTGCGTCATTTCCTCAGTCAGATCGCCCATGAGTCTGCTGGTTTGCTCTACACCGAAGAAATTGCTGACGGCTCAGATTATGAGTTTTCTAGGGCTTTGGGCAATGTCAATGCTGGGGATGGGCGCAAGTATAAGGGTGCTGGCGTAATTCAGGTGACGGGTAGATACAACTATCAGAAATTTAGTGATGCAATTAAAGACCCCAAAGTAATGGAAGGTGTGAAGTATGTGGCGGCAAATTATCCCTTCACCAGTGCCGGCTTTTGGTGGGAAAACAATGACATGAATGCTTTGTGCGATCGCGGTGCTAACGTTGAGCAAGTCACCCAGCGGGTCAATGGTGGTCTCAATGGTTTAGCCGATCGCGAGCAGTACTATGCCAAAGCCACCAGTATTTTTGTCTAGTTGCCAGAAGCCGCGCTTTGCGCCGTCCCCTTCTTATGAATTACGGGTTTAAACCTGCAATAAATAAATAGCTGTGCGCGGCAAAGCCGCGCACAGCTATTTATTTATTGGGTGGTAAGGGAGTAACCCTAACTGATTGCTATAAAATCAACTAAAGTTAGCGTCCTCAGCTTTAGCAAAATAGCCCTATGGTCACAAGAATTTTTCTGTGTAACGAGCAAACCGAGCCAGAAATTCGCGATTTCATTCGTGAAGCGATCGCGGATATTACGGAGGGTGAGCAGTATATCGTTACTTGGAATTGCGGCAATATCCAAACGCTAAAAGTCGGCGATCGCGCCTATTTTAAGCGCATTGGCAGTGCCAGTCAGGGCTACTTTGCCGCAGGAACCGTAGTTCCTGCGGATCGAGAATATCAGCTCAAACAAAAATCGGCTCGATACCGCGAACTCAGCGAAGCCTATGACATCGATTCGCAGCTAAATAATTTTAGAGTGTGGGTGGCTTGGGATGCCTGCGTTAGTTTTGATCAGCCATTACGCAGTGACTACCTGCGGCAATTGCCTAACTTTCAAGGGATGCCCCTTGAGCCGCAGTCCGACGCGGGCGTATTTCGGGAAGAATATGTACAGATGCTTGATCGCGAATGGGAACGGCATACCCAGAAAGCATTGCGGGAAGGCACAGGAATTAGCTTAGTGGAAGTGTATTACCGATGGGGACTGGAGGATACACAGCAGGGATTTCCACAGGATGCGTTGGAGTCATTTCGCCAAGCTTTGAAACTTAATCCTAATTTTATTAAGGCATATTTGGGCTTAGGTGATGCCCATGTGAGTTTGCGCGAGTATGGCAAAGCCGTCGGCGACTATGGCAAAGCCATCTCCATGCGTCCTGATAAGGCGCGTTTAGCCTATTACAAACGCGGCGAGATTAATCTGTTGCTGGGGCAGTATCAGCAGGCGATGGCGGACTTTCAGGCGGTGATTGCCATTGACCCTAACTATGTCGATGCTCATTTTGCGCTGGGCAATTGTTATTTTAAGCTCAAAAGCTATGAGCAGGCGATCGCCTGTTATGGTCGCGTGCTGGAACTTAGCCCTGATCGCGACGCGGCGGTATATCGGCGCGGGCGATCACATTACATTCTCAAGGAATACCAAGAAGCGATTCGCGACTTTAGCCACGCGATTGACTTGCAGCCTAGTAATGTGGAGGCATATTACTATCGGGGGCTAGCCTATTCCCATCCCAGCATTGCCGATGAAACCCTTGCGGGTGATGACCTTCGCAAAGCGATCATTCTTTACCAAACTCAGGGCAAACCTGACAAAGCTAAAAAAGCTAAGGAATTTCTGGCAACCATGGCGATCGATTTTCTGCCAACTACTACACCTAAAAGCAGTCATGCCCTCGCTGAGGCGATCGCGGATGACCGAACTTCTGACAGAGACGCTCAACCCCTAACTATCAACGCTACAGAGGTGATCGCTACGCCCTTGGCAATGTCAGCAGCGAGCCCAGATGTTCAGTATTCGCCACAGGATGCTGACCAAGATGAGGAGACTAGCGAATTAATTATTAAGGCAGCGATTTCTGACGCTGAGGCGGCGATTTCGGATTTGACGGAAGCGATCGAAAAAATTGTGGAAGTTGAGAAAATCGTTGAGGTAGAGAAGATTGTCGAGGTGGAGAAGCTGGTTGAAGTAGAGAAAATTATTGAAGTGGAGAAGATTATTGAAGTTGAAAAAATTGTTGAGATTGAGAAAGTAGTTGATCGGATGGTGGAAAGGATTGTCGAAAAGCCAATTCCATTTTCGATTGAAGATCCGAGTACGGCTGAAAAACTGGCGATGATCTCGGTGATGGCGCAGTATATGCGCGATGGCTGGATGGTGCGATCAGTGGACAAGGTCCAAGTTGGCTATGACCTTGAGTGCAGCCGCGATCAAGAAAGGGAAGCGGTGATAATCAAAAGCCTGCCTAGTGATCGCGAATCTTTTGCGATTTCGGCGATCGAGATTGAAAATGCCAGAACCAATCGAGATTTTGTGTTGTGGGTAGTCAGTGGCTCCGCCGAGAACCCTGAATTGCGCTGCCTGCGAGGACGGGAGCTATTTGAGCAATTTGATCTTGATCCCCTCGCCTTCGCTGCTAGGGTCAGGCAAGCTGCAGTTCAGCTAGAGTTTGCGCCTGTGGCGTTGGAAATGCGCCAATTTGAATAAGCCGCTCGGCTTAAACCAGTAAGCAGCGCATGGCGCTGACGATCAAAATCCTCTCTTTATATCAATTCACAAAAGTGTGACTACAATGTTTGTGAATTGAAAACCAAACCCAGTATGGGTAATACCAAATAAAGAAATGGCGGAGCCATTTCTTTATTTGGTATTACCCCTCTAAGCTTAATAGACTGAGGTGAGATCTTCGCTCTACGGAACCTTACTTTATGGCTTCTCCGATCGCGATTCTAGTTCCATTTACAAAGTCCCAACCCGTTTGTAGCTTTTTCCCTGCGGGTTTTAGTTCTTTAATTAACAATAATCCCTTGCCAGTCTGCACTGCAAAACCTCTGCCTTTAAAGATTTCTACGACTTTTCCCAAGTCTTCTATATTTGCATCATCCGCAATTACTTCTGTCTTCGTAATCTTCACCATTTGCCCTCGAAAATTGATGTAGCAATTGGGATAGAAAGCGCGAATTTGATGGTGCAGGGCGATCGCGTCTTTAGCCCAGTCAAGTTCCCAATCTCCACGCCCGATCATTGGTGAATAGCAGGACAGACGATCATCTTGAGGCTGGGGAATAATTTTATCGAGGTTGCGTAAAGTCTCAATCAATAGAGAAGCTCCCATCTCCGCCAACTTCTCACTTAAAGTATCAGCATTATCTTCAGGAAGAATTGCAAGCTCGCTTTTAAGTAACATGGCTCCTGTATCAATCCCTGCATCCATCTGCATGGTGGTGATACCCGTGATCTCTTCACCATTGGCGATCGCCCATTGAACTGGTGCGGCTCCGCGATAGCGCGGCAAGAGGGAACCATGCACATTAATGCAGCCATATTTTGGCATATTCAAGATTTTGCGTGAAAGAATCTGTCCATAGGCGACTACCACAAACACATCGGCAGCTAGCGCCACGATTTCTGTAAGGACTTGTTGATCTTTTTTGAGGCGTTGGGGTTGCCAGATTTTTAAGCTAGGGTTAGCGGCGATCGCGGTAGCTTTAACGGGCGAGGCGCTAACTTGATTACCGCGCCCACGCCTTGTGTCGGGCTGAGAAACTACGCCTAGCACTTCAAAATCGGGTTCGGCTAATAGCTTTTTAAAAGTAGGAACGGCAAACTCTGGAGTTCCTAAGAAAATAATACGCATAGAATTTTTGACTTTTAAATAATTTTGTATGGCTGTAGTCATGCATCTTAGGACAAAAACCAAAAGAGTGTGGCGGCACTTCGTGCCGCCACACTCTTTTGGTTTTTGATTAGGGGTAAGAGAGATT
>MNZA01000141.1 GCA_001873375.1 Oscillatoriales cyanobacterium CG2_30_44_21
CCTAATTCTTGAGCGTAAATATACAATTTTGAAGCTAAAAAATGAGTAACGCTAATTCAAATTCCACAGAAATAATTACAGCAAACTTATTGCGTTTTGCAGGTTACGGATTACTACTATTGGCGTTATCCAACTTTGCCGAAGCCTTATTACCTCCTAGATTTGGACAGAGCGCGACATGGGAATTCGATACTTTGGGCAAATTAGTCGGCACATCCCCTGTTCCTATAATTGCGCTGATCTTAATCTTTTATGGTGAGTCCACAGCCCGATCTGCCTTTGGCAAAAACATTCTGAAAATCCTGTCGTGGTTTTCACTGGTTCTCAGTATTTTTTATGTGGTCATGACCCTAATTGGAGTCAGTGCTGCCATTCGCATTAATAATGATAATGAAACTCAAGCCAGCTTTGTGCTGTCTGAGCAGTCGAAACAGCTTAGTGCCGCCAAGGAAAATCTTAAAAATACCAATGACACTAATTTATTAAGAGCGACCGAATTAATCGAAAGGCGATCGCCTAATTTGAAATTGGATAAGTCTAATCCCACTGTTTTGAGAGGTCAGCTAGAAGCAGAAATCAATAAAAGTGAAGGTGAAGTTAAAGCCAAAGTCGCCGAAACAAAAGCTACTGCCTTTCGCCAGCTAATCAAACGAGCCGCCAAGTCATACTTTGAAGCCATAGTCTCAGCAGCGATTCTGTTTGGCATTTGGAATCAAACCAAATGGACGCGATCCAATGTCAAGCGCAAAAAGAAAAGCTCAAAAGTAGCAACAAGTTTGGGCGATGTCGCCAGTGCGCCCACCCTCGACAGTGAAAACAACGAAGAAAGCAATAATTAAAGTATGGCGCTTCGCGCTCTAAAGCCATAAATGACATAAGAGGGCGGCACTAAGTGCCGCCCTCTTATGTCATTTACATGGATTTTCTGAGTGTCTCCACAAATGGCTTGGTTAACCAGTAAGCCCCAAGCTTCCATTGATGTTGTAGTGTCGGCATTCTCAACAAGTAAGCAAATCGCCGCATTAAACTCGCGGGCAATCCGTCAATATCAAATCTTCCCAAAATAGAAGCAGTGGCTCCATCAATACCGAGACTGATAAATTCGCCCAAGGGAATGTAACTAAAAGGAACTAGATTTTGCTGATTGAGACTCGCCCAAATATTCCAAGCGCAATATTGAGACTGCTGAAAAGCAACCTGAGCCGTAGCAGCTAAAACCTGCCCATTGGCATCCACGCAACCACCCGCATCGCCGATCGCAAATACATCACCGTAGCCCCTCAATTGCAAGGTGGCTTCGGTAGCGATCGCCCCGCGTTGATCATGGGGAACTGGTAATTTTTGCAATAGTTTAGAAAAGCTAGTGCCAACTGTCCACAAAACCAGATCCACAGGCAATGTATCGCGACCATTTCCATAGTCTAGGGTAATGTCGGTATCCGTAACTTGCTCAACTTTGGTATGCAGATCTGTCCAAACTCCGCGCTTAGACAGAGCAAGCTCCGCCACCTTTCGATTTTTGGCAGTGGATTTACTGAGAATCTGTTCATTGCGATCAACTAAACGTACCCGTCCGCGATCCTTGAGGCGATCAGCAATCTTGCAAGCCAGTTCCACTCCACTACTACCAGCACCCGCAATACAAACGCGAATTTTATCTTGAGTGGAAGCTTCCAATAGTTCCAATTTGCAATTTAAGCGATGGAAATGGTCAAGATTGCGAAAAGGAATCGCATATTCCGCAGCCCCATCTACTAAGTTAGTCGGCGTTTCACCACCGATTGCCAATACTAATCGGTCAAACGTTAAAGTGCTTGGCTGTCCCACATTAACCTCGATCTGTCTAGCATCTAAGTCAATATCGGTCACAGTGCCTTGGACAAATTGAACACCACTATTTGCAAGTAACTCCGCAAAGCTCGGCGCGACTTCCCATTCATTCATCTCTCCTGTAACGAGTTCATAAAGAAATGGAGTAAACAGGAAGTGAGCGTTTCTATCAATGAGGATAATTTCAGGCATGACTGCCCAAGGTAAACGAGAGAGATTTAGGGCTGTATACAAACCGCCAAAACCACCACCAAGAATACAAATTCGTGTCATGAAAAAATCCCACTTGCTTTTTTCTATCTTACTATTCTTTCACAAGTAGCTGGGCATAGTTAAAAACTAGCCTTAAAAGCTGAATCAAAAGCTGAATCGCCGCGCTTTTAAAGGTTTATCTGGGATTTACAGCCTATTGATGCTTCTCTGGGTTTTAAGCTAGCGCAAAGCGCTGTAATTAATCGAAAGGAATGTGATGAATGATTTAATAATGAACCTGTTGTTAACTTTAGGTTAATAACAGGTTATATGTATTTTCTTGTATGGCTACACTGACTCCAGCTAATATGTATCATAAACACATATATATTGGGGATTGTATGGCTAAGTCAGTACTATTGGCTCAGTTGTCTGAAGAGCAATCTTTGATATGGCATAACGCTTTAGCTTCACACAAAATAGAGGTTTGGGCTGCTCCTGAAACAGAGGATCTCCTGAAACTGCTTGCTCAAAAGCGCCAGTCAGGTCAAGCTTTGCCTAATTTAATTATTTCGGATATTGGGATCAGGTATGGAGGGGGAACATCACTTCTAGCAACTGAACTTTGCAAATGGTGTGGGGAAAATTCACCAGAGTTAAAAGTCTTATTGATCAATCCGCGCCAAACTCAAATCAAGGAAGTTGAAAAGCGTTGGGCGGTGCGCCGAGGTGCGATCAATCTATTACCAAAGGTTTCTATAGAAAATTTAAATTCAGCTTTTGAAGCTGTTGCTCAAGTCTTAGAGGTCGAGTTTAAGCCCGAATCTCTCGACTCCGTGGTTAGTAATCTCAAGTTACAGCAATATCAGCCAGACAGAGGTGCGGTCAAGGGCAAAAATATCCGCAAAGCTGCGACTGAGGACTTAGCCCGTAAAATGGCTATGATTCCTTTGATGGTAATGGCGACTGAAACTGTTTCAGAATCTAGCTCCTCCAATGAAGAACAATCATCGCAAAGCTCTCACAAGCAAATAGCTCTGGATGCAACCATCCTTGACTTAAACCTTTATGATACTAAGGTGGACCTGAAGCAAACTGGTTCTTTTGCCAAGCAGATTTTTAAAGATAATCCGCTTGTGCCTGCTCTAATCATTTATGACCAAGACCAGTATGTAGGGATGATTTCTAGGCGGAGGTTCCTCGAATGTTTGAGTCGTCCTTATGCATTAGAGCTTTTCACAAAAAGACCTATAGCCGTGATGTACGAACAAGTTCAAGTTAGTATTTTAGAACTACAGGGCAGTACACCAATTGTGACCGCTGCCCAAATGGCTTTGGGTAGAAATGATGATAATATCTATGAGCCTGTCATAGTCAGAACGGTCGACAATGGTCACGCGGTACTAGATGTGCATGACCTATTGCAAGCTCAGTCATACATCCATGAGCTTGCTACTAAGCTACTGCGTGAACAAACTCAAACCACTATGTTCCAAACTGAAAAGATGGCTAGTTTGGGTCAAGTGGTGGCAGAAGTATCCCACGATATTCGTAATCCTGTTTCGTCTATCTATGGCAATACTGAATGTCTTCTGACCTATATCGAAGGCGTGATGAAAATCTTACGCGCCTATGAAAAGGAATATGGGACTACTTCGCCAGTGATTAGCGAAACGCTTGAAGAGATTGATTGGGATTTTGTCAGATCGGACTTGCCGCAGGTTGTCCGCAGTATTCAGTCAGGTTCTAGATACTTACGCCGACTAGTGGATACGCTTCAAAGCCTATCGCACATGGAAGATAAGGGCGAAACTGAAATGATCAATCTGCATGATTGTGTGGAAAGTAGTCTGACTATCCTGAGCGGTCGAGTTAGAAATGTGCAGATTGTCAAGAACTTCACTGATTTGCCTAAGGTGAGTGGATATACCGATCGCCTGATTCAAGTATTTATGAACTTGATCAGTAATTCCCTAGACGCACTGATGGAAGTGCAAGCAAGTCCCGATTTGATCCGCCAACGCGATCAAATGATTATTAAAGAAGGTGAGCCTGAGCAAAGCAGTAATGTTTTGACCGAGATCAACTGGCAGCCTAATTTGATGATTAGTTCGGGACTCGCTGAGATCGATAATCGCAATTGGGTTTCCATTAAAATCGCCGACAATGGCTTGGGAATTCCTAAGGAGATTCAAAATCGCATCTTTGATAACTTCTTTACAACCAAAGGACAAGGTAAAGGCACTGGGTTGGGATTGGCAATCTGTCATCAAATTATTACGCAGCAACATGGCGGCAAAATTGTATTGCGATCACCCTATCTCAATGCTAATGGTGATGTCACCATCGGCACTGAGTTTGAAGTATTGATGCCTGTTAAATAGCAAAGCGCTTTGCGCTCAAATCAAAAAAATGAAAGCTTTGCTTCGCAAAGCTTTCATTTTTTTTAGTAATTGCTGGCTGTTTTACGGTGATGGATGGCTGTTAATCCGTTGGACTGCATTAGCTTGCCATTTTCTACGGTGGCATAGATTAGCCAATGATCGCCACATTCCATTCTCTGAATAACTCGACATTCCAAATAAGCTAATCCATCATTCAAGATAAAACCATTCTCAGTTGGCTCTCCATTAACATCTTTGAAACGATCTTCCCCAGGAGCAAACTTTTTCATAAAGGATTTGCGAAGCTGTTTTCCCTGCTCCAGAATGTTCAGCACAAAGCGATCGCCTTCGTAGAGATAGGACTCCACCGCCCGATCTTTAGCGACAGATATCGATAATCCTGGGGGATTGAAAGTAGCTTGCGATACCCAAGAGGCGAGCATAGCAGTAGATATTTCGCCGCGCTTGAGGGTGAGTACGCAGAGAGAGCCAACAATGCGTCCCACAGCTTGTTCCACCGTACTGCCAGGATTGAGAGTGGTGCGTACTTTTTTAGCACGTTTCAGATTTTGAGCAAAATCTATCCCTGTTTCTTCACAGATTTGGATTACCGATTCTGTCGGCGTGAATTTGACTTTAATCGGTTCAAAGGCGAGGGTATATCCTGCATCTTTGAGTTTGCCTGAAATAATATCAACGGCTTCGCCACTCCAGCCATAGGAGCCGAATACTCCCGCTTGATAGCTTTTGGTGGCTGTGGATAAAACTATACCCAGTGCGGTTTGGACTTGGGTAGGCAGATGACCGCCGAGAGTGGGTGAACCGATTAAAAATCCTGATGATTTCTCGATCGCCAATTTAATTTCTTCAGGTTCCGCCGCTTCACAATTAATTAATTCCACAGTTACACCTGCCTTGGTAATTCCTCTGGCAAGGGCATTGGCAAGGATTGTCGTATTGCCATAGGCGGAGGCAAATAGCAGAGCGACTGAGATATTTTGCTGTTTCTGAGCTTCGCTCCATTGGCGATAAAGTTTGACTAGCTCATGCATTCCATAACGCAGCAGTGGACCATGTACAGGGGCATAGAAGATGGCGGGAATATCCGCGAATTTATCGAGGGCGGCTTCGACTTGGCGGACTTGATTTGCCATCGTGCTGTCGAAATAGTAGCGGCGATCGCCTAGCAAAGCGCTCCAGCCCTCATCAAATACTTGATCGCTACAGATATGCGCTCCAAAAAATTTATCAGTATATAAAATCTGCGTCTTGGTATCGTAGGTACAAAGCTCGTCAGGGTGACGTGGTGTAGAAGTGGGAATGAATTTGAGAATATGCCCTTTGCCAAGATCTAGGGTTTCTTCGCCGCGCACCACTTGAATTTTAAGATCTTTACCATAGGCATCTCCTAAATTTTGCCGCAGGGCGATCGCACCTGGATTTGTACAAATAAATGTCAAACGCTTATTGATTTCCAGAAGCGCTTTGATCGTCTCAATCCGATTGGGATTAACGTGACCAAGAATCACATAGTTAATATCGAGAATATTCAGGCGATCGTGTAGCTCATCTAAATAGGCATCGGTAAATGTGCTGCCAGGGGGATCAATTAATGCTTGCAAACTACCTTGAATTAAAAAAGAATTTGCAGTAGTTCCTTTTTCAAGCGCATATTCAATTTCAAAACGTAGGCGATTCCAACTACGCGATCGCAAGGCAAGGGTTTCGGCGGCAATGTAGATTGCCTGTACATCGCGGGGTTTAGTAGTAGACACGATCGCCATCTCCAGACTATGAGGCTTGCAAGTTTCTACCTCTAATAATAGCGATTACAGTGCTTTGCGATCGCCCCCGCAAAATGTGCAATGATAAATCCAGACAAAAAGAAAAAGCCCACTGATTTTCAGTGGGACTTACATTTTTGTGTTGAGTGCGGATATCTTAGATCATTTTGCGGTCAAAGATATTAAGATTTTTACTTGTTTTCGTGACTTTTTTGCGATCGCAAGCAGTAATTAAGAGCCACGCTTTGCGTGGCTCTTAATTATTCAAAAATCTAAGAATACATAATTAATAGCTCGATTTATAGCTTTCACTATGACTGAACAAGCCCAAGTCACCCCGCCGTCTCCTTTTAAAAATCTTACAGGGGCAGCGATCGCCGCAACTCTCGCCACTGTGCTGTATGCCTTTACAAATATGGTTGCCCTGAAGTTAGCCGCAACCCCTTTGCAAACTACGAATACGCTTGCCAATCGCATTGCCAATATTGTGCGTACTGTCCTGCTGGCGATGGGTTCGGGAGCAACGATGATTTTTGCAATTATCGCGATCGGGCTAGTTTTACTAACGCTCAAGCAAGTAGTTAGTTCATTTTCAAATAAACCTCAGTAAGCAAACCTCAAGACAGAAAGCGCGGCGGAGCCGCGCTTTCTGTCTTGGGATTTTTCAAATCAAGAAATGGCATAGCCATTTCTTGATTTGGTATAGAGACGCGCAAAGCGCTTTAGCAATATCTGGAGACATCTTCGCCTTTGTCGGCTAGATAACTTAGCGATCGAAATCGTAAGCCGACCAGTTGATCGTATAGAGGATTGATCTCACACATGGCGGGAATGTGCATAATTTTTCGTCCAAATAGAACGATATCGCGCTCAAATGGGCATTGGGCAGGAATCACCTTACAGATTAGATTGGCAAGACGGGAATCATGGATGTCCATGTGATCGAGCCATTCTTTGACGGGTTCCAACAATCGAGGATGGTGTTCTTCGTGATGCGAAGCTGATTCTAGATTTTTTCGCAAATCATTGATTGCTTTTACTTCCTGACCAAGGGCTTTGCTGAAGTCTTGAATCACGGCATCCTCAGTATCGGTGTACTTTCCATCGGCGAGAGCCATCATTACCGCCATGCGTAAAAAGTTTTCTCCCGTGGCGCGATCTTTCCCCAATCCTAAGGCTAAATCTTGAGCAGCGATCGGCTCAAAACTTGAGAAGGTTATTCCCTCTACCCATTCTTCACTGTGACTGATTTGATCGAATAATTGCTGTTCGGGTGTGCTGTAGTCGTTGTCTGCAAGAGCCACGCTCATCAATCCCCGCAACCACGCAGAAATCTGAGTTTGGGTATAGTGCGAATGATCTGTTTTCATAGCAAATTAATCTATCGGATTGATCAGGCGATCAAGTCTTAGCATTACTTTACTGATCATACAACAATTGCCGATCAAGCAAACCGAGAACAATCTTGAAAGCCCTACAAAGCAAAGCTTTCAAGATTGTTCTCGGTTTGGGGTTGAGCGTGAAGTGCTCCATCTCAAGCGATTGGTAAGGTGAAATAAAATTGAGAACCCCGATTTAGTTCCGAATTAACCCAAATCTCTCCTCCATGGGCTTGGATAATTTGGCGGCAAATATACAGCCCCAATCCAAGACTTAGCGATCGCCGATTTAGCTTGCTGTTACTCTTGGTATAAAGTTCAAATAGATTTTGCGTTTGTTCTGGAGTCATACCTACGCCGCTATCAGCCACGGTGCAGAGAATTTGTTGATCATCTTTGGCGCTAGCTGAAATAGTTAGTTTTAATTGAGGCGGATTATGCTTAATTGCGTTGGCAATCAGATTTTGAAAGACTCGACATAAATAACCAGAATCAACCATTACGGCGGGTAAATCTTGGAAAATTTTTAAACTAACTTCTGCTTCTTCTTTATCCAGTAGAGGCTGGAGATCATCAATGGCATCTTGAATCACGATCGCAATATGCACAGGCTGAGCTTGAATAACCATGCCATGCACATCATTGACATGGGACTCCAATAGGGAATTAATCAAATGCAACTGGCGATCGCCACTTTGACGCATTCGCTTTAACGTTGCTTGCGGTAATAATATATCTGCATCTGGGTTTGTTGCCGTCTTCGCTAAGTTATCTAGCACCATCATCAAGCCTGTGACGGGATTACGCAGATCATGGGAAACTGCATGGAGAAATATCCTGAGAGATTCTTCGGCACGTTGGCGATCGCTAATTTCATTTTGGAGATTGAGATTCTGTAATTCAATTGTTTCCTGCTGTTTGGCGATCGTCAAATGAGTGCGAATCCTAATCAATACCTCTTCATGCTCAAAGGGCTTAGTCACATAGTCCACCGCCCCCAATGACAGCCCACGCACCTTATCGACTGTCTCCGAAAGTGCCGTCATAAAAATAATAGGAATCCTTTTGGTTTCGGGATTTGCTTTGAGAATCTGACAGGTCTCAAAGCCATCAATCCCTGGCATCATCACATCTAGCAAGATCAAATCAGGTTTGGCATAAGCTATCTGTTCAATTACGCTTTCGCCATCGGTTGCGACTAAAACTCGCAGCCCTACATTTCGCAACAAGTTGACTAACACACTCAAATTAGTGGGATTGTCATCGACAACTAGTACGCAGCCTTCGAGAGAATCACACAAATTAGAACTTGCCAATGATTTATTTAATATTATTTCAGGCGATTGACTGGGTTTGTTGGATTGACGATCGCTCATAAAAAGACATCTAGCAACTAGAATCCAATTATGCCACCAATTCCATAAATAAAGGTTGGCGTTCCACGCCAACCTTTATCTAATTTAAAAGCGTTGCTTTGCAACGCTTTTAAATTCATTCTTGGTTCGAGTTTAAGCGCGAAGAGCTGTATAATCTGCTGCAAGCCTAAACATTTATCAAGGTCAAATCTGTGTATAAAGTTTCCTCTGAGCAAAAGCAGTATCTTACATACACTCTGTCTGATGAGAGTGCTGCTTCTGTAATAGAAGTTGTGCCAGAACGCGGTGGTATTGTCACCAGTTGGCAAATCAATGGCAAAGAAGTTTTCTATCTGGATACAGAGCGATTTAAAAGCCCTGAACTGAGCGTGAGAGGCGGTAATCCCATTCTATTCCCTCTCTGTGGCAATCTTCCTAATGATTCTTATAATGTGGAAGATACAACCTATCAGATCAAACAACATGGTTTTGCGCGGGAACTCCCTTGGACAGTGACATCCCATGCTGATCACGAAGGTGCGAGTTTAAAGATCGCCTTAATTAGCAATGAAAAAACTAAGCTAGTTTATCCTTTTGACTTCCAAATTTCTTTTACTTACGTTCTGCGTGGTCACACCCTAGAGATTCACCAAGAATACAAGAACCTTTCTACAACTCCCATGCCTTTCTCGGCAGGTTTCCATCCTTATTTCTCCTGCGGCGATAAGAGTCAGATTGAAGTGTCGATTCCATCTACCAAATATCAGGATAATCGCACTAAAGAAAATTTTGCTTTCGATGGAAAATTTGATTTTGATCAAGATGAAATTGATGCTGTCTTTGGCAATCTATCGAGCCGTTCCACTTCTGTGATCGATAACAGCCGCAATCTCAAAATTAGTATTGATTACGATGATTTCTTTACTTACCTCGTGTTTTGGACAGTCAAGGGCAAAGATTTCTATTGTCTTGAGCCTTGGAGCGCCACTCGCAATGCTCTAAATACCAAAGAATATTTGACTGTCCTGCAACCAAATGCAAGTTGTTCCGCCGTTGTCAAAATTACCGCCGACTTTTTCTAATACCAAATAAAGAAATGGCTACGCCATTTCTTTATTTGAGAACTCCAAAAAGCTGATTCGCCCGCAAAGCGGGCGAATCAGCTTTTTGGAGTTCTGGGAGCGTACAAACTGCTGATCAAGGCGATCGCCAACCACCAAATTAACTGCACCTGTGGGCGATACCAAACTGTATCAAATAGCCCATGTACGATCATTCCTGCAATTGTGGCGATCGCGGCAATAACCCATAGCCCATCGGCATCGCGATCGCTTCTGAGCCGATTGAGAATTAACCAGCCTTGATAGATCACTGTCGCCACCAGCCAACCATAACAAATAAATCCAATGATCCCTGTTTCTACAGTAATTTCTAACGGCACAGAATAGGTTCCGAGGGCGCTATAACCTGATCGCTGATAGAGGGGATAAACCAAATTAAAGGCTTTGTTGCCAGCCCCAATCCCTAAAAGTGGTCTGGCTTTGATCATGCCAATCACCGCTGCCCACACGTTTACCCGAAAAGCATTACTACTATCCGCAGTGCCGAAGATACTCAAAACCCTCGTCCGCAAAGCAGGGATCACAAAGGTTCCCACCGCGATCGCTCCAGCCATGCCCCCTAGAGCCGCAGGCAATGTCCAAGTCGGTAAGCGCCTGCCCCACCAATAGACTAAAAGCAATCCCAAAGTAAGCAAGGCGGCAGCTAATCCCAATAATCCGCCTCGGCTCTGGGTTTGCACAATACAAAATCCCCCCGCTAAAGCGGTGATTGCGCCCAAAGCCTTAAATCCCCAACTTTGCCAACGTAAAGCCGCGATCGCGCCCAAAGGCAGAGCCGCCATTAGGTAGCCAGCAAACAAATTAGGATTGCCCAAAAAACTGTAAACCCGCGTAATCCCTGCCGACTGTGAGGTGGGATCTGTCCATGTGGCAAGCTCAGGTGCGCCCAGAAACCATTGCTGTATGCCGTAGGCACTGGCGATCAAGGTGGAAACTAGATAAGCACCGATTAATAATGATCGCCATCCTGCTCCCATGACCCGATTTAGTGAGACAAAGGCAAGTAAATAAATTGTCAATTTCAGCAAACCATCCAGAGCCGCCATCCGCACATTGGACGCAGTGAACAGGGTTGCCAGTACGGCAATAAACCAGTAGCTCAGCAAGGGTGTATGAATTGGTGTCCAGAGATTTCGGGATTTTTCAGGGCGATCGCTAAGCCACAACATCAACCACGCGATCGCAGCGGCAACTCCAATCACCCCTGTTTGAGCATTTTCTAGAAAGGGCAAAGTTCCCAATATGATGACTAGCAAGCATCCCAAAAACTTGGTACTCACCAAACGACTGCCCTCGCGCCATTCTTGCAAAGGTTTAACTAGCCCTCGAAAGGTGGTACAAATTCGTTGCGCCCATGCTTGGAGTGGTTGCAGAAAGTGGGGCGGCGGCAGTTGTTTGGAATTCATAGGATGTTGGCTTTTCTCAAATTACGGCGTGCCGCGCAAAGCGTGACCCGCCACTAATCAAAATACATTATTAGTTACAATGGTTGCATCTTTGCCCTATTGACTTAGCCCCTATGACCCGTGACCTGCGATCGTTTCTAAACCTGCTCGAAGAGCGCAACCAACTCCACCGTGTTAAAGCCCTAGTTGACCCTCAACTAGAAATTGCCGAGATCAGCAATCGACTGTTGCAATCAGCAGGACCAGCTCTATTATTTGAGAATGTCAAGGGCTATAAAACACCAGTAGCAGTAAATCTGCTAGGCACTGTGGAACGGGTGTGCTGGGCAATGGGTATGAAGGAACAGTCAGAATTAGAAGTCCTCGGTGTGAAGTTAGGCAAACTCCAAAGTCCCAAACCACCTAAGAAGATTTCACAGGCGATCGAGTTTGGCAAGATTCTCTTTGATGTAGTTAAGTCTCGTCCGCAAAAGGTTCTCTTTGGAAATGCTCCTTGTCAAGAGGTGGTACTAGAAGGAGATGCCGTTGATCTCAATCAGATTCCCATTCTCAAACCCTATCCCAAGGATGGCGGACGAGCAGTTACTTTGGCGCTAGTAATCACCAAAGACGTGGAAAATGGTATTCCTAATGTCGGTGTTTATCGTCTGCAACAACAGTCAAAAAATACGATGACGGTGCAATGGCTGTCAGTGCGCGGCGGAGCCAGACATTTACGCAAGGCAACTGAGGCGGGTAAAAAATTAGAAATTGCGATCGCGATCGGTGTCGATCCTGTCTTAATTATGGCGGCGGCAACTCCAATTCCTGTAGACTTATCGGAATGGATTTTTGCAGGTCTATATGGAAATGAGGGCGTGCAACTTACCAAATGTAAAACCCTTGATTTAGAAGTTCCCGCCTGTGCCGAATATATTTTAGAAGGAACAATTACGCCCCATGAAGTTGGCACTGATGGCCCTTTCGGCGATCATATGGGTTATTACGGCGGTATTAACGAGCAAGCGCCATTGATCAAGTTCCACTGCATGACTCACCGCAAAGACCCCATTTATTTGACCACCTTTAGCGGGCTGCCTCCAAAGGAAGAAGCAATGATGGCGATCGCCTTAAACCGCATCTACACACCAATTCTGCGGCAACAAGTTTCCGAAATCACCGACTTCTTCTTACCAATGGAAGCTCTTTCCTACAAAGCGGCGATTATCTCTATCAAAAAGGCTTATCCAGGACAGGCAAGACGAGCGGCACTGGCTTTTTGGAGTGCATTGCCACAATTTACTTACACCAAATTTGTAATTGTGGTTGACCATACGATCAATATCCGCGATCCGCGCTTAGTCGTCTGGGCGCTGAGTTCCAAAGTTGACCCCACCCGCGATGTATTCATCTTGCCTGACAATCCTTTCGACTCCCTTGATTTCGCTTGTGAGAAGGAAGGACTCGGCGGCAGGATGGGCATTGACGCAACCACAAAAATCTATCCTGAAACCGATCGCGATTGGGGAGATCCCTTAGAAAGCGATCCTGATGTTGCCAACATGGTAACTCGGCGCTGGGCGGAGTATGGTTTAGCCGACATTAAGCTAGACGGGGCTAATCCTAATTTATTTGGCTACGATATTCGCTAAGTAAACGAGTGAGTTGCTACGCAACTCACTCGTTTGGTTGTCAATTGAAAGAAATGTGACTACACTTTTGTTAATTGAAAGCCAAATCTAGTAAGGGTTTTTAAGTAGCTCGTCTTAATTAAAAACTAAACCCAGAAAGTTGTTCCAACCGCTACGCGGTTGGAACAACTTTCTGGGTTTTTAGTTTATACCGAACAAAGAAATGGCTACGCCATTTCTTTGTTTAAGTAGTTAGGAATCAAAGATTGACATTTGGCTTTCTGCTGATTGCTGTTGCCGATCGCCAGATTTATCTTTAATTTTTTGCTTCTCCTTCTCACCATTGCCTGACCGCAAACCTGTGGCAATATGACTGTTGTTGGCGATTTGTTCCAATACTTGCTTGGCGCGAATGATCACCGTCGGTGGCAAACCTGCTAGGCGACCGACTTCAATTCCATAGGAACGATCTGCACCTCCCGCTTGAACTTGGTGCAAAAAGACAATTTCATCCTCTAGTTCTTTAACTGTCACTTGAAAATTTGCCACATTGGGAAGCAGACTGGCTAGCTCATTTAGCTCATGGTAGTGGGTTGCAAAAATGCCGCGCGCCTTAATTTTATTAGCAATATATTCGGCAACTGACCAAGCGATCGCCATGCCATCAAAGGTGGAAGTGCCGCGCCCAATTTCATCAAGCAATACTAAAGAGTTTTCCTTGGCATGGTTAAGAATATTCGCAGTTTCATTCATTTCGACCATAAAAGTAGATTGTCCTGTGGCTAAGTCATCGACCGCACCAACACGGGTAAAAATGCGATCGCATATTCCCAAAGTCGCCGACTCCGCAGGTACAAAACTCCCAACTTGAGCCATGAGTTGAATTAAGCCCACCTGTCGCAGATAGATACTTTTGCCACTCATATTGGGACCAGTTAGCACAATTAAATCTGGAGATGATTCTTGTGCTTGGGTGGAATCAAAACCTAAGTAGACAGAATTGGGAACGAAAAATCCTGCGGGAAGAGACTGCTCAACGACAGGATGACGACCATTAATGATCGCGATCGCGCGATCGCCAGTTACTTGAGGACGACAATAATTATAAGTGACCGCAACTTCAGCAAGGCTACATAGGACATCGGCGGCGGCGAGAGCCGTGGCAAGGGTTCGCATTGGTTCGATATGTTTTGCCGCAAGCGATCGCAACTCCAAGAATAAATCATATTCCAATTGCTTTAGCTCACTGTCAGCATTGAGAATTCTGGTTTCTCTCTCTTTAAGCTCTGGCGTAATGTAGCGCTCTTCATTGGTGAGAGTTTGCTTACGAATGTAATCGGCAGGCGCTTGTTCACTTTTACCGCGCGAGATACTGATGTAATAGCCAAAAGCCTTGTTAAAGCCGACTTTGAGAGTATTGATCCCTGTGCGTTCCTTTTCTTGTTTTTCAAAGGCAGCGAGCCATTCCACATCATCGCGACTCTGTTGGCGGAGGACATCTAGCTGTTCGTTTACCCCCGAACGGATAATATTACCTTCTGTAATATAAATCGGTGGTTCTTCTACGAGAGTCTTTTGCAATTGAGTACCTAAATGGATTAGCTCTGACGGTACAGATTGTAAAACTTGTAAATAGATAGAACTTGACTTAGCCACCACATCCGCTACATCCCGCATTCTTTCTAGGGAAACTGCCACAGCAATTAAATCGCGCCCATTGGCTGTGCCTGCTCCAATGCGACTACATAGCCGCTCAATGTCATAGATTTGACTAAGACAACTTCGCAGATTCTTTCTGAGAGAATGTTGTTTGAATAGTTCGGTAATAGTGTCGAGTCGCTCATTAATCGCTGCAATATCTTTGAGAGGTTGCAACAACCACCGCCGCAAGGTCCGACTGCCCATGCCTGTGGTAGTTTTATCGAGCGCCCACAATAAGGAACTATAGTAAGTTCCATCGCGCACAGTTTGAGTGATTTCTAAGTTGCGGCGAGTTTGATTGTCAAGAACCAAGTAATCGGCGATCGCATAGGTAGAAATCCCTTGCAGGGGCATCTGCACTGATTTTTGAGTGGATTCTAAATATTCTAAAATCCCGCCTGCGGCTCTAATTGCTAGGGGTAAGGATTTACAACCAAAGCCCTCTAGCGATCGCACTTTAAAAGTATCGAGAATCCTTTGTTTAGCTTCCGCTAAAGCAAAACCAAATTGCGATCGCGGCGTGTAACAGAAGCTTTCAGGCAAGGCGCTATAGGGTTCAGGTAAGATAGATTTATTTTTTTTAGCTATCCCTTCCCAAAACACGTCAGCTTTATCCGTTTTGGAACCTCGAAATAATTGCGGATTAGGAACATCAATGGGAACTAAAACTTCCGCAGGTTGCAAGCGCAATAGTTCTTGAATTAATTGTTCAGCACTATTTAACTGGGTTACAAAAAATTCGCCAGTGGAAATATCAGTACAAGCCAAGCCCCAATTGTCGCCGCCATTGACGATCGCCATCAAAAAATTATTTTTCTTCGCCGCTAGCATTCCCTCTTCAATGACCGTGCCTGGAGTGATTACGCGCGTTACTTCACGGCGCACTAGTCCTTGTGCTTCCGATGCTGCTTCCATTTGATCACAAACAGCGATCGAATAACCTTTCTCAACTAACTGATTAGCGTAGCGATCGAGTGCATGATAAGGAATGCCCGCCATTGCAATTCTGCCGATCGCTTTACCACCATCGCGCCCCGTTAAGACTAATTCCAGTTCCCGTGAAATTAATTCCGCATCTTCAAAAAAAGCCTCAAAAAAATCTCCCAATCGATACAACATCACCGCATGGGGATATTGCTCTTTCATTTCGATGTAATGCTGCATCATGGGAGTGAGAGCAGAGCGATCAACCTTAGCCGATGATAGAGCCAGTTCAGCCATGCAAATTTTTCTTCAAACAATATACTCAAACAATTGTATACTGCACTCCATCATTTTTTAGATTAACAGCGCCTGTCTTTTAGGAGTCCAGAGAGATTTTGTCACTAAGTATCCAGGCATGAGTGACCTAAAAACCAAGGATGTCGTTCCGCGGGCGGAACGACATCCTTGGTTTTTGGTTACTTATCTCTAGCGCTTTGTGCCGCTAAGTCCGATCTCTTGTTCATCCTTCACATCAAAGGTACGCGCCAGATTTTCCTCAGTGAATACTTCTGAAGTTTCGCCATAGGCAAGGATCGTGCGATTGATCAAGACCACTTGATCGCAAAATGTGGTGATTGAGGTCAAATCATGGGTGGAAATCAAAACCGTATAACCAGCATCGCGCAATTCCATCAACAGATGGATCATCATCTTTTCAGTTTTGATATCCACACCTGCAAATGGCTCATCTAATAACAAGACCTTGCCCTGTTGCGCTAAGGCACGGGCAAAGAAAGCGCGTTTTTTCTGCCCGCCTGATAGCTCTCCGATTTGGCGATCGCGCATTTCCCACATTTCCACACGTTCGAGGCTTGCCTTCACAAATTGGCGATCGCGATCATTTGGAATCCGCAAAAAGTTCATGTAGCCGTAGCGTCCCATCATCACCACGTCATAGACACTCACAGGAAAGTTCCAATCCACTTCTTCTGATTGCGGGACATAGGCGACCAAACTTTCTTTTTGAACGCGGCGGATTGGTAAACCATTGATTAGTACCCGACCAGTTAGAGGCTTTACAAAACCCATTACCGCTTTAAATAGAGTGGATTTACCAGCGCCATTCATGCCCACTAATCCACAAATTGTGCCTGCCTTGAGTTGTAGGGACGCGCTATGTAACGCGACTTTACCGTAATAGGCAACGGTTACATTCTCAATATCAATATTGATTTCAGGCATAGCGATTTTCCTTACTTAATTTCTTTTTTTAAATTGGTATTTAATTTGTAAAGGTTTTCTCTTGCTATCTTTTAGGGGCTTAATCCTTTTACCAAGGTATCGACATTATGTTCTAAAAGCTTTAGATAGGTGGGAGTTTTGCCATCGGGCGGAGAGAGAGAATCAACATAAAATACACCGCCATATTTTGCGCCTGTTTCCTTGACCACTTGCATCTGGGCTTCATTGCTGACTGTGCTTTCACAAAATACGGTAGGAATCTGTTTCGCTCGGACTGTATCGATTACTTTCTGGACTTGTCTGGGTGTTGCTTGCTGTTCGGCATTAACTGACCAGATATAGACCTCTTGCAGTCCGTAGTCGCGAGCCAGATAGGAGAAAGCACCTTCGCAACTGGTCAGATAGCGCTTATCAGCAGGAATTGTCGAAATAGATTGCTTTAGTTTGGAGTCGAGATCCTGAATCTGTTGACTGTAGGCTTTGGCATTTGCTGCATAGGTCTTAGCATTGGTCGGATCGATTTGACTTAGGGCTTTACGGATATTTTCCACATAGATCAGAGCATTTTGAGGAGACATCCAAGCATGGGGATTAGGCTTGCCTTGGTAGCTATCTTCAGCAATATCTATGGGCGTAATCCCTTCACTCAAAGTAATGCGGGTTACTTTAGGAAAACTATTGTAAAAACGCTCCGCCCAACGCTCAAGATTTAAGCCATTGTCTAAAATTAAGTCTGCCTTTTGACCACGTTGTAAGTCGCTAGGAGTGGGCTGATAGCCATGGATCTCTGCCCCCACTTTGGTAATTGACTCCACGATCGCCTTATCACCCGCCACATTTTGCGCCATATCTGCTAACACCGTGAATGTGGTCAAGATTACTTTTTTGCCTTGGCGATCTCTATTGGCAATATTTTCAGACTGGCTATTTGTTTGTAAAGAATTATTGCTTGGTAGGGTGCAACCACTAATTTCCAGCATGACCAAGAAGCTCGCCAAAATTTTTAAACAGGTTTTTGAAGAGTTAAAACCTTGTCCATTGTTTTGATTGAGTCCTAGCGATCGCGTCATGAAAGTATTTCATAATTGATTCATTTTTTAAAATATAACATATTCTAATGGTAGATAATGAATCGATTATGAAATGAGGTTGTGTTGCAGCGTCGCCAATTCCTTTGAGCAGTGCGCGGCTTCGCCGCGCACTGCTCAAAGGTTAAGAAACTTGGAATATGTGTGCTATATCACGTTAAGTCATGGGACGATAACATATAGTTAGATAATTCACAGATAAAACTTTAGATTTATTCAGTTTAAAAAATATGTATAAAGTCAATTTGCAATTCAACTCGCAGAGCCTTCACCCACAGAGTTTAAACAACTCCTCTAATCAGATAGTTTGCCTCTATCGCAATGAGAGCGAATTTATCCAAATTGTGCGCCTATCCCAGCCTAGCCCTACTTTTTTAGAAAGATCCGTATTTCCTACTCAATGCATTCAATTTATGTCGCCCAAGGAAGGAATGTTACAGATCTATGAAGGCACTATTGCAAATGTAACTTGCTGTGACATGATCCCTTGCTCTCACCTTGAGATTTCGGACATGGATTGGCTTCATATTTCAAATAATAGTAAGAAAGATATTTTGGTTGCCATAGCTTAATTTTAGTTGTTCTTATTGTAAAAACTTGTTATTCAAAAGCCAGCTCTAGGCTGGCTTTTGAATAACAAGTTTTTTAGTTTTTACAGCAATTTGCAAACCAAGGAAAATATGGAAAGCGCATAGCGCTATGTGTTTCGGATTGTTACTAAAAAAAACTACAATAAATTTTTAATACTTAGAACAAATTAAGACTGTGACGTATAAAGTTGGAATTCTCGGATTAGGAACAGTTGGTACGGGTGTCGCGAAGATTTTGCAAGATCCTATAGGTCGTCATCCCCTGTTACCTGAGATCAAAATTGCGCGGGTGGGAGTGCGATCGCTAAACAAGCAGCGTGATGTGGCGATCGCTCCTGACCTGATTACGGATAATTTAGAGTCGATTGTTAATGATCCAGCCATTGATATTGTGGTGGAGTTGATCGGCGGTATCGAACCAGCAAAGAGTCTGATATTAAAGGCGATCGCCAATGGCAAGCATATTGTCACAGCAAACAAGGCGGTAATTGCCAGACATGGTAGTGAAATTTTTACAGCCGCTAAGCAAAAAGGCATATATGTAATGCTAGAAGCCGCCGCCTGTGGCGGTATTCCTGTAATTCAAGCTTTAAAACAAAGTCTCGGTGGCAATCGGATTAGTGAACTGACGGGGATCGTCAATGGCACGACTAATTACATTCTTAGTCGGATGTATTTTGAAGGCGCTGATTTTGCAGCGACCCTCGCCGAAGCGCAGCAGCTAGGCTATGCCGAAGCCGATCCTACAGCCGATGTTGATGGGTTTGATGCGGCGGACAAGATGGCGATTTTAGCGAGCCTTGCCTTTGGCGATCGCGTCAAAGTTGAAGACATTTATCGTGAAGGGATTCGCTCCATTACTAGCGCCGATATTGGCTATGCCAAGGAACTGGGCTTTACGATCAAATTATTAGGAATTGCCAAACGTCCAAAAACAGACGGAGACAGTAACCTCGAAATCAGAGTACATCCCACCCTTGTGCCGATCCAACATCCTCTAGCCAATATCAATGGCGTGACCAATGCCATCCGCATCGAAGGCGATCCCATTGGCGAAGTTGTCTTTTCAGGACCTGGGGCTGGCTCTGGGGCGACAGCAAGTGCTGTAGTTGCAGACATCATTAATGTGGCGGCAGCCCTCAAATCTATGCCCAATCAGATCAATAGTTTGATGGGCTGCTCCCATGAGCATTACGCTAAAGTTGCGCCGATCGCCAATACGGTCGCGCAGTTCTATGTGCGTCTGCTCACCCACGACAAAGCTGGGGTGATCGGTGACTTGGGAACTGCGTTTGGCAAGCACTCTGTAAGTTTGAATGCGATCTTACAAAAAACGACAGTCCATGACGGGCTAGCTGAGATTGTGGTAGTGACCCAAAAAGTAAGCGAGTTTAATCTGCAAGCAGCGATCGCGGCAATCCATGATTTGCCAACTATGCACAGCATCCCCACTATCCTTAGAGTTCTCTAAAAACGAGTGGCGGCGCTTCGCGCCGCCACTCGCTATGGATGGACTAGCCAAGTTTTTTGAGTGGGCTTGACGATCGCCTGTACCAATGGCGACAACTTGGCGATATCCTGCAAGCCCTGCTCAGTCTGCACATTAATCCCCTGTTTATAGATGCTGTAACCTTTAGTGCGAGCAACTTTGATTCCACAATAGTATTTAGACTCTAATCCTTGATTAGTCAATTTCTCGCGCCAGACATCAAGGCTCGACTGCTGCTGCACATCATCTAGGTCAGAAATATCGGTGACTCGAAATAAATTGCGATCTAGAAAGCGCCTGCACAAATCCGATAAGGTAGGGTCTAGACTATCGCGCCAACGATGTAAATGATAGGCAAAAACAATATCGTCAGAAGCAAAATATTCGGCACAGCTAAGCGACTGCGGATCTTGGGTTAGCCAACTGAGCATAGTGCGATCGCTAAAAACAAAATCATTTTTACCCTCCGCAATTAAAGCCTTAGCGCGGCGAAAAATTCTTTCTAATAGAAATCTGGCGGCTAAATTTTTGCGATGGTTATAGATTTGCAAATACATAAAATGTCGCACTGTTAAATAATGCTCGATCGCCACCATCCCCTTTCGCCCAATTACCAAGCATTGCGTAATCGGATCAAACTTCATCGCTAACAAAATGCGATCTAAATCGAGTTGTCCATACTTCGCACCTGTGAAATAGCTATCACGCTCCAAATAGTCAAGGCGATCGCAATCAATTTGACTGGAAATAAGTTGATAAATAAAAGGCACATCATATTTTTTGGTAAATACCTTTTCTAAGTCGGTAATCAAGTTCTCAGAAAAATTATTTAAAACTTCACCGATTTTGCCAAACCTCAGCAATCGCCGCGTCCATATTTCATGATTACTACCAAATACCTCTTCTGAGGCATGACTATAGGGGCCATGCCCGAGGTCATGGAGCAGCGCCGCCACTAAAACTACGGTGCGATGGACGTTGAGATAAGGATATTTGATCGCGATCGCATCGAAGGCGCGGCGAGTCACCGCCATTACTCCTAGCGAATGGGTAAACCGCGATCCCTCAGCTCCATGAAATGTGAAATAAGCAATATCAAGCTGATGGATACGGCGCAGCCGTTGAAATTCGGGCGTATCAATTAATTGAATCAATAAATATTCAGTCGCATCTTTGCCATCAAGGGTAATCGCGCCATGAATAGGATCGTGATAGGTACGAGACTTACCGAGTAACATAATTTAAATGAAAAAAAGTTTAGCCCCAAATCATTTTATTTCGATCGCACATTTAACAGATACTCACCTATTTGCAGAAAGCGATCGCCTTTTAGTTGGCATCCCCACAGACGGATCATTTAAAGCCGTCTTAGCGGAAGTAAAACAGACTTTACCCAATGTGGATTTGCTACTGCTAACAGGAGACTTGTCTCAAGATGGCAGCGTTGAATCATATCAACGAATGCGAAATATCCTTGATAGTTATCAAATCCCTGCCTATTGTCTAGCGGGAAATCATGATAATTTAGCCGTTATGCAAAAACACTTACCCAGTGAATATGTGAGTTTGGCGCGATCGCTAAACATTGGTAATTGGAAAATCATATTGCTAAATTCTGTAGTTACCCAAGCCGTAGAGGGATATTTAGCAAAATCAGAGTTGATTTGGTTAGAAGAGCAGTTAAATAGTGAACGCGATCGCCCTACCTTAATCGCTTTTCATCATCCTGCCGTGGCGATCGGCTCCCCTTGGATGGATAGTATTTGTTTAACCAATCAAGATCAATTTTGGGAAACAGGCGATCGCCACCCGCAGATCAAAATCGTGATCAATGGTCACGCCCACCAAGACTTTGACCAAATCCATCAAACGCTTCATGACTCTGTGCGCTGCCTCGTATCCCCATCAACCTGCGTCCAATTTCGACCACAAACGCCCACTTTCCAAGTCGATGAGCTAGCCCCCGCATTCCGTCATTTACGTCTGTACGCCGATGGATCGATACATACAGAAATTCATCGGCTAAAGTCTGGTCAGTTCTCGCCAGACCTTCAGGCTGCAAAATATAACAACGATTAAAAACAAACAAAGAAATGGCTAAGCCATTTCTTTGTTTGAAAACCCAGAGAGATTTTTAAGCGACGCTTAAAAATCTCTCTGGGCTTATAATTCAGTGCAAAACGCTATTAGGAAGTTGCGAGAAAATAGAATGCTAATCCTAGTTTTCAAAAGTTAGTGGGGCAGCTTCGCCGCCCCACCAATTTTTAGTTTTATATTTGGTAGTGTATTGAGCCGCAAGTCCTTTATCTTCTCAAGAATTAGCCAATAATGGGGGAACAGCAATTAAATGAAGATCAACATCATTATTTTCTAACTTAGTCACAGCCGCCACTATTCCTGGGCCAAAAAATCTGGTCAATTTATCCTGCTTCTCTTGCCAAGCCTCAAAACTCATCAAAGGAGAATGAAATCTCAAAACTAAACCATAAAAACCACTAGCCTCTTCCGCGTGAGAAATTTCTTCATAAAGCCCAATCAACAAAGGACGCTCCTCATCAGTAGGACTCATGCCCAACTTCTCCAGCACCTCATCTAAATGCGCCTTGATACCATAGCGGTAACGTGTGACATCCTTGCGTAGCTGCTTTTGGGTTGATGTTTCTTGAAGTTTTCGCAAATTTGCCACCTCTTCCGAAGTCTCTACAACTAGAGGCGATGGAGCAACTTCTGAGGACTTAAAAGCAAACCCACCCAACAGAATCGGAAACCCATAGAAAAAGCCAACCAAATTTAAAGTTGAGTTTCCTTTTGAGTAAGCCCAAAATCCAACTGCAAATAAAATTCCACCAATATACAAACCAACGGAGGCTAAAGATATTTTATTGGGTTTAATCATAATCGTTAATTAATAATACTTAACAAATGTATCTGCTAATCATCCCTATTTTATGTAAATCACTTCAATAAGCACTAAATTTCTCCATTAAAAAAACTTTTTCAACCGACCCGCCCATCATTAGACTATAAGTGTAAATGTAATAAGTGCGGGAGTTAAGAATTACACCAAATCAATAAATAGCAGTGCTGCTAATCAGCATTGTAGATATTGTGTTAACAATTTTGAATAGCTTAAACCACCATTTTTGTGTTTGGCAAGCTACAATCATCTAGGTGTAAATCCCCCTATAGCACGAAGTTTTAGACAGTATGGATCTGAGGAATCTGGCATGAGCAAAGCAGCCATCGACCTACCAATTGAAATTAAGTTGCCAGTTGGCAAGCCTATCGGCAATCTCGAAGAAATCGAAGAAGACCTTGAAGAACTGGATGATGACATCGAACTCGACAAGGACGATAGTGATGACTCGGATGACGACTCGGATGATGACCCTGATAAAACTGGCAAAGCAAAAGGGACAAAGAAAAGAGCTAGTCAAACCAAGAAAAAACATTTTACTGAAGACTCGATCCGCCTCTACCTTCAAGAAATCGGTCGCATCCGTTTACTCAGAGCCGATGAAGAAATTGAGCTAGCGCGTAAGATCGCTGACCTTCTTGAGTTAGAGCTAAAGCGTGAAGAATTGGCGACTGAAGCTGACTGCCATCCTGATGATGTCAGAGAGCCTGATTGGGCGATCAAGATGGGGATGCCCCTAGGAGAATTTCGTAAGCGTCTCCATTCAGGTCGCCGAGCCAAGGACAAGATGGTGCAGTCCAACCTGCGTCTGGTGGTGTCGATCGCCAAAAAGTACATGAACCGTGGCTTGTCATTCCAAGACTTAATCCAAGAAGGCAGTTTGGGTTTAATTCGTGCAGCGGAAAAGTTTGACCACGAAAAGGGTTACAAATTCTCAACCTACGCCACATGGTGGATTCGTCAAGCAATTACAAGGGCGATCGCCGATCAATCTCGGACAATTCGTCTTCCCGTCCACCTTTACGAAACCATTTCCCGCATCAAGAAAACAACTAAGTTGCTTTCTCAAGAGATGGGGCGCAAGCCAACGGAAGAAGAAATCGCCACCCGCATGGAGATGACCATCGAAAAACTGCGGTTCATTGCCAAATCCGCCCAGTTGCCAATCTCGTTGGAAACTCCTATTGGTAAAGAAGAAGACTCGCGCCTCGGTGACTTCATCGAATCCGAAGGTGAAACCCCTGATGATCAAGTTGCCAAGAGCCTCCTGCGCGAAGATCTTGAAAGTGTGTTAGGCACTCTCAGTCCCAGAGAACGCGATGTCTTGCGCCTGCGCTACGGCTTAGACGATGGACGCATGAAAACCCTCGAAGAGATCGGGCAGATCTTCAACGTCACCCGCGAACGTATTCGTCAAATCGAAGCTAAAGCCCTCCGCAAGTTGCGTCACCCGAACCGCAATAGTGTCTTAAAAGAGTACATCCGCTAAGCTGCTAAGTACATCTCAATCCCAACCAAAACCCTCCAATACCAACTCACAAAAGTGCATTCACACTTTTGTGAATAAAAAAAGCCAATAGATTTACCCAAATAAAGCAATGGCTAAGCCATTGCTTTATTTTTTGTTTTGAACTTTGAGAACTATTGATAGATAGAGCTACGATAGAAGCATGGTGAAGTGGGAGGAATTTTTAGAAACTAAAGAACTAGTCTCATAAAAAAGTTCTCTAGTCTTAGAAAAGCACAAGGCTCGTAAGCCAGACAATTGACGACAATAAATGTCATACATATTTAGACTACTCAGATAGAATAATTCGGCAGTAACGTGATTTGCTTTAATTTTTAAGCTAGGCATAATCATTGTTAGTAACTTTAACAAGTAGAATCGCAAGAAACGCATCTGTAGAAAATGAAATTATTTAGAAAGTTTTTTAAAAGAAAGTTACGCAAAAAATTCTATAAAAGTTTAGTATTTCAATCTTCACTAGCTTTTTTAATTACTCTCGAAATACTGGCTATATTTATTGTTTATCTTTCCAATTTAAGTTATCTGAATAACCTTAAAACATCATCATTAGACAAAATTAACTATATTAGGATTGATCAAGAAGATCAAATCAGACAATGGCTTTTGAAAGAACAAGATGTTACTTCTAAAATAAGTAATTCACCTGAGATAATATCAAGAATTGAATTTCTAAATAATAATAAAAGCAATGAAGCGGCGGGTCTCGAAATTCGTGATAGCCTTAAATTCTTATTTGAAAAGATTATTAAAAGCAATCCGAAAATCAATTCTATTTTAGTATTTGATAAGACGGGGAAAGTCTTATCTAGTGCGGATGAAAAAATTGATCAGAAGGTAAATCCGCCCTATGAAAAAACTCAAGCCATGATCAAAAATAATGATCTGTCTGAAGCGGTTCAAAAAACTAATCCTAAAAATTCCTTCTTCTATCTAACAATTAAGGACAACCAACCAATCATTGCTTTTGTTCATTCAATATTTGACAGTTCAGGTAATAAATTTAATTTTCTTATCAATATCAAGACTGAACAACTTAATCAATTAATAATTGATAATAATTTAAAAACTGAAACAGATACCTACCTAATTGGTTCGATAAATAGAAATTCTTTCTTAGCTTTGGGGGAAATGCAAGGGCTAACAAATAAAGAAAATATCCCTATGAGTATGTCCATAGAAAGTGCATTGCTGGGGCAAAGAGGCAGCAGTTTCTATAAGAATTATGCTGCAATTAATGTTGTCGGTAGTTACGGATGGTTTGCGCCTTTAGAAATTGCGATCATCAGTGAAATCAATCAAGATAAAGCCTTAATATCTAACAATTATTTCTTTCGTAACATGGTTTTTAATTCTACTGTGATCGTATTAATAATTACAGTTGTTTTCTATTTTCTAGTCAGACAAAAGATCCGCACTATTATCAGGATATCTGATATAGCTTTGTCAGTATCTCAAGATAATTTTGAGGTAAGATTTCCGACTGGCTACAATGATGAGTTAGGAACTTTGGGAATAGCTCTAAACCATATGTCATCTAGGTTTAGGAGGTTTAAGCAGCAGACTTCAGCATTAAAGAATATATCTTTAGACATTGGAATTGAGCAATCTGGAGAATTGCTATTTAGCTTTATAGAAACTACTACCGAGGGTTTTGTCTTCTTAGATAGTAATAATTTAATTTTAAAAATTAACTCTAATTTTGCAGAAATTATTTCTAATTCTATCGCTGACTCTCTGGGTATTTCATTTGCAGAAGTATTCCCTCTTGAGCTAGCCGAAGCTGTTAGACACATGAAAACAGATAGTCAAGAAATCTATCAAGTCAAGTTTTCTATTCCCTACCAAAGTAACTACACTGCTCTGATCGCCAACGTTTTCCGCAGAATCACTAATGCTAATGATCTTGACCAAATTCATTTGCTAGGCAAGATCATTGTTGTGCATGAAGAATATAAAACCATTAATCTAATGGAATCTGGCAAGTCTTCTCTGTTTGAGAAGATTATAGGCAAAAGTAAAACCAAGGAGCGAAAGGATCTATCCCAAAAGTTGGGTATGTCTATCATTTCACTCTTAGGATTTCTCAAGTTAACTAAAAAGAAATTAGAAGATACTATCTTTCCTAAACTGGCTTCTACCGATATAAAAACGTTGAAAAGCATACAACAAATTGAGCAAAATTTAGAAAGTATGATTACTGATGGAACCCAACTTGCTAAGTCCATTAGGGAAGCTTTTGCTCAAGAAGAAGTTGGGAATGAGTTGCTGAGAGACAGCCTATTGCAAAAGCAATCGAGATTTTATATCGCTGAATGTCTAGAAAGCATTGTCGTTAAAGCTGATAGATTATTTGCTAGCAAGGGTTATAAGCTGATTTTGGAGAATGAGTCTAAAGTAGCAATGATTGAAGCTAATCGCGAGCAGTTTGAGTATATTATCAGTTTATTATTAAGTCGATTAGCTAATAATAGGGAATACAAAACAGCTTTAATTCAAACCAAGATTGTTGATGGACATTTAGTAATTTTAATTGGGAAAATTAGCTCATTATTAACGCGATCGCAAATAGTTTCTATAGTTGATAGGCTTACTAATTCTTCACATTTACACGGGCTAAATACCAATCTCAGTAAGGGAATGGGATTGTCAAATATACAAAAGATGTTAAATGAATATGGTGGGAATATCGCTGTGGAATGGATCGATAGTAATCGGGAAAGCTACAAATTTTATATTTTGACATTCCTTGCACTTTCGTAAATTTTTGCATTCTCAAAAAAATTGAGCATCGACACGAAGTGTCGATGCTCAATTTTTTTGGATTTTACAGCGCTGTAGTTAAGAAGTCTGGGACTTGAGCCAAGCCCAAGGCAGAGCTAAAACTTTGCTGCGGTTTGGTACAAATGCTCTTTGCATAAAGACTTCATAGTTGTTTCGCTCGATCGCTTTTAAAATATTGCGATACAAGATCAGCGATGACCACACTGGCCAACGGGCATCGCGGCATAATGCCGAAATACCATCCTCAGCAGATTGATAAAATTGTCGCGCCCGTTGAATCTGAAAACGCATTAAATCCATCCAACGCTCATCGACTACGCCATTGAGCAAGTCTTTTTCGGTGTAGTCAAAATATTGCAGATCCTCAAGGGGCAGATAAATCCTGCCGCGCTGGGCATCTTCGCCGATGTCTCGCAAAATATTAGTGAGTTGCATGGCGATCCCCAAGGCGATCGCGGCTTCAGTCGCGGTACTAATAATCGATGGATCTTTAGTTTCAAAACCCATGATTGCCGCCGACATCAAGCCGACAGTTCCTGCAACCCGATAACAATAGAGGTGCAAGTCATCAAAGGTTTGGTAGCGATCATATTTGAGATCCATCCGCATTCCCGAAATCATGTCCTTAAAAGGCTGAATCGGCATCGGGTAATGCTTGACTGTATCGGCAAGGGCAATATCAGAGGCATGGATCGGATCGCCTCTAAAAGTGGCTTCTAGTTGCTTTTCCCAATTGAATAGGGTTTCGGCATCGGTACTATCTGCTTGCATTCCATCAACAAGCTCATCGGTGCGACGACACCAAGCGTAGATCGCCCAAGTCGCCCGCCTCTTCGCCTCTGACATCAGCATCGTGCCAAGGTAAAAGGTCTTAGCGTACTTAGCCGTAATGCAGCGACAGATCTCGTAGGCTTCTTCGAGATTGACTGGCTGACGCATTCCCATCGGTTTAGGCACTGACGACAGATGGATTTGACTGGTTTTGGTTAGAGGTTCGACCAAGGACTTTACTTCCAGAAGATTTACTTGCGTTTTGATTTGCGATCCGACTTGCTTTATGGATTTCCTGTGCTGTTAGCTTACCAGAAAGTACCGCCCCTTCCATACTGCCAAAAAAGGGCTGCGCTGTATAGCTACCCGACAAAAAGAAATTGGCGATCGGTGTTGCTTGTTGGGGACGGAACTGCTCACGGTTAGGAGTAGCAGTATAGATTGAATGCCGAGTTTTGACCACATGGGACTTGAGAACCTTCGCAGGACTGGGAAGATGCTGAGGAAATAGCTTAGCGAGTTCGCTGAGGGTTGCCTCAATGATGTCGCTGTTGGGGCGATCAATCCAATCAGCAGCAGGGGCAAAGACTAGCTCGAGCATGGATTTATCGGGATCAGCATATTCTTTGCAGGAGTTGCTCATGTCTGAGTAAACACTGAGCAGGGGTGATCGCGAAAAGAGGGTATGGTCAATATCGGTGAGCTTGCGGTCAAACCAAAGCTGCACACTGATTACAGGTACGCCTTCGAGATTATCTAGCTGTTGGAAATAGGGCTGGGTTTGCCAATTGGCGGGAATGTAATTTTTGAAAGCATCTACCGACATTGCCGAAACGTAAGCATCAGCCACGATTTCACGGCTGGGAGTGCCATCTGTGCCTTGAATGATTAATTTTTCGACATTGCCATTGGCATCGGTGACGATTTCTTTGAGGGCGGATCCTGTATGTACTTCACCACCACGGGCTACTACATAATCAACGATGGGCTGGCAGAGGCGTTCAGGGGGTGCGCCATCGAGATAGGCAATTTTAGAACCGTCTTTTTGTTGGAGAAACTTGTTGAGGGCGCGGAGGGGAATCGTTGCCGAAATTACATTGGGATCAATGAATTTGAGGGATTTGCAAACGGCAATAAAAATATCGGTAGTGATGTCTTTGCCGATGCCATGCAGTTGTAGCCATTCCTCAAAGGTGTACTTGTCCATAGAGGCGACGTATTTGTCACCACGTACGATCGCAGGAATCAGTCCGATCGCAAAGCGGATCTTTTGATTCCAAGTGAGCATATCGTTGTTACGCAGAATCGAGGTGATGATGTTAATTGGTGCAGGCAAGTCAGGCACATCAAACCATGACAATACGCCTGGTTTTTCGGGTTGATTGAAGATCAACGCATGGCGTTTCCATTGCAGACGATCAAGAATATTCAACTCACCCATCAGTTGCAACATATTCGGATAAGCGCCAAAAAAGTTGTGTAGCCCCGTTTCCACCCAGTCGCCATCAGCATCTTTCCATGCAGCAACTAAACCGCCCAAAACATTACTGCGTTCTAACAAGATTGGCTGATGCCCCATGTCTACTAAATATTTGGCACAGGCTAGTCCTGCTAACCCTCCTCCAGCGATCGCAACCCGCATATTTCACCAGTATTAAAATGTTAATTTTTATGATTATCTCACTCCATCTTACTTTGCAAAGCTTAACAATTTACTAACTTTTGGGGATTAATCTTGTAAAAACAATAAAGAAAATACATTTATAGCGCTTTGCGCTTAACTAAAACCCAGAGAAATTTGGGGAAGCGGCGCGGAACGCCGCTTCCCCAAATTTCTCTGGACTACTCAAAGCCTCAACGAGCTGTATAGCGTTTCGCGCTTTCTTAAAATTCAAGAAACGAGTGGCGGCGCG